>JANLPZ010000005.1:0-40880 GCA_031367535.1 Gemmatimonadaceae bacterium
CGTCTCGTCACACCACGCGACCGTCCGCACCGCGCCGGCGTCTTCGCGATCCAGCCGCCGAAACTCGACGCAACCTCGGCGCGCCTCAAGTCGAACCACGTCTTCCACTCCGTCCGCGAACGCTGCATCCGCCTCTCGCCCCACTGGTACACAACGTCCGCGCAGTGGGAGCGCGTGTTGTCTCTTGTGCTCGGCTGAACTGCTGGTCTCACGCAGAGCAGCGGAGCAACAGAGGTCCGGGCTTCTACTCGCGTGAAAACTTTTTCTGGAACGCTGTAGGAGCAGCGAGTCTCTGTTGCTCCGCTGCTCTGTGTGAGCCAAGCAGTTCGCGGTCGGTCAGGAGGCAACTGAAATGAGCGCGTAGTCCCTCGCGCCTTTGCGGAGCAGGAAGTACTGCCCGCGGAGCAGACGATCGGCGGAGAGCGATGTGTCGTCGGCGGAGAGCTTGGTGCCGTTGACGGAGAGGCCGCCCTGTTGCAGCAGGCGACGCGCTTCGCCCTTGCTGGCGGTGAGGCCGGCGGTGACGAACAGGGTGAGCGTGTCGACTGATTCACCACGCTCCACCGATGCTGACGGGACTTCGCGCGCGAGTGCGGACAGCGCGTTGACCGAGAGCGCCGTCGGATCGCCCTTCGCGAACAGCAGCGTCGACACCTCGGCCGCCGTCTGTGCAGCCTCTGCGCCATGAATCATCGTCGTCACGGTGCGTGCCAGCAGGTGTTGCGCTGCACGCTTCTCGGGCGCCGAGATCGTTTCGGCATCGAGCGCCTCGATCTCAGCGCGGTCCAGCAGCGTGAACGTCCGCATATACTGCCCCACTGAGCGATCGTCGGCACCAATCCAGAACTGGTAGAACTGATACGGCGATGTGCGCGCCGCATCGAGCCAGACGGCACCGGATTCACTCTTGCCGAACTTCGCGCCGGCCGAGTTCGTGAGCAGTGGCAACGTGACCGCGTGCGCCTCGGCGCCGAACATCTTGCGGATGAGCGTCGTGCCGGCGGTGATGTTGCCCCACTGATCGCTGCCGCCGAGTTGCAGCGTCACGCCGTCGCGGCGATACAGCTCCGCGAAGTCGTACGCCTGCAGCAGCATGTACGAGAACTCGGTGTAACTGATGCCGGACTCACTGCCGATACGTGAATCGACCGAGTCTTTCTGCAGCATGTAGTTCACGGTGAAGTGCTTGCCGACGTCGCGCAGAAAGCCGATCAGGTCCAGTGATCGAAGCCAGTCCGCGTTGTTCCGCATCATGGCCCCGCGCGGCCCCCCGAAGTCCAGCACACGTGACAGCTGCTCGCTGATACCGGCGATGTTCGCGTCGACCATCTCGGTCGTGAGCAACTGGCGCTCGCTGCTCTTGCCGCTCGGATCGCCAATCATCCCGGTGCCGCCGCCCACCAGCGCCATCGGTCGGTGGCCGGCACGCTGCAGGTGCACCAGTGCCATGATCTGCACCAGGTTCCCGGCGTGCAGGCTCGAGGCCGTCGGGTCGAAACCGATGTAGCCGGTCACGGTGCCGCGTGCGAATGCAGCGGCGGCACCCTCGGTGTGCTGAAACAACAACCCGCGCCATGCGAGTTCGTCGAGAAAGGCGGTTCCGGTCATGCCCACAAACTACACCGTCCGACCAGTCGGTTCGCAGGCGCACGCGCGGTGCGTTGGCCGCGCTGCACGTCACTCCACTATCTTCCGTGCCATGGCCGGTTTGCGCAGCATCCTCCAGAATCGCGTCGTCCGGGCGGCCGTCCTGCTCGGAACACTCGGCGCATCGATGGGCATCGGCGCATTCACCGCCGGCTGGACTCTCGTCTGCGCCGGCAATCAATGCCCGAGCGTGGACGTGCTCGATCAGTATCAGCCGCGCCAGACCTCCAAATTGTACGCGGCCGACGGACGCTTCCTCGCCGAACTCGGGCTCGAGCGCCGCACCGTCGCGCGTATTCAGGACATTCCGCCGCTGGTGCAGAACGCCTTCGTCTACACCGAAGACCGGCGCTTCTACAGCCATCACGGCATCGACTTCTATCGCGTGTTCGGTTCCGTTGTCGTGAACGTGCTGCGTGGCGGGTACGCGCAGGGCTTTTCGACCATCACGATGCAGCTCGCGCGCAACATCTTCCCGGAACGCCTCGAGCGCGCCAAGTCGGTCGTGCGCAAACTGCGCGAAGGCAAAGTGGCACTCGCCATCGAGCGCAAATACTCGAAGGCGAAGATCCTCGAGCTGTACCTGAACCAGATCTACCTCGGCAATGGCGCCTACGGCGTCGAATCCGCTGCGCAGCGGTACTTCGGCAAGAACGTCCGCGAACTGAACCTCGCCGAAGCCGCGCTGCTCGCCGCACTGCCCAAGGCGCCGAATCGCTACAACCCGCGCGCCGATCCCGATCGCGCCGTGCAGCGTCGCAATACGGTGCTCGAACTGCTCCGCGATCAGCACATCATCAACGATGCCGACGCGTCGCTGGCGAAGGCATACCCGCTGCAACTCGCCCAACGCACTGAGACTGGTGACGTTGCGCCGTATTTCGTCGAATGGGTGCGCAAACAGCTCGACGAACAGTTCGGCCGACAGCTCTACGAGCAGGGCCTCAAGGTCTACACCACGCTCGACATCGACATGCAGCTGGCCGCCGAACGTGCGATGGAGCAACAGCTGCGCACCATCGAAGGCGGCAAGCTGGGACCGTACAAGTTCGTCACGTACGAGCAGTATCTCGCCCGCCCGGCTGACGACGATCGCGCCGATGCGGGTATCACGCCGTACCTGCAGGGCGCGTTCATTGCGCTTGATCCGAAGACCGGCGGCATTCGCGCCATGATCGGTGGTCGCGACTACACCGACTCGAAATTCAATCGCGCCACGCAGGCACTGCACCAGCCCGGATCGACGTTCAAGCCGTTCGTGTATGCGGACGCGATCCAGAACGGCCACACTACATCCGAAGCGATCGAAGACGATCCGATCAGCGTGCCGCAGGCCGGCGGCGGTACCTGGTCACCGCAGAACTTCGACGGCAAGAGCATGGGCTACATCCCGCTCCGACGGGCGCTGTATCTCTCGCGCAATCAGGCCACTGTTCGACTGGGCATGTCACTCGGCGAAGAGAGTGTCGGCAACATGGCAAAACGTTTCGGGCTGACCACGCCGATGCCGCCGTATCCCAGCCTGCATATCGGCTCGGCGGATGTGTATCCGCTCGAGATGATCGCGGCCTACACCACCTTCGCGGCGGGTGGCATTCGCGCCAAGCCGACCGGCATCGTTCGCGTCGAAAATTCGAAAGGCGAAGTGCTGTGGGAACCCGCGCCACAGCGCACCGCCGTGTTGTCGAGTGGTGAGGCGTGGCTGATGACCGACATGCTGCGCGATGTCGTGCGTCGCGGAACGGCGGCGCGCGCCGTTGCGAGTCTGAAGGTGCCGGCAGGGGGCAAGACCGGCACGACGAACGATGGTGCCGACGTCTGGTTCATCGGTTTCACGCCGGACCTCGTGGCGGGGGTGTGGATGGGTCTCGACAAGCCGCGCACCATCATGCGTAACGCACAGGGCGGTGAACTCGCCGCACCGGCGTGGACGGCGTTCATGAACGAGGTGTATCGCCGCCGTGCCATCAGCGGAGATTTCGCCGGCCCCGGTGGCCTCGTCGCCATCGCGGTGGACAAGGCCACCGGATATCGCGCCGGTGCGCTCTGCCCCGCCGATCGCGTCGTGATCGACTATTTCGTGCCGGGCACCGAACCGACACAGGAATGCGACGGCACCCTCATGGGCCCGATGGGCGATAGCGCCAGCATGCAGAACGCATTCGACCTGCCCGGCGCCACGCCGTTGCCGAAGAAGAAGTCACCATCCGATACCGCGAATCCCTTCCGTCTCCCGTGAGCTCCTGGCAACCACTCGATTGCCACGCACACAGCACGTGTTCCGATGGTGTGCTGAGTCCGGACGACGTGATCGCAACGGCAGCAGCACGCGGTGTTCGCGGCACGGTCAGTGATCATGCCAGTCGCGATGTGCGCTACTCACTCAAGTCCGTGGCCGCGGTGGAGGAGTACGAGGCGCTGATCGCGCATCTGCCGTATCGCAGTGCGGAGTTCTGCTCGCACGATTCGCTCTGGCGCGAACTGTCGGATGCGCATCTGGATCGCCTCACGCATCGTATCGGGTCGTTGCACGCCGTGCCCGTCGCCGATGGATCCCTGGTGCGCATGTTCCAGAAGCAGATGCCCGCGGGACTCGGGCCGTCGGCGTACATGGCGTTCCATATCGACGCGGTGGATGCGCTCGCAGATATGATGCCGATCGAGATCTTTGCGCATCCCACACTGTTGCCATACACGCTGCGCGATCTGCCGCCCGAGGATCTGTGGGACGAAGCGCACGAGGAGCGCCTCGTGCTCGCGCTCAAGCGCAACGGTATCGCGTTCGAAGTGTCGAACCGGTATCGCGCCCACACTCGGCTGGTGGAGCGTGCGCTGTCGCACGGTGTGCGCCTGTCACTCGGTTCCGACGGGCATCAGCGTGAGCAGATCGGCAATCTCGAATGGCCGCTGGCACTGACACGCTCACTCGGCGTGGCCGACGACGCGCTCTACGATCCCAAGGTGCACGGAACGCGGCGTGGCTGATGTGACGGTGTACCGCGCGAGCTGGGTCTTGCCGATGGTGCAGCCTCCGATCGCGAATGGTGCGGTAGCTGTCGATGGTGATCGCATCACATACGTTGGCCCCGCCGGCGGCGCGCCGACTGGCACCGCGATAGATCTCGGCAACGCGGCGCTGCTGCCGGGCCTCGTGAATGTGCACACACATCTCGAGCTGACGCCGCTCCGGCACCTGCTGGAAGGCCTCGACTTCGCGCAGTGGATTCGCACACTGACACATCTGCGTCGCACGGAGCTGAGTGATCCGAGCGACGTCGAAGTCGGCGCACGCATCGGCATTGCTGAAGGATTGCTGCGTGGCATCACCACGTACGCCGACACCAGCGACACGGGTGCACCGGTGATGCGCGCCATGACGGCGATGGGTGTGCGCGGCGTCGTGTACAAGGAAGTGTTCGGCCCCGATCCGAAGCAGTGCCACGCGTCACTCGGCGCGTTGCGAGACTCGGTGCGCGAGCTGCAAAAACTCGCCAGCGGTACCGTGCGCGTCGGTGTGTCACCACACGCGCCGTACTCCGTGTCGAAGCAGTTGTTCAGCGCCGTAGCGGCGTATGCGATCGCCGAGCAGCTGCCGATGGCGGTGCATCTGGCGGAGAGTGCGTTCGAGGACGCGCTGGTCACGCGCGGGGACGGGCCGTACGCGGACAACTGGCGCAGTCGCGGCATCGATCCGGCCGGCGCGCAAGCGCGATCGAGTGTGGCGCTTCTGCACGAGGCGGGCGTCTTGCGCGCGAAGCCGCTGATCATTCACGCGGTGCGTGTGGATGCGGCAGATATCGCGTTGCTCGCCGAGTTTGACTGTGCGGTAGCGCACTGCCCGGTGTCGAATGCACGGTTCGGGCATGGCATCGCGCCGTTGCGTGCGTTGATCGACGCCGGCGTTCGCGTCGGTATTGGGACGGACAGCGTCGCGAGCAACAATCGGATGGATGTGCTTGATGAGTCACGCGTGGCGCATCTGATGGCGTGTACGCGCGGACTGTCGTGGCGTGCGATGCCCGCCGCGCAGGTCTTGCGGCATGCGACCGCTGGCGGAGCGGCAGCGCTCGGGTTGTGGGAAGGGCTCGGCACACTCGCGGTCGGCGCGGCCGCAGACCTCTGCGCCTTTCCGCTCGATGGACTGGCCGCAGCGCCGTTGGGCGATGTGACTGACGCGCTGGTGCACGGCGTGGCGGGGAGTTCGGCACGATTGACTGTGGCGGCCGGTGAGATGCGTGTGCGTGACGGTGTGCTCGTCGGGCTGCCGGGACACGCGAGTGACCGGGTGCGGTTCGGCGCAATCACATCCCGACTGCAGCGGGCCCGAACGCCGGCGTGACGCGCGTCCGGCTCGAAACGCCGTGGCCTTGACCGGTTGTGTGCGCATGCAGGACACCGGGATGATCGACCGATGAGATTGCAGTCGGGTTCCGGTCAAAGAGAAGAATCGCCTTCACCGTGTCCCCCTCAGTCCCGAAATGGAGATCCCGCTCATGAACAAGCTGTTGTGGGTGTTGCAGGTCTTGCTCGCGCTGGCGTTCGTCGCGCATGGCCTGATGATGATCGCGCCGCCACCGGACATTGCGGTGAAGATGAATGAGTTCCTGCCGCGCTGGTTTCAGCTGTTTCTCGGTATCGCAGAAGTCCTCGCCGCGGTGGGCCTGACACTGCCGGGTGTCACACGCATCCTGCCGAAGCTCGTGCCCGCCGCCGCCGCAGGTGTGATCATCATCATGGTCTGCGCGACCGTGCTGCATACCACGCGCGGCGAATACAGCTCAGCCGCAACGACGTTCGTGCTGTTCCTGATCGCCGCCTTCGTAGCGCACGGACGCTGGAAGCGGATGCCGATCGCAGCGCGCGTTTAAAACTGCTGTTGTGGCGATAGGGCGGGGAGATCGGAGAGTGCGTCGGACTCGAGGCTTCTGTCTGCGCGAGATATCGCTGAAAAGCTTTGGGTAAAGAGCGCACGGAGCGCACGGAGGGTGCGCTTCGCCACGCTCTGCCCACCGCGCACCGATGATTTTTTGTGAACGGCAGTTCCAAAAAAAATATGTGTGATGGTGCGCGCTGCGCCGAGCGTTGCAAGCGACGAACTCTCCGCCCTCCCCGTCCTAACCCACAAAAAGTCAGCGGTGCCAGGAACGACGAGGATCGCCGTAACCGACGCACTCCGTGAGCTCCGTGCGCTCCTCTCCCAAAGCAGTTTGCGATGCCTCACCCATCGCAGGGGATCTATGTGGGAGCAGAGAGACCCGCGGAGTGCTCGCCGTCACCGCCCCTCGCGCCCTGCACCGGGAATCGGTTACTATGTCGGGTACCCTTTTCCAGCCCGACCATGGCCGCCACACAACCCGGACGCACTGATACCATCTGGCGGGACGGCCATCTCGTGCCGTGGGCCGACGCGAACATCCATGTGATGTCCCACGTCGTCCACTACGGCTCGAGCGTCTTCGAGGGCATTCGCTGCTACGAGACGCCCACCGGCGGCGCGGTGTTCCGTCTGCGCGACCATATGCGTCGTCTGATGGACAGCGCGAAGATCTACCGTATGCCGACCCGCTATTCGGTGGACGAGCTCATGCAGGCAGTCGTGGAAACGGTCAACGCCAACAACCTGTCGCAGTGCTACCTGCGGCCGATCATGGCGCGGACGGGTGAACAGATGGGTGTGCTTCCCTCCCAGGAGCCGGAGCTCACCGAGACCTTCATCGTGGCATACAACTGGGGCGCCTACCTCGGCCCCGAAGCGCTCGAGAACGGTGTCGATGTCTGCGTCTCCAGCTGGCGGCGCGCGGCCCCTGACACCTTCCCGACGATGGCGAAGGCGGGCGGGAACTACCTCAATTCCCAGCTCTCCAAGATGCAGGCCCGGCTTGACGGCTACATCGAAGGGATCATGCTCGACAACCAGGGACTGGTGTCCGAAGGCAGCGGAGAGAACCTGTTCGTCATCCGTGACGAGGTGCTCTACACCGCACCGTTGGCCGCCGGCATCCTGAACGGCATCACGCGTGACTCGGTCGTCACGATCGCACGTGATCTCGGGTATGAAGTGCGTGAACAGAACATGCCGCGTGAATTCCTGTATATCGCGGATGAAGTATTTTTCACAGGCACCGCCGCCGAAATCACCCCGATCCGCAGTATCGATCGGATCCCGATCGGCAGCGGCAAGCCTGGCCCGATCTGCCGCGCCATCCAGACGGAGTTCCTTGGGCTAGCCCGCGGAACGATCGAGGATCGGCACGGTTGGCTCACTCCGGTGGGCGAAGCGGTGGGAGCCGCGCGATGAGCGTGCGATGTGGATGCTGCAGCCCTGCGCTGCGACATGTGGCCGACTGGTATTCCAGTCGTCGCCACGTCCACGCCCACGCCGACATCACACCCTGATGTCGCATCGCGCCTCTCGCCACGCCTCGTGTGCGAGAGGCGTTTCTCTTTGGTGTTCCCGGTTGGTTTTCCTTTCCTGACGGACGGAGGGTACGTGAACGTAGGCTGTCTTGCGCTCAACGCTTCGTACGAACCGCTCACGCTGGTCCCGATGCGACGTGCACTCCGCCTGCTGCTCGATGGCAAGGCGGAGATTGTCGAGTCGGATGACGGGAAGGTGGTCCGCTCGGAAAAGTTGTCGTTCCCGCGACCGGTGGTCATCCGGCTGACGAAGTTCATCCATGTGCCGCGGCGCTTCCGCCGGCAGGTGACGAACACGTTCCTGTTCGCGCGCGACCACTACAAGTGTCAGTACTGCGGTCGCACGCAGACGGACCTCAAGCCCCGCGAACAGCTCACCCGCGATCACCTGATCCCGATCTCGCGCGGCGGGTTGAACGAGTGGAACAACGTCGTGACCGCGTGCAGCCCCTGCAACACGCGGAAGGCCAATCGTCTGCCGCATGAAATCGGCATGCACCCGATGACGGTTCCGGTCGAGCCGCACTTCGTGCATCTCAGCTGGGCCGTGCGCCGCCTGACGCCCAAGCAGGCGCGCTACATCAAGGTCTTCTACGGCGACGACATGCTGGCGCAGATCCGTCGCATCGAAGGCGCCCCGGTCCCGGTCGCACCGACCGCGTGACCGGCGCGTCGCGCGACGGCGCACTCGAAGTGCGCTCGCCGCCGCGCGTCAAAGTCTGTTGCATCTGCAGCATCCTTGAAGCCGCCATGGCCAGCGCCCATGGCGCATCCGCACTCGGCCTTGTCAGTCACATGCCCAGTGGGCCCGGTGTGGTGGATGAGGCACGCATCGCCGACATCATCGCGACCGTACCGCCGCCGATCGCGACATTCCTGCTCACCAGTGCGACGGATGTTGCGGTGATCATTGCGCAGCAGCAGCGCATGCGTCCCACCACGCTGCAGCTTGTCGATCATCTGAGCGCCGACGTGCATGCTGCACTGCGTGACGCGCTGCCCGGCATCACGCTCGTGCAGGTCGTGCACGTGGAAGACGAGGCGAGCGTGGACTATGCACTCGCCACCGCGCCGAATATCGATGCCCTGCTGCTCGATTCCGGTCGACTGAACGCACCGGTGAAGGAACTTGGCGGCACCGGTCGGACACATGACTGGTCACTCTCGCGCCACATTCGCGATCACGCCGGCAAGCCGGTTTTTCTCGCCGGCGGTTTGCGCGCGGAGAACGTGGCCGAGGCGATGCACACCGTCCAACCATTCGGTCTTGACCTGTGCACTGGTGTCCGCACGAACGGCGCGCTCGATGCCAGGAAACTTGACCGATTCATGCACGCGGTCCGCGAAGCGTGACCCGCGGCGCCGCTATTCGGCCGTAAAAGGACGCGTCTGGGTCTGATAGTGTCGACGTTCACCACCAAGCAAGCGCACAAAAAAACTCCGCACCGTGCGCGTCACCGCCGTGCCGGGATTCCGATCGCCACGTAGTGCCGGCCGTACTTCACCTTTCAGCCAGCGCTCCACTTCATCCAGATCGCTCAGGCTCAGCACTTCGATATCGAGGCTCGAGTCGTAGTAATAACTCGTGCCGCGTTTCATCGGCGGGGCCTTGATGCGGAACGGCTGTTCGAGCAGCGCTTCCGCTTCGTCTGCGGTATCGAAGCGGCCCAGCCGACTCGCCCGATTGTCCGCAATGCGAAACACCTCGAACTTCCGGTTCAACTGATCGAACCGCACCAGCATATCCCACTCGAGCGCGGCATCGAGCTGGTTGTTGAATCGATCGTTGCGCCACAACTCGCATCGGAAATGCAGGCGCGCCGGGAATCCCCCGCGCAGCAGATCACGCAAGTCACCCGATGCGAGCACGGCACGCGGCGCAAAACTCGGCCCGTCACCTCCACCCACCGCGCGTGTCGGTAGCAGCACCTCGAGACGCGTGTCGTCCTGCGCGATGCTGACGCCTGCTGTGAGCGCCGACGCTGACGTGACGACCATCGTGGCGAGCAGTACGCGCACGGCGCGGCGACGGGAGAGCACGGCGCGCACTAGTATCGCCGCACCAATCGCACGAACACCTGCACACCACGTGACGGTGGTGCGCCGAGTGCCTTCGCGACGTAGATGCCGCCCTGGCCGAGCTCGAGGCCCGCGCCGGCACTCGTCTGAAGGGAGTTGAATCCGCGCGGTGCGTCTGCCGGAATCGCATCCGAGCGCACGCGTGGTTTGTGCAGCCACCCGCGACCGACATCCGTGAACAGCACCCAGCCGCCGGTGCCGCTGCGATCCGTCTGGATCATGCGCGTGCCGCCGAACAGGTCCACGATCCACCGGATATCGTGGCGATAGTCCGCGCTCAGCAGCACCATGCGATCGCAAAGCGCCGGTGTACCACTCAGCGCGACATTGCCAGCGCACTGCAATCCATCGGGTGTCGTGACACGATCGCGAAAGGCAAACCCACTGTTCGCGCCCGGTCCGCTGAGCGAGAGTCGCCGCTGCAGCGGCAGGGCATCCCCGTGCAGCCATCCGCCCACCATCAGCCGTGTGTTGATCTGCACCGCCGGCGACAGTCGCGTGTAGCGACGGAGGTCGAGGATGCCGCGACCGTATTCCACAGCGCGACCGTTCGAGGCGATCGGGGCCGCGAGTTCGGTGCCGTACGTCTGATGTTCGCCGAAGCCCAGTTCGTATGCGCCCTGCAGGTACCACCCCGATCGGGGACGCACGGGATCGGTGCGCGTGTCGTACGTTGCATGCAGCAGGGTCCGTGTGTACCGCGCCCGATCGAACGCGGGATTCTGTCGCCACGGTTCACTGTTTTTCCAGAGCGTGAACGGGCTCAGTGTGCCGCGCGGGCGCCACTTCTCGTCGGTCAGTTCCAGCGTCACGCGAAATGCCCGCCCGTCGCGATAACTGAACGTGCCGCCGCCGCCATGTCGCTCGAAATAGTCGCGATAGTCGTTGTGCCCGATGAAGCTGGCGAGGCCCACTTCCACATCGCTCAGCTGCCAGTCTTCGACCGGCGCCACAATGTCGAACAGCCGCGCTCCGATGCTGAAGTGGTCGTTGCGCCCGAATCGCAGCTCCGCGCGTGCGTTGTGCCCGACATTGTTGCCGTTCCACTCGAGTCGTGATCCGGTGCGGAAAATTCCGAACAGATCCGCCGACACCACACCGGCCTTCGTGCGATACCGCAGCCGCGGGCCGAACTCGATCGGCAATCCTTCGACGCGATTATACGTGCGCGTCAGCGCCAGCCGCAGTCCGATGCCGGCCACCGGTTCGCCGCGCCCGATCAGCCGCCACACTTCATCGAACGGTGCCTCGAGATGCAGCACACCATCATCGAGCCCGTAGCGCACCGAATCCGCTTCCACGCGGAGTGCGCCAAGTCGTGCGCTGTCCGCACCGGTCACATGCCCGCCCAGCACGGCGATGCCGCCAGTGACAACCGCAGTCGAGGTGAATTCGACGTCGCCGTTGAGCACCAGTAATGCGCCCTCGACCGTGCCGGCGATTCGCACCGGGCCACCGATGATCGCCAGCGCCCCGCGCATCACGGAGTCGCGCGGCAGCAGATACGGCCCAGTCTCACGATGGGTGGCCGGGGCGTTGTAGAGTGCCTGCGCCTGCTCACGTTCGCGACGTGTCAGGCCCTTCGGTACGCAGGTGCGACCGCCAACCGTGTCACCGCAGGTGGACCACGTCGGCTGCTGTGCGGTCGCGCGCGTGGTGAGGAGCGCACCCGACAGCATGACCGCGATCGCACAGACGCACGTTCCTCGCACGCTCACGCGTCGCTCCGACCGTCGTGCATGCCGCCACCGATCCCGAGCCGCTTCATGCGGCGATAAAGGTTCGGCCGGTCCGTCTGCAGGCGTCGCGCCGCTTCGGCCACATTGCCGGTGGAATCATCCAGCGCGCGCACGATCAGCTGACGTTCGTAGCTGTCGAGTGCATCGCTGAGCGGCAACATCGATGCGTCGATCCGCTGCGATGAACCGTGTGTCGTGCGTTCCATCCCCCGAGCGGCCGGCAGCACATCGTTCACGTCGCCCACGCGCAACTGTCGCCCCGGATGCAGGATCGCGAGGCGTTCGACGATGTTCGCCAGCTCACGCACATTGCCGGGCCAGCGATGCGCACGCAACGCGGCCATCGCTTCGATGGTGAACGTCGGTGCCGCCCGTCCCGTGCGTGTCCGATGCAGTGCAGTGAAGTGCAGCACCAGCTGCTCGAGATCCTCGATGCGATCGCGCAGCGGCGGCAACGTCATGGGGATCACGTTCAACCGGAAGAACAGATCCTCGCGAAAACTGCCGTCGCGTACTGCCGCTTCGAGATCACGATTGGTCGCCGCCACGATGCGGACGTCGACCTTGATCGCCTTGCCGCCGCCGACACGTTCGATTTCACGCGCCTCGATCGCGCGCAGCAGTTTCGCCTGTGCTTCGCTGCCCAGGTCACCAACTTCGTCGAGAAAGAGCGTGCCGCCATGTGCCAGTTCGAAACGGCCGATGCGTCGTTCCGTCGCACCCGTGAACGCCCCCTTCTCGTGGCCGAACATTTCACTCTCGACCAGATCGCGCGGAATCGCCGCGCAGTTCGTGCGCACGTAGGCCTTGTCGCGACGCGGACTGCCAGCGTGCAGTGCGCCCGCCACCAGCTCCTTGCCCGTCCCCGACTCGCCGGAGATCAGCACGCGTGCATCACTGGGCGCCACGCGCGCGATCAGTTCGCGCACATTCGCCATCGCCGGACTGTCGCCCACCAGGCCGCCGGCGAGCCCCAGATCCTCGCGCAGCGTACGTGCCGCGCGGCGCGTCTGGCGCAACTCGAGTGCCGATGCGAGCGCGAGCAGCGTGCCTTCCGGCGTGAGCGGCTTTTCGAGAAAGGTGAATGCGCCAAGTCGTGTCGCCTTCACCGCATCACTCAACCCCGCGCGGCCACTCATCATCACGACCGGCAGTTCCGGGAACTTGTCGCGAAACTTCGCCAGCGTGTCGAGGCCGTCGGTGTCGTTCGGCATCATCAGGTCGAGCAGCACGACATCCGGTTCCGTTTCGATCGCGCGCGCAAACGCAACAAAACCGTCCGGTGCGTCGCGGACCTCGTACCCTTCGGCGGCGAGCAGCGCACCCACCATGCGGCGGATGTTCGGCTCGTCGTCGACGATCAGAACGCTCGGCATTGGTAGTCGATCAACTCTGGGCCGTGCTGCGTTCGCTGAGCACCTTGGTCACGAATCGCTGGCCTTCGCTGATGCGCTCCACTTCCACCGACATTGCGTCGACCGCCGCCTCGATGCGCGTCAGGCGATCGATCGTCTCGCGCGGCGGCGCGGCGATCTGCCGATTCGCGCTGCGATTGACGAGCGCCTTGAGGAACCCGAACACCGGATACGCCGCGACCATCAGACAGAAGCCGACGATCGCGGTGGTCGCGATCGACTGCACGCCGGGTGGGATGTCACTCGGAAACGGAAACTGTGTGCCGGATCCGAAGTCGCCACTGCCATCCCGTCCCCCACGAGAAATGCCGCCAGTCGCACCATCGATCGTGATCGTCTTACCACCACGCTGGATCGTGATCACGCCCGGCGCCGGCGTCTCACCGTTGAGCACCACGGCTTGCGGGGCAGTCGGCGCGGTCGGTGCCTGCGGCGTGGCCGGCGCCTGCGCGGGCGCCTGCAATACGACGACGTCGGCACTGCTCTGAACTGTCACGGTGACTTCACCCACGTGGTACCTCCACCCTGTCGCGGTCCGACAACAACCGCGTTGTGAATCGCTGGCCTTCGCTGATGCGTTCGACTTCCACTGCGACGGATTCTATGCCGACTTCCATCCGATTGAGGCGCTGCACCAGATCGGCGGGCAGCGCAGCGGGCGACGACCCTCGCATCCTGGTGCGATACCACATCACCACCGACGCGAGCACGACAAACGCGGTCGAGACGATGGCGAGGCCGCCGACGACGTACGGTCCGTCACTTTCCCGCTGACGGTCCGGCAGCGGAATGCCGAGCGCGGTCGCGGCGGCTTCGGGGGACGCGTTGTCGATCGTGACGGTCTTGCCGTCCTTCGTGATTGTGATGACCACGGGCGTGCCATCCTGCCCGTTGCGCGCTGCCTCGCGCGCCGCCTGCCGCTGCTCGGTGGCCGCCCGGCGCTGTTCGTTAGCCGCCTCGCGCTGCTGCTGTGCGGCTTCACGCTGCTGCTGCGCGGCGTCGCGCGCCTCCTGCGCCTGGGCTCGTGCTGCTTCGGCGGTACCGCGCGCCTGCGCGGCCTGTGCCGCCGCCACTTCGCTGGCGTTCTGCGTCGGCGTTCGCATCACAACTCTCCTCGATTATTCAGCACGGCCGCAAGATGCTCCGGCACGTTGGTGACGGGTTGTGCCGCACCTTCTGACAGTATGCGCGACGTGAAGCGCTGTCCCTCACTGATGCGCTCGACTTCGACCGCGACCGACTCGATCGCGTTCTCGATTCGCGCCATGCGTGCGCTCATGTCGGCGGAGGGCGCCGCCAGGTTCTCCACCCCACGCACGCGGCGGCGATGCGCGAGCGAAATCCAGACAATCGCGACGATGCCCCACATCACCGCACCGGTCAGCGCAACAAGCTGCCAGCCGCTCACGTCACCGCTCCGCTGCGTTGCGATGCCAACCTGCTGCAACTGTTCGGTCGTCGGATTGTCGAGGACGATCGTCTTGCCGTCCTTCTCATAGACGACGTGCACGCCGCTCGACCGCGCCGGCGCCACGTCTGCGCCGGCAATCGCGGGCGGCGCTTCGGCGCCTTGTCCGGCGGCGGCTCGCTCCATGCCGGCAAGTGCGGCCTTCTTTGCGGCCAGCTCGATCTGCGCATCGATGCGCGCCAGCTCGGCATTGGTCACGGCAGCGCTGGCAGGCGCCTGGCCTGCCGTGGCTTGAAAAAGTGTAGACATGTTCATGCGGGAATATCAGTCGGTGGTGACACGCAGGTGCGCGGCAGCGTGAGGGTGATGGTCGTCCCGCATCCCGGCTCACTGGCCGCGTCGACGCTGCCACCATGTGCAAGAATCGTTTGCTTGACGATCGCGAGACCGAGCCCTGTGCCGCCGGGCTTGGTCGTCACGTACGGTTCCCAGATCCGGCGCAATGCATCGGGAGAGATGCCCGGGCCGGTGTCGTGCACGGCAATACGCACCGCGGGCATCGGCAACTCGAGTGCGGCGGCCGAGACGGTGATCGTCCCATCAGGACCGGCGGCGTCAGCGGCATTGAGCAGGATGTTGCTCACCGCACGCGCCAATGGATCGTAGTGGCCGGACACGAATGGCAGCGACGCGGGTAGTTCGAGTGCAACGGTGGTCGTCGGAGGCAGTGTGGAACGCGTCGCATACCGCAGCATCTCGGCAATGTCGATGTCGGCGACCGGTCCGTCAGGCAGGCGACCGAACTGCGCGAAGTTCTTCGCCAGCGTATCGAGGCGCTGCGTTTCCGTCTCCAGCACGTCGATCGTGTCCTGCAGCTCTGGCGCAGCGCTCTGCCGCAGCCGTGAGACGGCGAATCGGATCGGCGTCAGCGGATTCTTGAGCTCGTGTGCGACACGACGTGCCGTCTCGCGGAATGCGCCGAGCCGAGCCGCTTCGGTGGCGGCCTTTCGTCCCGCATCGAGTTGCATGGCCATGGTCCTCATCCGTGATCGAAGCACATCGAATTCAGGAGCACCGCGACTCGGTGGCCCCGACGGCACCGCCTCAGCGCGGGCAATCCGTTCCGTCCATTCCACCACCTCATCCAGCGGCCGGCTGAGCTGCCGGCTGAGATGTCCGGCCACCCGCGCCGCAATCAGCGCCAGCACCAGAAACAGCACACTCACCACCACCAGCACCGGCCGGATCACCCGAGGTGCCAGATATTCGAGACGTTTGGCCTGATCGAGCGAGGCCTGCAGTTCCGCTTCATGTGCGTCCAGCGCGGCGACGACCTCCGGACTCGAAGTCGCGCGACGTGCTGCACTCAATGCCCGACTGCCCGTTTCCGCGACACGCGACCACGCCCCCCCGGACGCCATGAACGGCAGCACCTGATTGGCAGCCACCAGTCCGACGGTGGTCAACGCGGCCGCCGGCAGGACGGCAAACGCCATCAGGACGAGCAGCAGACGGGTGCGGAACCCGAGACGGGACACTGGGGCGATCTACGAGCTGGAGGAGGGGGAGGTTTCGGGCATTCTACCCACGGGCGCACCCCGAGGAGCGCGTCCACGGTGCACTTGCGCCGTGCCATCGTTAGTTTATCCGGTGCACTTCCGCTGTCGCGGCCCTCGGCCGGCCTTGCCCTGAGCATCTGGGGCGGGGCGCCGAGGAGAGCGACCGCGCAGCCGCCGGCACCTACGCCGCTGCGGCGCGTGCCATTCGCTTCTTCACATCCCCAGTTACATGAACGGACGCACGCCGCGCCCGCACGCACCCCGAGGGCCCATCGCCCCGGTGCACCGCGGGCCGCAGGCCGGAAGCACATCTGCTTCGGCCCTCTCCAATTACTCGCAGTACAGCCAGGCCCCGAACGCCGCGCTGCTCATCGACTTCGACAACGTCACGATGGGCATCCGCTCCGACCTGCAGACGGAGCTCTAGAACCTCCTCTCCTCGGACATCATCAAGGGCAAGGTGGCCGTCCAGCGCGCCTACGCCGACTGGCGCCGCTACCCGCAATACGTCGTCCCGCTCGCCGAGTCCTCGATCGACATGATCATGGCACCGGCCTACGGCAGCTCGAAGAAGAATGCCACCGATATCCGCCTCGCCATCGACGCCGTCGAACTGATGTTCACGCGTCCCGAGATCGGCACCTTCATCCTGCTCAGCGGTGACTCCGACTTCTCGAGCATGGTCATGAAGCTCAAGGAGTACGGCAAGTACGTCATCGGCGTCGGCATTCGCGAAAGCTCCAGCGACCTGCTGGTGATGAATTGCGACGAATACTACAGCTACAACGCACTCGCCGGGCTGGTGAAGACCAGCGATGAGGAACAGGTCAAGCGCGATCCGTGGGAACTCGTCACCGAGTCGCTCGCCCGCATGGTCCGCAACGGCGACGTGATGCGCGCCGATCGCCTCAAGCAGGTGATGCAGGACATCGACAACGGGTTCGACGAGAAAGACCTCGGCATGTCGAAGTTCTCCAAGTTCGTGCAGGAAGCGGCGCAGAAAGGACTGCTCACGCTGACGCGCCTCGAGAACGGTCAGTTCGAGATCGCGCCGCCGGACGGCAAGGTCAGCGCGACGCCGATGGTCGCCAGTGCGGATGTCGCCGGCGCACTCGATGAAGCAGCCGAAAAGGAAGAAGGTGAGGAGCGCGGCAGCCGCCGTCGTCGTGGTCGCGGTCGTGGACGCGGCGGCCGTGATCGTGAACCGCGCGAGCCGCGTGTGTTGACCGATGTCGTATCGACTGCCGTTGCGGCGAGCGAGCCGTCGGTCGAGATCGAGGCGACGCCGGAACCTGACGGTGCCGTTGCCGTGCCACCGGTCGCAGCGCCGCGTTCGCATTCGGGTCGTGGACCGTCGTCGCGTGGACCGTCGTCGCGTGGCGAGCGTCCTGCGGTCGAGAAGCCGCATGTCGAAGCACCGCGTGCGGAAGCACATCGTGCCGAAACGCCGCGTGCAGCGCAGGGTCGGGATACGATCGGGCTGGCTGGCGAACGGCTGACGCGCAACGAAGCCTTCGATCTCGTGCGCAAGGCCGTCGCGGCCACGGTGAAGAATGATCTGCCGGCCGCGATGCTCGCCGTGCGCGAAAGTGCAGCGGCACTGCTCGGTCGTGACAGTGAAAGCCTCAGTGAGCGCAACTTCACGCGCATCCTGCAGGATGCACACGATGCGGATGTGATCGACCTGCGCAAGCGCGGCGACTCGTGGGAAGTGGCGCCGGTCCAACAGGTGGAAGGCGTCTCGGAGCAGCTCGCGAAGCACGATGCGGCGCATGCACCGAAGGCACCGGCTGGTCCGCCTGCGCCGCGCGGCATGGGCTCACGTGGCGGTTCGCGCGGTGGTCGTCTCTCGGCCCCGCCTCCGGGACTGCTGATGGTGGGTGTGGTCGATGAAGTCGCACCGATCGAGGCACCGAATGCACCGGTGGTCGTGAAGGCCGCTCCGACAGCTGACGTGGCACCTGACGCGGCACCACCGGCGGCAACGCCGGCGAAGGCAGCACCAGCGGTGCGCGGTGGTCGTCCGGCGGCGAAGAAGTCCGCACCGGCGAAGAGTGCTGCAAAGGCTGCTCCGGCCAAGCCAGCACCGGCCGCGAAGAAAGCCGCAGCGCCGGCAAAGAAGTCGGCCGCGAAGGCGCCAGCTGCAAAGGTGCCTGCGTCAAAGGCACCTGCGGCAAAAACCGCATCGAAGAAAACCGCAAAGCGGTAGACGCGTCGCACTGGACAGCAGGTTGATCGCCCGCGTCACCACACCGGTGACGCGGGCGATCTGTGTCAGCGTCGGCTGAGTGGATGGTTGGCGACGCAGACCGCACATCTTTCTCCCATGTCCGCGGCACTGCCACGCACGTTCTATAACCGCGATCCCGCGCTCGTCGCCCGCGAACTGCTCGGCATGCAGCTCGTGGTCCGCGACGATGATGGACGCGTGCTCCGTTCCCGCATCGTGGAGACGGAGGCGTATCTCGGTCCGCACGATCCGGCCTGCCACGCGGTGGCCGGTCGCACGAAGCGCACCGAACAACTGCACGGACCACCCGGCACGGCGTACGTGTATCGCATCTACGGCATGCATTGGTGCCTGAATGCGGTGACGCTGCCGGAAGGCATCGGGTCGGCGGTGTTGCTGCGGGCGGTTGAGCCACTTGGTGATCTGCGCCCGCTCGAGCGGCGTCGCCCGGCGGCGCGTCGTACGCGTGATCTGACCAATGGCCCGGGCAAGTTGTGTGCGGCGTATGGCATCACCGGCGCACTTGATGGCAGCTCGCTGCTGCGCGGCACGGTGCGGATTGTGCACGCGGCGCCAGTGGCCGATGCTGCGGTCGCAGTCTCGCCGCGCATCGGAATCACCCGTGCGGCCGACTGGCCGCTGCGTTTCTTTGTTGCTGACAGTCCCTTCGTTTCCGCGACACCGTCGCGATTCGCCATCACTCCGTTCACGCCATGACTTCACTGCACGCGTTGCGCGCCGCATTCGCGCTGGCGATCACCGTCACCGCGGTCCCGCTCGTCGCGCAACAGCGTCGCCCGGCGCCCACGTCGCGCGCGGTCGCCGACCAGCTCGACTCGCTGACCGATGTGTCGCCGCGTGCGATGCGCATCTGGCGTGAGGCGATCGTGGTCGACACGCACAATGACATGCCGACCAAGATCGCGGATGAGAAGTACGATGCCGACATCCGCAATCCGATCGGGTTCGGGCCGGGCAAGGGCAGCACGGATTATCCACGATTGTTGCAGAGCGGCATCACCGGCCAGTTCTTCTCGGCCTTCGTCGATGCACCGTACGCGCTGATGAAGCCCGACAGTTCGTTCGCCCGCGCGATGCTGCTGACGAATCATGTGAAGGCCTTCGTGAAGCGGCATCCGGACCGGCTCGTCTTCGCGACCAGCGGTGGGGCGTTGCGCCAGGCGAAGCGCGACGGGAAAATCGCGGTCTTCGTCGGTGTCGAAGGAGGTCACGCGATTCAGGGGTCGATCGCGCGGCTGCGTCAGCTGCATGCGGCCGGCGTGCGCTACATGACCCTCACCTGGAACAACGGCAATTCATGGGCAGGTGCCGCGGCGGGCACGAACAACACCCGCACTGCCGGACTCACCGCCTACGGTCGGCAGATCGTGCATGAGATGAATCGTATCGGCATCCTGGTCGACATCTCGCACACCTCCGATTCCACGTTCTGGGACGCGATTCACACCACCACGAAGCCGGTCATCGCGTCGCACTCGAGCGCTCGTGCATTGAGTCTGCATCGGCGCAACCTCACCGACAGCATGCTGGTGGCCGTCGCGAAAACGGGCGGTGTGGTGAACGTGAACTTCTTCAGTCGGTTCATCGATTCCACGTACAACCAGCGCATGGCCGCCATCGAACGCCGCATCCGTGACGAAGACCATACGCTGCGCGACGCCGGCACGCCGAATGAGCAGATTCGCACGAAGGTCGTCGAACTGCGTCAGCGTCTGCTCGACTCCCTGCCGAACACGCCGCTCAGCGTGCTGATCGATCACATCGACCACATCGCCAAAGTCGCCGGCGTCGACCACGTCGGCATCGGGTCCGACTTCGATGGCGTCACCGCGCTCCCCACCGGCATGGAAGACGTCACCATGCTCCCGCGCATCGCCCAGGCCCTGATCGACCGCGGCTACTCCGACAGCGACATCACAAAAATCCTCGGCGGCAACATGCTGCGCGTGCTCGAAACCGCGATCGATCCGACAGAACATCGGCGCTGAACTGCACCTGCGTTGGGGCGATAGGACGGGGAGCCCGGAGAGTGGGTCGGACTCGAGCCCCGCTTTTCACGCAGCATCGTTAACTGCTTTTGGTGAGGAGCGTACGGAGCACACGGAGGGTGCGCTCTGCAACGCCCTGCCCATCGCGCACCGAAGGCTATTTAGGAACAGCAGTTCCAACAAAAAGTCAGCGATGTCTCGCGTTACGCCGACGGTTGCAACCGACGCACTCCGTGTGCTCCGTGCGCTCCTCACCCAAATAAGTCAGCGATCTTTCGCGTTACGAGGAGCGCTGCAAGTCACGCACTCCCCGGCCTCTCCGACCTATCCTCACAATGCAGTTCAAGGAATCGGCGCCGGCGCAGATCGCTCGCCAGACGTGAGGATCGCGTTGTAGACGAGCTTGAACGTGCCCCAGCTCTGGCCTCGGTATTGTGGCCGGAAGCCGAACATCACAACGCGGCCGGCACCGACGGTGATGTCGACGGCGGCGGCCTTGCCGGCGAGGGCGTCGCCACCGGCGAGGTAGCCGCTCATCAGAATCGAGGCCGCGTTGGTCGGATACCGCAGCGGCACTTCGACGCGCGCGTCCTGTGCGACGTCGAACGCGGTGGAGTTCGTGAAGTACACCGGCACCGTATCGGGCATGCCCATCGTCAGGCGGTGGCCCGGCACCGAGATCGTACGCAGGATCGAACCCGGCGCGACGACATTTGCACCGGCCGATACACCGGTGGAATCATCACGTGCGCGACCATCACGCGCTGGCGCCCGCGATTGCGGCGAGATGCGTCGCACCGGCAGACCCGGCACCGCGTCGAGTGCGAGTTCGCTCCCGCGATCGAATGTCATCAATACCCCACCGGCGGCCACGAAATCGCCGATCGCCTTCACACCATCAGCGCCCAGACCACCCGCGTATTCCGTCGGTGCCGCGGCTTTCGCCAATCCATCCTTCGCTTCGCGCAGCGACATGTCGGGAATGATCAGGACATCGAACTGGGCGCGCAGGTTGCCGGACTTGATCAGACTGTCCGTCGCGTTCGTGTACGGCACACCCTGCTGGTCGAACAACCAGCGCGTCCAGCCCTCGTCCATGCTCGCGGTCCACGGCTTGTAGAGCGCGACACGGGCCGACTTTGTCAGTCGCGTGCGAGCACCGGTTGCCGACGAGAGCGTCGACGCGCCGCACCACCCGCCGTCGGGTGTGTAACTCTTCGCGAACGACGACGGCATCGTCACCGATGCACCGTCGCGCGCCCGATTCATGTCCACGCGCACGCCCTTCTTGAGCGCCGCGAACGTCGCCGGGAACGCGCGCGAGTCGCGCAGGTCGAGCGTCACGTTGCCGCCGCCGGTCAGGCCACACTTGGCCGAGGCACCAGTGGTCACGGCGGTGTGTTGCGCCGTCGTCTCGAGCCGCACGGTCACACCCATCTGGTACGGCAGCGTCCATCCGGCCACATCGTACGGGCGATCGCCGGCACTGGCCGGCCACTTCTGCTCCTCGAACAGGTCGCGCACGTGCGCGGCATACGGTTGATCGAGTGGCACGAGCCACGAGCCGCCCGTGGCGCGCACCGCGTCGTCATTGCCCAGCACTTCCACCGCGCCGCGCCGCAGCACCTGCACCAGACCGTAGGCTGCCGCGGGATCGTGCTGCTTCGAGTCGATCACATACTGCTGCCCCTTGCCGTTCGCGACCTGTGTGCGCGCCACCTGCACCATCGAGCGCACGATGTCACCGCGCATTTCATCCGCCATGCGCACCAGCGAGATCGCGGCGATCAATTCGTAGTCCATGATGTCACGCAGTCGCCAGGTGCCGCCCATCCACGGACTCGGATAGTTCACGCGCGGCTGATTCCTCAGGCCGCGGGCATTGGCCACCACGTCGTCGGCCGTCATCGTGATCGGTGTCGCGATCTTCGCGCTCGCTGCTTCGGTCAGCAGCCCGATCATGTTGTGACGGGTCGGTGTCGAGCGCGCGCCGCCATTCCACCACAGATCGTACGTGATACCGTCGCCGACGCCGGTCTTGCCGGCCTGCTGCAGGGCCCATGACATCCGCTGTCCAACCAGATTGATGCCGCGCACGATGCGCACATCGACATTCTGGTTGATCGGATCGATGTGCGGCGGCACCGTCAGTCGCATGCCGTTGCTGCCCTGCTGATGCACATCGTAGAACACCTGCGGAAAATACTTGCTGTAGAGCGCCGCGCTGATGTTGCGGCTCTCCTTCTGCGTCACCATGTACCAGTCACGATTGTTGTCGTGGCCGACGTACTCGTGATAGAGCCACGGCATCGGTCCGCCTTCGAACGGTGTGCCGAGTCCTTTCTTGTACCAGTCGACCACCATCTGCATGCCGTCGGGATTGGCGGACGGCACGAGCGCGACCACGACGTGCTTGAGCGACTGCTGCAGACTGTCAGTGGTGGCCAGCGCATACGCCAGTTCCATCGCCATCTGGCTCGAGCCGATTTCACTGCTGTGCAGATTGCAGTTGATCCAGACCACCGTCGGCTGTGATGCGACCAGCGAATCCTCGGCGGCTGTGCTCAGTGTGCGCGGATCGGAGAGACGCTTCTGCGCGGCAAGAATCGCGTCGAGGCGTCGGATGTTCTCCGGCGTCGAGATGGCCGCCACGATCATCGGACGACCCTGCGTCGTCATGCCGATCGTGTCGACCTTGACGCTGGGCGACCGCTGCGCGAGTGTGCCGAAGTAGCGCAGAATCTGTGGCCAGTCGGCCAGCGTCCGATCGGCGCCGACAGCAATGCCGAGCACGTCGCTGGGCGTTGGAACAGGGCCCTGGGCGACAACGCGCGAGAGAGGCGCGGCGAGCAGCAGTGCGGGACCGAGCAGGCGTAGAACGCCGATGAGCGGGCGACCAGAAGTCATGGGAGTGCGTGACACGGTGGGAGAAAAACGACCGTCAGGCAGACGGCGAACGCTACACCATCCCTCGCAGACTCGGAGTGGGGCATGACACATATCGCGCGGGAGGATGCACCTCTCCCACCGCCGCCACCCGAAGATCTGCGTGTCAGGACGAACGTCCACGGGACGGTTTTCGCTGCGCGCACGTCGGTGGTGGACCGGATCAAGGCGGGCGACAGGTTGCTGCTGGTGCCCGACCCGCCCGCGGCGGACGAACAGCCGGCGGTCTGGGTACACGTGGCGGGCGGCGATGTGCTGGGCCACGTGCCGGTCCAGGTGGCCGCGTGGCTCGCGCCCTGGATGCTTGCCGGCGGCCGTTGCCGCGCCACCGTCCTCGCCGTCCGCGGCCCTGAGGTCGCGAGCTGGAGTCGGATCGAGATCGAGCTCGAACGGTCGTCAGCCTGATGCGTCCTCTCGCTCCATTTCCTGCGTTCGCTCCAGTCCCATCAAAAAAATCCAGCGAGTATCACCAACGCTCGCCAGTCACGCACTCGGTGACCTCAGTGACGTCTCGCTAAAAGAACGTTGACCTCTCGCTCAAACATCGGCTGATTTCTCTCTCGAAAATCAGCGTGGACGTGTGATCGGCATCTTCTTTGCCGGACGCCAGGCGGATGTTTCAGTCTCCTTCGCCGTCCCGACCAAGCGTCTCTCGGAATTTGCCAGCGCCGGCATTCGGTCGAGCCGATTCGTGGCGCGGCAGCGGCCTTCGTCGCGCGCGCCGCGTGACTGGCGCATCTACGTCATCGGCGCCTGCGTGCTCGGCGCCGTGGCTCGTGGTGTCGCAACCGTCACTCGCGACGACGGCGCGCATGCGTGCTGAAGTATCTCGCTCCGGCGACGGGTGGCGAGCACTTGGCTGCGCGGTCGAAAGCAGCGGTGGGGTCAAGTAATCGGCCGCAGGCCGCGCCTGAATCCCGAGTCCGCGCGTCGCGTATATTCCGCAGAGATCACGCCCCGAGTCCGTCGTGGTGCGCGCGCGGTGTGGCCGGCGCGCTGCAACCTTCGGATTGTGACAGGGTTTTGTTCGATACCACAAAACGAGCTCGACCATGGTTTTGAGTGTCGTGTGCAGGACCGCCGATCGCATCGGTATGAGCTTGGTTCGCACACTTCCGTTCGTCGCTGGTGTCGGTGCCCTGTTGCTGACTGACTCGGGTTTGGCACATGCCCAGACGCCGACACGCGCGGCGACCGCGGCAGCGCTGGCGCGCGCCGGCGACGCGGTCGTCACGATTGTCGCCTATCGTGAGGGCAGCGGCGACGTGACCAGTGGTACAGGTGTCCGCGTCACCGACGGGCGCGTGATCACCGCGCTCCGGCATCTGCGAGGCGCATCGCGCGCGGAAATTTTCGGCGCCGACGGTGATCTCTTGGCGACCGTCACCTCGCTCGATCAGGCGGACGTGAAACTCGATCTGGCGGTGCTGCCGCGAATCGCAACCCTCGGCAACAGCATCATGCTTGCGCGGCGATCGGCGACCCTGGCGCAGCGCGTCAGTATCCTCGGACCGCGAAAGGGCACCACGCGGTCCGTCGCCGAGCGCACGGTCACGCATGTCGAACCCGATGACAATGGGCGCCCGCTGCTCCGGCTCGGGGCCCAGCTGTCGGGCAGTGCTGCCGGATCACCGGTCGTGAATGCGCGCAGTGAATTGGTCGCGATTGCGATGGGTTCGATCCCGGGACGCGAGGATGGCGACATCGCCGTCGATGTGGTCGCGCTTCGCGAATTGCTCGCCCGGCCGAGCGCACGCCTCGGATTTCCAACGCGAGACGGCACGATTGCCGCGGCCAGAGCAACCACCGAGACGAAGCCCGCGACCACCGCACCGGTGGAGACTGGCGTTCGCCCACGCGCGGCGACGAACATCTTCCCTGAGCGCTACGGCACACCCATCAGCGCTGATACCGCAGGGTCGTTCGCCGTCGAGTTGTACGGCTGCGCCCGACTGGAATCACGGCGCAAGGTGTACTGCTATCTGCGCGTCACGAATCTCGGCGCACAGCGCACCATGACTATCGCAGGTGGTGATCTCGCCGACAGCACGCTGCGCAAGATTCGCGAAGCGGACAACCTGCTGCAGGGCGAAACATCGCAGAAAATCGCGGGATGGCGCGCCAAGGCTACGGTGCCGTTGCGTGAACTCGAGTCCGTGCGTCTGGCACTGGAGTTCACGCCACCCGAGCGGGATGCCGATACCAACCGCCTCATCCTCGACATCTCAGGTGAGCGTACACTCTTCCTCGGACCGTTAGTCCTGCAGAGAGCGCCCTGATCTGCCATATTGGGCGGGGTCCGTAAACACCGTGCACCGCGCGCGGGGTACGCAAAGGATCGAATTCCTGAACTTCGAGGTCTGAGCGTCGCATGATCGGAGAACGCATCGGCCACCTTCGCGTCATCGCGTCCATCGGCGTCGGTGGCATGGGTGCCGTGTGGCATGCGGTAGACGAGTTGCTGGACCGTCATGTGGCACTCAAGGTCATCCGGCCCGAGCTCATGTCGCGGCCTGGCCTCGCCGAGCGTTTCCGTTCCGAGGCGATCGTGCTGGCCCGGCTCCAGCATCCGTGCATCGCGGCGCTGTACGGTCTCGAGAAACGGGGCGACGAGTTCGTGATGGTGATGGAGTTTGTCGATGGCGACACTCTCGACAACCGCCTCGCCGCCAACGGCGCGCTGCCGTGGCCGGAAGCCACCCGTATCACGCGCGCCGTGCTCGACGCGCTCGATCATGCGCACGAAAGCGGTGTGATCCACCGCGACATCAAGCCGGCCAATGTCATGATCACACGCGCCGGTCGCGTGAAGGTCATGGACTTCGGCATCGCGCGCCTCGTCGGCGCCCAGCGTCAGACGCGCACCGGCGCCGCCGTCGGCACACCGTCCTACATGTCGCCGGAACAGTTGCTCGGTCAGGAGGTCGACGGTCGTGCGGACGTGTACGCCGTCGGCACACTGCTGTATGAACTGACGACCGGGCATCTGCCATTCGAGGTGGAGGGCGACTACCTCCGCATGATCGCGCAGTTGCAGCAGATCCCGGCCGCACCGAGCTCGCACGATCGGACGCTGCCGCCTGGCCTCGATCTGATTGTCGCGCGTGCGCTGCAGAAGGAGCCGGCCGATCGCTATGCCACGTCCGGAGAATTTCGCGACGCTCTCGAAGAACTTGAGCGCGACCACGGTGTGCTGCGGCCGTACGGCACGCCGGCGTCCGGCTCGGCGTCGGTGCCCGGCGTATCGTCGAATACCCGAAGTGGCACACCGAGCGTGTTGCCGGCTGGCGCGCGACCGTCGCTGCCGTTCGGCAGCAATCCGGCCGCGGTGCTGACGCCGGTCGAGTCGGCGATGAGCTTGACACCCATTCCGTTCGCGATCACACCGGCCGCGACGACGCCGAACGATCTCGACGCCCCGACGCCGTTTGTCTCGTCCGCATCGTTGGGCGACACGCCGCGCGAAATGGATCTCCCCGCGTCGCCGTTCGCATCGATCTCGGCGACTGACACACCGCTGCCGCCGCTTCCGACCGGCGAGCCGTCATTCGGCGTCGCGGTGCCGACTCCGGAGTATGTGGTGGCAACGCCGGCACCAGAACGGCCGCGCTCCACCGTCTCGCGCCGCGTCATGTTGCGTATGCTCCTCGCTGGCACGGGCATCGTGGCGACGGTGTTTGCCGGTATCGTTGTGACGCGGAAGCTCACCGCGCGCGAGAACCTCGTGTTGGCGGTGGCGCCAGCGGCCACGATTCCGTCCGTCGACAGCGCAAATACCATCGCAGCAATGCCAGCTGTCGCCGTGCCGCCTGCCGTCACGTCGCCCACGGTCACGCCTCCGGCGCTCGAGCTGGTCGACAGTGCTGCACTCAAGAAGGCAGTCGCCGATTCCATGCGGGCCGTGCGGAAGGCCACGCGCGATTCGATCCGCGCTGCCCGCGATTCGGCCGCGGCGGCCGCATCGCCATTCGCGTTGCCGGGTGCTGCCGGCAGTCCGTCGGCTGCCGACATCGACGCCGCCAAACGCGCCGGTCGTCGTGCTGCCGAGGAATGTGTCGCGGCGCTCAACGCACACGACATGACTCGGCTCGAGAGTCTGTTCGGCGGCGACGGCAAGAAGAATGTGCTCCGCATCGCGAAGGACGGAAAACTCGACGTCAACGGGCCGCTCCGGCCGGTCGTCGAGACCGATGCCGCGGATCGCGCCACGACGCGCTTCACAGCCCTGCTGCAGTGGAAGAACGGCAACAACGAAGAACGGACAGCGACTGCCGACCTGCGCGCGATCGTCGAGCGCAGCGTCACCACCTGGACCACTCGACGCTGCCTCATCGACAACGACGGCGGCGCGCGTTACTAGTCGCGCGCCGCTCTAGCCTCGCACCGGTGCCTACACGCGCCTGCCGCGGATGCCGAGCTTGTCGCCGACCGTCACGAACGCCCGCACCGCGAATTCCAGATCCTCGCGTGTGTGCGCTGACGACACCTGACACCGCACGCGCGCCTCGCCCTTGGGCACCACCGGGAATCCGAACCCGGTCACGAACACACCCTCGGTCAGCAGCGCCTGACTCATCGCGATCGCTGTCGCCGTCTCACCAACGATGATCGGCACGATCGGTGTCGCACCGGGCAGCGGTGAGAAACCCGCCTCGGTGATCGCCTGCCGAAACCAGTCCGCATTCTCGTGCAGCCGGGTCACGCGCTCCGGTTGCGCCTCGATCACACGCACCGCTTCCAGCGCGCTGCACGCCACCGTGGGTGGCAAGGCATTCGAGAAGAGCTGTGGTCTGCTGCCCTGAATCAGCGTGTCACACAACGCCGCGCTGCCGGCCACAAATCCGCCCGCGGCACCGCCGAGCGCTTTGCCGAGTGTGCTCGTGATCACATCCACCTCGCCCATGACGCCGAAGTGTTCGGCGGTCCCGCGTCCTGTCGTGCCCAGCACGCCGGTAGCGTGACTGTCGTCCATCACCACGATCGAGTTCGTGTCGCGCGCGATCTGCAGCAGGTCCGGCAGCTTTGCGATGCTCCCTTCCATGCTGAACACGCCGTCGGTCCAGATCACGCGGCGACGCGCGCCGGCATTCGCGGCCAGCTTTTCGCGCAGGTCGTCGAGGTCTCCGTGCTTGTAGACGCCCGTGGTGCATTTCGTGATCGACTTCGCCAGCCGGATGCTGTCGATGATGCTGGCGTGGTTGAGGGCATCGCTCACCACGAAGTCACCCTCGCGCACGATGCAGTGGGTCAGCCCTTCATTGGCCGTCCATGCCGACACGTAGCTCATCGCCGCGTCGGTGCCGACGAATCGCGCCAGCGCCGCTTCCAGTTCGCGGTGCACCGTGAACGTGCCGCAGATGAAGCGCACCGAACCCGTGCCGGCGCCGAACTGCGTCAGCCCGTCGATACCGGCCTGCACCACGCTCGGCTCGTCACAGAGACCGAGATAGTTGTTGGACGAGAGTATCAGCACCTCGCCCTTGCCCTCCATCTGAACACGCGCCGACTGCGGGCTGCTCAGATAGTTGAGCGACTTGTAGACGCGATCGGCCTTCAGCTGATCGAGCGTGGCCTGCAGCTCGGCGGTGAATGCGGGATTCAATGACATGTCAGATCAGGGCTCAGGGGGCACGGATGGACGCTCGCCATCCTCCATCAATATCCAGCGCAGCATCTCCGCATCGACGTTCCCGCCTGACACGATGATGCCGACCCGACCTGTGATGCTCACCTTGCCGCTCATCATCGCGGCCAGTCCCAGTGCACCCGACGGCTCGATCACAAGTTTCATCCGCAGCATCGCGAAGCGCACCGCATGCACCAGATCCAGATCGGACACGGTCACCATGCCATCCACGTGTTGCAGCAGCAGCGGCAGCGTCAACACACCGGGCCCCATCGTGCGCGCACCGTCCGCGATGGTGTCGGGCACCGCTGTCAGCCGCTGTGGCGCCTTCGTCTGATATGTGCGTGTCATGTCATCGCCCAGCTCCGGCTCCACGCCGATCACGGTGCAGCCGGGCGACATCGCGTGCGCGGCGATCGCCGATCCCGTCAGCAGCCCGCCGCCACCGCAGCACACCAGCAGCGCATCGAGTGGTCCGGCATCCTCGATCAGTTCCGCGGCTGCGGTGCCCTGACCGGCGATCACGTCCGGATGATCAAACGGTGGAATCAGCGTCGCGCCTGTCTCGGTGACGATCTGCTGTGCCACCACTTCCCGCCTGTCTTCGGCGGGATCGTAGCGCACCACGCGCGCGCCGTAGCCCTCGGTCGCATCGAGCTTTGCTTTCGGTGCATTCGCCGGCATGACGATCGTCGCCGGCATGCCGAGCAGGCGCGCCGACAGCGCGACGGCCTGCGCATGATTGCCGCTCGAATACGCCACGACACCCTTCGCGCGGACCGCGTCCGGCAATGCACTGAGGGCGTTGTAGGCGCCGCGAAACTTGAAGGCGCCCATCCGCTGCAGGTTCTCACATTTCAGAAATACCTGCGCGCCGACGAGTTCGTCGAGGGTGCGAGACGTCATCACCGGCGTACGGTGCGCGTGGCCGCGCAGTCGTTCCCGGGCGCGTTCCACATCCGCGAACGTGGGGAGGATCGGCTCAGCCATTGATCTCGAATACGACTTTGCCCGCGCTGCCATTCTTGATCACGTCCATGGCCTCGGCGAAGTCTTCCAGTGGAAAGCGATGGGTGATCACCGGCGTCGGATCGAACGCACCGGAGCGGAGAAAGCGCGACATCTGATCCCACGTGTCGTACATGCGACGGCCGACGACGCCGTACACGGTCAGGCCTTTGAAGATGATCTCAGTGGCGAAATCGATGTCGATCGGTCGCGACGGAATGCCCAGCATCTGGACGCGCCCCGCCGGCCGCGCGAGCGCAAATGCCTGATGGACGGCCGATGATACGCCACTCATCTCGAGCACGACATCGGCACCGAGACCGTTCGTCCAGTTCATCACCGCGGCCTTCGCATCAGCCGGCTGCACCGCCTCGTGTGCACCCATCTGCCGCGCCAGCGCCAGTCGCGTCGGGTTCACATCGACGGCAATCACCCGTGATGCGCCGGCTGCGCGACAGATGCCGACGGCGAACAATCCGATCGGTCCACAGCCCGTGACGAGGACCACGCTCCCTGGAATATTCGCTGTCAACGCGGTGTGAAATGCGTTGCCCATCGGATCCATGATGCCGCCGATCTCGTAGCTGAGTGCGGGATCGAGTGGCCAGATGTTCGACGCCGGCATCGCGATGTAGTCGGCGAAGCACCCGTCCCGGTCTACACCGATGATGCGCGTGGACTGGTCGACATGTGCGTTGCCGGTGCGGCTGAGCACACTGCGCTCATCCACGATGTGCCCTTCGGCCGTCACCCGATCACCCGCTTTCACGTGGTGTACGAGTGATCCGGCCTGCACGACATCACCGGCAAACTCGTGGCCCACGATGAATGGCGGCTTGCACCGACCTGCAGCCCAGGCGTCCCATTCATGGATGTGCACATCGGTTCCGCAGACGCCCGCGCGTCGTACCCGGATCAGCACTTCATCGTCGCGAATCGTCGGTGTCGGCACGTCGTGCAGCTCGAAACCGGGGCCTGCATGGGTCTTCACAAGTGCTCGCACGAGCACTGCTCCGTGTCTTGAGGAAGGGATTCTTGGCGATCATCGACCGCGTCCGATGCGTGTCGCGTTGCACCGGAGTGCGCGAAAGGTGCCGGACGCGCACCGACGATGGAAGGTGCCGAGTCACTGCGATCGGGACGGGTTCACGCCGTCACGCGGCAATTCTGACGACCGCGCATATCGCCGCCACCCACCGTCATCGCAGCGAGAATGGCCACCGCGATCCGCATCGTGATCTGTGTGACGTCGCGATGAAAAACCGCGCAGAATGTGCATTTCATTGCGCGTCGCGTCATCACGCGACGGTGTGTGCGCACCATCAATCGCCGGTTCCGGTGCCGCACTCACTCGCGCCGATGAGCGTCCGATACTCTCGCTGCAGCACCAGCAGCGGCGACAATGCGAGCACGATGCGGTGAGCACGATCCCGATTTTTTTCTTCCATATGTCTTGCGCGCGCTTTTTCGTCACTTCTATATTCGCCGCAACTTGTCAAGTGGCTCTCAGAGCCGAGGGTACTGCGTGACATCTTCGCGTCGCGAATTCCTCAAGAGCAGCGCCTCCGTTGCCGCAGTCGGCTTCGCGGCGAATCTCGCGTCCCCGCGTTTCGCGGGCGCCGCAGCGCCCGCATCGCGCTTTGCCGATGACGCCCTGCGCATTGCGCCAACGGTTGGCGACCCTGCGATTCGCGAATTGGTGCTCTCGGCCATCGACGCGGCCAAGCGCGCCGGCGCCAGTTATGCCGATGCACGAATCAGCCAGAACCGCAGCCGCCGCCTTGCGACCCGCGAACGTCGCGTGCAAGGTCTCAGCGATGACGAGACCCTCGGCTGTGGCATTCGTGTCCTCGTTGACGGGACGTGGGGCTTCGCCGCGACGCGCGAATTGACTGCCGACGCCATCGCTCGCACGGCGCGCATCGCTGTTGCGCAGGCCAAGGCGAATCGCGGTACACAGGTCGCGCCGGTCAAGCTGGCGCCCGTGACCGCGACACCGAACGGCACGTGGAGCAGCCCGATCAAGATCGATCCATTCACCGTCGCGATCGAGGATCAGGTCGCGCTGTTGCTGCGCGCCAACGAAGCCGCACTCGGCGTCGCCGGCGTGAAGTTCGTCAATTCCGCGATGTTCTTTCTGCGCGAGGAAAAGACGTTTGCCTCGACCGACGGCACCGTCACGGTCCAGACGATCTACCGCGCGCAGCCCAGCATGACCGTTACCGCCGTCTCCGCCGACAACTCCGATTTCCAGTCGCGGCAGTCCACCGATATTCAGCCGCACGGCCTCGGCTACGAGCATGTGCTCGACGGCAAGCTGGTCGAGAATGCGCCGCGCTGGGGTGCCGAAGCCGTCGAAAAATTGAAGGCCAAACCGGTCGACGTCGGGCGCTACGATCTCGTACTCCACCCGACGCACCTCTGGCTCACGATCCACGAATCGGTCGCGCATCCCACAGAACTCGATCGCGCGCTCGGCTACGAAGCGAACTACGCCGGCACCAGTTTCGTCGCACCGCCGCAGAAAGTTCTCGGGAAGCTGAAGTACGGTCCGGAGATCATGAACATCCAGGGCAATCGCACCGAAGCCGGTTCGCTGGGCGCCATCGGATGGGATGATGAAGGCGTCGCCCCGGAAACCTTCGACATCATCAGGAAGGGTGTCGTGGTCGATTATCAGACCACGCGCGAGCAGGCCGGTGAACTCGACTGGTGGTACAAGCAGCAGGGCAAGCCGGTGCGCAGCCACGGCAACTCGTATGCTCAGAGCTGGGCCGATGTCCAGTTCCAGCGCATGCCCAATGTGTCGCTGTTGCCGGGCGAGAAGGATCTTTCGTATGAGGATCTCATCGCGGCCACCGACAAGGGCATCGCGATCGTCGGCGACGGTTCGTTCTCCATCGATCAGCAGCGCTACAACGCGCAGTTCGGCGGCCAGCTGTTCTACGAGATCAAGGGCGGCAAGATCGTCGGCATGCTGAAGGACGTCGCGTACCAGATCCGCACGCCGGAATTCTGGAGCGCGATGGATATGCTCGGTGGCAAGCGGAGTTATGAACTCGGCGGTGCATTCGGCGACGGCAAGGGACAGCCCGCGCAGTCGAATGCCGTCAGTCATGGCTGCCCGCCGACGCGCCACCGGCAGATCAACGTCATCAACACCGGACGGAAGGCATGAGTGATCGCCTGCGAGCAGACAGCTCGCCGCGCCGCCTCTTCGAGCCTGCCCGCGTCCTGTCGCAGGCCGAGGCCGAATCGCTCGCCAGGCGCATCGTCGGATTCTCTCAGGCCGACAGCTGCCGTGTCGCGATTGGAAGCTCGGCACGCGGCAACACCCGCTTCGCCGTCAATCAGGTCTCGACCTCCGGCGACAATGAAGATGTGACCATCCGCGTTCGCGTCACCGTCGGCAAAAAAGTCGGTGCCGCCACGACCAACCGACTCGATGACGATGCGCTGCGCCAGGTCGTGCAGACCGCCGAGCGGATCGCGAAACTCCAGCCCGACGATCCCGAGTTGATGCCGGAACTCGGGCCGCAGACATATACCGGTGTCGATGCATTCCACGCGGCCACCGCTGCGGCAGAACCTGGCCAGCGCGCCGAAATCGTGCGTAAGGTGACGGAAGCATCACGTGCGGCAGGACTCAGCTCGACGGGATATCTGGAAGTCGTCACGTCGGCCAATGCCGTTGCGAATTCGGCCGGCCTGTTCGCATACCACCGCAGCACTGATTGCGCCTTCACCACCACCGTGCGCACGACGGATGGCGCCGGATCGGGTTGGGCCGGTGCCGCCTCACGCGACATCGATGCGATTGACGGCGCTGCCCTCGCAGCGACGGCCATCGACAAGGCGAAGCGCTCACTGAATGCCGTCGCGATCGAGCCCGGTCGCTACACCGTCGTGCTCGAACCGACCGCGGTCGGCAATCTCGTGCAGCTGCTGGCGTTTGCCACCAATGCCCGGCAGGCCGACGAAGGGCGCAGTTTCTTTTCGAAGCCCGGCGGCGGCACCAAGGTCGGCCTCAAGGTCGTCGATGAGCGTGTGAATCTGCTCTCCGATCCGCAGGATCAGCTGGCGCCAGGCGTGCCGTTCGATGGCGATGGATTGCCCACGCGTCGCGTCAATTGGATCGAGGGTGGCGTCGTGAAAGAACTTGGCTACGACCGGTTCTGGGCGCAGAAGCAAGGTGTCGCACCGGTCGTGTTGCCGGGCTGTCTGCAGATGAGCGGCGGTTCGCAGAGTGTGCAGGAGATGATCGCCTCGACGGAGCGCGGCATCCTCGTCACACGCTTCTGGTACATCCGTCCGGTCGACCCGCGCACCATTCTCTACACCGGTCTGACCCGCGACGGCACGTTCCTCATCGAACGTGGCAAGGTCACGAAGGCGATCAAAAATTTACGCTTTAACGAGTCACCAGTCTTTTTGCTGAACAACATTGAAGCGCTCGGAAAAACGCAGCGCGTCAGTGCCAGTGAAAGCGGATCGGCCGGTGTGCCGATCGTGGTGCCTTCAGTGAAGGCACACGATTTCACGTTCACCAGTTTGAGCGACGCTGTTTAACACTCAGCGTGCGACCAACGTGGTCGCGCGCGCAGGACGTCGGCTTCTCATGTGAGGAGTCGGCCGTGGGGGCCTCCCGCCCGTTCGGGCGTGGCCCCTTGGTTCCGGTCTCCACCGGGGGAGACAGTGGGCCGTATCACTCCAGTTCTGGAGGAAGTACCAATGGCTGCAAAGAAGGCTGCGAAGAAGGGCGCTAAGAAGGCCGCGAAGAAGGGCGCAAAGCGCGCTGCCAAGAAGGGCGCAAAGAAGGGCGCCAAGAAGGCCGCAAAGAAGGGCGCAAAGAAGGGCGCAAAGAAGGGAGCCAAGAAGGCTGCCAAGAAGGGTGGCCGCAAGGCTGCAAAGAAGGGCGCCAAGAAGGCCGCCAAGAAGGGTGGCCGCAAGGCTGCCAAGAAGGGCGCCAAGAAGGCTGCCAAGAAGTCCAAGAAGCGCGCCAGCAAGAAGGCCGCCGCTCCTGCTCCTGCACCTGCGATGTAATTCCGGTTTTTCCGGGATTCAAACGGGGGTGGCGCTTCTGGCGTCGCCCCCGTCGTTGTATCTGCTCGTGGCGATCACACGACCCGGGCGGTGGAAGCACAACGGCGGCAATGCACCAATGCATTGCCGCCGTTGTCACTTCGCCTTCAGCTCAGTTCAACGGACAGACACGCCCGTTCACATCGGTGAGTGCCTCGAACGAGTCCTTCAGCGTCGTGTACGCCGCACTCGTGCCCGGGTACGCCGCATTGAACGTCGCGATCACCTGAGCAGCGGTGTATTCATAGCTCACACCGCTCGCCTGCGCGTTCAACAATGCACCAACAGTCTGACGTCCGAGCGCCGTCAGCCCGCCGCCACCAGTCGACAGGACGTCCTGCAGCGTCTTGCCCGGGAATGCGTCCTCGCCGAATGCGGTGAGGAAGAGTGTCGTCTTTGTGTAAGGTGCCGGCCACACCGAATGCATCTTCCAGTAGCCGGGCGAGCAACCCTGGCCGCCGAATACTTCGGGCGCCGGCACGACGGAGAAGATGTAGTCGTTGTAATCCGAGTCCCGGTAATATCCGTTGGGCAGCAATTCGAGCGCGTTGTCTTCGGTGCCGACAAGGAATTTCGACTGATCACCGTTGGAGAACATCGCGAACTGGTTGAATGGAATGATCGTGTATCCACCCTCCGCATCGCTGCAATCGGTATCAGGTCCGCCGCATCCACCGGTATTCGGGTTGATCAGGTTCCGGATGAAAAACCCCCACGGCTTGCCACCGGTGAGCGCGGCATCGATGGTCAGATTCGAGTTGATCGTGCGATTCGACCACGCCGCTACCGGATGGAAATCGTAGACGCCGCCGAACTTCGTGTACCAGCCGACAACCGATGCTTCACCTGCGTACGATCCAATGAGGGATACGGCGAACGACCGCGCGCCATCGAACGCGAAGCCCGATGCGTCGAAACCACCGACGCCATCGCCGAAGAATCTCGTGTATCCGCCCTGATTCGCATTCGATCCCAGGGCCTGATTCTGGCAATCGGTGGCCAGTGTGCCGGACGCATAGAATCCAACGTTGCAGGCGGACGTTGCCGCGTCGTCGGCGGAGCGATTGTCCCAGAACTCGGTTGTCTCGCGTCCGCTGTTGTTGGCAGTGAATGTCGAGAATGTGCCCGGAGTGATGCCGGGAATCACATCGGTGATCGACAGCGACACGCCTGTCGGACTGCCGGCGCGGCGCGTTCGTGTCTCGACGGCCGTCGGTGAAAGGTGGGAAGTGTCACACGCGGTCAGTGCAGCGAACGTGCACAGACACAACGCGCGGCAATACAGGGCCTGAGGATTTCGCATCGTCACGAGATCTCCCGTGGGGTAATGGAAAAAGCAGACCGCAATAGTGCGCGTGCGCGGAGCACAACGCAATCGAAAACATGTCTACCAGCGAGCCGTCACCGGTATCGCAGCGAACGCATGCGCAATTCCACTTGCGGCTGCGCTCGCTTTGAATTGGGTTCGATCGGTGACTCGAGCTGCTGGGCCATCGTGCTGAAAACACAACGGAGGCGATGCCAGTGGCACCACCTCCGTTACAGCGCGACCTCAGAGTCGCCGCGCCTGGCACGCGCTACGCACGCGCGCCCTTCTGTGCTTACACCGTCGCGAACTCCGGCATCTCGGCGTCGGCTGGACCCCACACAAACGCCAGCACCGTCGGCGCAAGATCCTGCTCTGCGCCCCGCGAAATCACGATGCCCATTGGCTCATCGGCCGGCACCTGCACTTTCCTTTTGGCCATCACTCCCCCGATCGAATCCCGGGATCACGATCGGCCACACCTGCACTACACATATATATGAGTGCGCTGCGACCGAACACCTGATCCGGGGCGTCACATTGTGACGCGCGTCTGCAGTGAATGTTTGCAGAAGCGATGCCCTTAGACGCTGTTCCCCTAAGCCATTGAAGGGCAACAGTTTCGGGGATTCAGGGGCAATCGTTGGAAGCACATGGTGTCGCAGTACGACACAATAATCAGTTCAGAACGTGTCGTTATGCGACGCGTGGTTTGTGCAGAACGATCACGCCATTGCCCGAATCCGCCGGCGCCTGCCACCCGGGATAGTTCGCGATCAGCGACCGGATGGACGCCGTCGTCCGCGCTTCGCTGGACACCCCTTCGATGTAGTGGACGCCACCGGCAACGGTCGCGTTCTGCAGGAGGGAGAGCACACGCATCCGGCGCTCCGCGGACAGCGAGTCGATCACCTGCGTGTGCCACACGACCGCGCGTACCGGTACCGCGGGCGACCATTCGTCGAGGCCATCGGAGCAGCTGTCGACCTGGCCCGACAGGCCCGCCTGCGCTGCCGCAACCATCACTTTCGTCATGAGCGCTTCGTCGTCGACGTCGCTAAGGGCCGTGACATGTGCACCATGGGCCGCCAGATAGAGCGTGCGCTCTTCGACGTGCGGACCGGCGACGACCACGTGCGGATGCTCCTGCGGACGCACCGCGTCGGCCAGATGCATCGCTGACGCCAGGCCCCAGTGCTCCGCGCGGCGGAACTGTTCCAGCACCTTCAGGCGATTGCGACGCCAGCGTTCGTACGTCGGCAGCTTGAGGCGTCGCATGATGAGCGCATCCACCGCGTCGTTCATCACGATCTCGCTCAACTCCAGCTGGATCGCCGACTCCAACTCGGCGAACGCATCATCGCCCAGCTTCATGAGCGCCGGCCGCGACATCGTTTCCTTGTAGAAATCGATCTCGAGATCGAGATACTTCGCGTATTCGTATTTGAGCGAGCGTGTCGGCGTCGACATCAGCAGTGCCTTCTCACAGGTCAGCGTGCGCGGCAAGCTGTCGCGGGCGATGCGTGTGCGCAAGTGTGTGTGTGGCACGCGGGGCGCTGCATGTCTGGCGCGACATGCTATTCATTCACGCATCATGCCTGAGCTTCCTGAAGTCGAAGGTGCAGCGCGGTACCTCGACGCGCAGATCGCCGGGCGCATACTGCGCGCCGTCGCGTGGTTGCACACCTCACTCCAACGAGGTACCGCGCCGCAGGCCGAGACACTGGTGGGGCAGCGCGTCGAGCGCGTGCGACGGGTCGCGAAGTGGCAGGAAATTCTGTTCCAGAACGGCGCGGCGATGGTCGTGCACTTTCGCATGACGGGCGATTGGGCGGTCACGATGCACGCGGATGCACCGAAGTTCGCGCGAGCGCACTTCGCGTTCAGCGGCAGGCGACACCTCTGGCTTGTCGATCCGCGCGTGTTGTCGCGTGTCGAGGTGCGTCGGCCCGGCGAGGTCTCGACGTCGCCGCGTGTCGGGCCTGACGCGCTCGATCCCGCGCTCGATGCCGACGTGTTGCGTGCGCGCCTGAGCTCGCGTCGCGCGCCGATCAAGCAGGTGCTGCTGGACCAGTCCGTGCTCGCCGGGATCGGCAACATCTATGCGGCCGAAGCGCTCTGGAAGGCACGCATTCATCCAGCGACCCCCGCATCACAACTCTCGCGCGCACGCGTCGCCCGTCTGCTCGAGGGTGTGCGCTGGACAATGGGCCTGGCCTTCGAACAGATGGGCCGGCATCAGTACGGCACCGCCACCGATCGCTTCTGCGTGTATGACCGCGAAGGCGACCCCTGCCCGACATGCGCCACACCGATCGCGCGCATCACGCAGGGCCAGCGCTCCACCTACCTCTGCCGCCACTGCCAGCGCAGCTGACACTGCGTTTCGCATTCAAACCGCTGGACTCGCACAGAGACACAGAGAGTTCTACCTAATTTTCCGAAACAGTTTTCACGCGGGGCCCGCGGTGGGCGCGGGGAACTGCGACTGATTCTGAAACTGCGCTCGCGTGACGCTGTTCCAAAAGTTTTTGCAGTGGCTCGTCCCCGCGTCCGCCGCGCGCCCCGCGCGAAAACTGTTGTGTAGAACTCTCCGTGGCTCTGTGCCTCTGTGCGAGTCCAGCGGTTCAGCACGTGCGCGCACCGACCAGCCGAGTCCTCTGTTGCTCTGTGGCTCTGCGTGAGCCCAGCAGTTCAGGCCTCATGACATCGCTTCGAGCAGCGCACCTTTCAGGTAGCCAGTCTCCGGCACAGTGAGCAGCACCGGATGATCGAGCGGCTGCAGCGTGATCGAACGGATCGCGATGTCACGACCTGACTCTGACGCCGCGTGTGCGAGGATTTCGAGGAACTCCGGCACGTGCACGTGATGACTGCAGCTGGCCGTGAACATCATGCCGCCCGGCGTCAGCAACTGCATGGCGAGGCGATTGATGTCAGCGTAGCCGCGCATGGCATGCGAGACGGAGGAGCGGTTCTTCGCAAACGCCGGCGGGTCCACGACGATCGTGTCGAACCGTTCGCCGCGCGCTTTCGCTTCACGCAGATATTCGAAGACATCGGCGACCACCGGCGTCACGTTGGTGAAGCCGTTGAGTGCGGCATTCTCAGACGCGCGTGCGAGTGCGGCTTCGGAAACGTCGACCGCTGTGACGTGCTCGGCGCGACGCGCGAGATGCAGCGCAAACGAGCCGTGATAGCTGAAACAATCGAGGGCGCGACCGCGCGCGAGTGACCCGATCAGCACACGATTGTCACGCTGATCGAGAAAGGCGCCGGTCTTCTGTCCGGTGCGGAGTGCCGCGAGATAGTGCACGCCGTGTTCAGTGATCTGAATCGTGTCGGGGACCGTGCCGGCGAGCACTTCGACCGTGCGTTCGAGGCCTTCGCGTGTGCGCACCGCGGGATCGTTGCGCGCAAGAATGCCAGTCGGCCGGCACAGCGTCTGCAACGCGGCGATGATGTCGGCACGCTGCGTTTCGAGTCCAGCGCTCAGCAGTTGCACCACGAGTACGTCGGCATACTGATCGACGACGAGACTCGGCGCGCCATCGGCTTCGCCATGGACGAGGCGACACGCCGTCGTGAGCTCGGCGAGTGGCGCGCGACGCGCGATTGCGCGCGCGAGGGTGTTGCGCCACCAGGTGGTATCGACGACGACATCCGGATTCGCCTCGAGGCGCCGGATGGTGATTTCCGATGTGGGACTGAAGAGCGCGGTGCCGAGTTTGCGACCACCGGGGCCACGGACATCGACGAGGCCGGCGTCGACGCGGGGCGCGGTGGCGATGTCGCTGCGAAAGATCCAGGGATGGCCGTGCAGCAGGCGATTGGCCCCGCGGGATGCGAGCGTCGCGAGGGGCAGTCGTGCCGCGGCCGGCGGATTTTGGTGTGGAGTCATGTACAGGGCAGCCTAATGCACCGAGTCAATGCACTGCGTCAATGCACTGCGTCTGCAGCGTGGCGGCATTGTCGTCGTGTCGGTGTGTGGTGCAGGTGTGTCGACGCATCTCGCGCGCCGCGGAGGCGTGCGTCAGGCCCTTGACCCTGCTTTTGAGTCGACTACTTTCTCCAGACTCCCCGGGAGAATGTCCCGGGACGCTGCAGAGATGTACGCAGGTGCATTGTGCAGCGGCCGATGTTTGACAATGGAAAGAGTGTGGAGATCGTGGGAAGTGAATCCCATCGTGGACTGGACACGGCAACGTGTCTATCGCGATGAAGTGATTGCAGTGTGCATGAATGCGCATGCACGGCTTGACCGGTACGGGAGGTCAAGCGAGAGATGGCATGTGGGGGATGCCTGGGCACAGAGAGGCGATGAAGGCCGTGGTAAGCTGCGATAAGCTCGGGGGAGTGGCACACACGCGGTGATCCCGAGATGGCCGAATGGGGCAACCCGGCGGGGC
>JANLPZ010000052.1:0-68576 GCA_031367535.1 Gemmatimonadaceae bacterium
CCCCGCGGGCCCCGCGTGAAAACTTGTTTGTTCAAACGCGTAGGAGACCAAACCTCTGTTGCTCCGCTGCTCTGTGTGAACCAAGCAGTTTCAAACGAATGCGAACGAATTTGACGGAGACGTGACTGTGTCAAAGGTGAAGATCGGGATCATCGGCTCGCGGTTTCAGGCGGATTGTATTGCGGCGTCGGTGCGGATGATGCCGGAGGAGGCGGAGGTGGTGGCGGTGGCGTCGCCGTCGGCGGGGAATGCGCAGGCGTTCGCTGAGCGACACGGCATTCCGGCGTTCTACGCGGACTACCGCGAGCTGCTCAGGGATCCAGAGATCGAGATGGTCTCGATCACGGCGCCCAATCGCCTGCATGCGCAGATGACCATCGATGCGGCGGCGGCAGGGAAACATGTCGTGTGCGAGAAGCCGCTCTGCGTGACACTCGAAGAAGCCGACGCGATGCTGGCGGCGTGCGCGAAGGCCGGTGTGCTGCTGATGTACGCCGAAGAACTGTTCTTCGCACCGAAGTACGTGAAGGCGAAGCAGATGGCGGACGAAGGCGCGTTCGGTCGTGTGCATCTCGTCAAGCAGTCCGAGAAACACTCCGGCCCACACTCCGACTGGTTCTGGGATGTGAATCAGTCCGGTGGCGGCGCGCTGATGGATCTGGGCTGCCACGGCATCGCGTTCTGCTGGTGGTTCCTCGGCAAGCCGAAGGTGAAGAGTGTGTATGCTCATCTCTCCACGCAGGTGCACGCGCACAAAACGCAGGGTGACGACGAAGCCCTCTGCATCATCGAGTTCGAAGGCGGCGCGACAGGTGTCGTGGAGAATTCGTGGACGAAACCCGGTGGGATGGATGACACGATTGAAATTTTTGGCGACAAGGGACAGACGTACGCCGACATGCTGATGGGCAACGCACTGCCGACGTACTCAGAGGTCGGTTTCGGCTACGCGGTGGAGAAAGCGTCCACCACGACCGGGTGGACGTGGCCGGTGTTCGAGGAACACTGGAACTACGGATTTCCCCAGGAGATGCGGCACTTCGCGCGGTGTGTGCGCGGGAAGGAAACGCCGATCTCGGATGGTGAGACCGGGCGCGTGGTGCAGGAAGTGTTGTACGCTGCGTACGCCTCCGCCGGACTGGGGCATAAGATCGCGATGCCGTTCAAGCCAACCGGTATCACCAAGCCGATCGATCTCTGGCTCAAGCCGGAACTGGCCGCGTCGTTTCGCTGAGTGTGATGTCACCCGATCCGACAACACACGATCCGGAATTATCGGCGCCGATGCCACGCACGCCGGTGCGCATTCTCCAGACGCCGGACGCGATCGGCGAATACGTGGCGGCGACACTGCTCCGTCACATCACGGACGCCGCACGCGACGGGCGTCGGTGTCTGCTTGGCCTGCCGACCGGGCGCACACCGCGTCCGATCTACGCGGCGCTCGCGCATTCACTGGCAGGGCATCCGCAATCGTTGGCGCATGTGACACTGGTGATGATGGATGAATATCTCATCGACACACCCGACGGCTTCGTGTACGCGATGGCGGCCGGCGCGCCGAGCTGTCACGCGTTCACGCGCACGGAGATTGTCGGGCAGCTGAACGCCGCGCTTCCGGAAGCGTTTCAGCTCACCGACGCGCAAGTCTGGTTTCCCGATCCGCGCAATCCCGATCGCTATGACGACGATATTCGCGACGCGGGCGGCATCGATTTCTTTCTCGCCGCCTCCGGCGCCGGCGACGGGCACGTCGCGTTCAACCCACCCGGCAGTGCGCTCGACAGTCGGTCGCGCGTGGTGACGCTCTCGGAGCAGACGCGGCGCGACAACCTGCTGACCTTTCCGACACTCGGCTCACTCGAGAACGTGCCGCGCTCCGGTGTCAGCGTCGGCATTGCCACGATCGTCGCGTCTCGCGAGGTGGTGATGGTGGCGTGGGGTGATGGCAAGCGCACAACCGTCGCACGTTTGCGCGCCGCGACACGGTACGAGCCCGATTGGCCGGCGACGATGATTCATGAATGTGCGCGCGGCGAAATTGTGGTGGACACCGCCGCTGTTGCGTGACACTGCGTCAGGTCGCATCCTGAACGCAGCATGCACACCACACGCATCGTCATCATCGGAGGCGGGTTCTCCGGCATCGGCATGGCCATCCGCCTCCGGCAGCACGGGATCACTGACTTCGTGATCCTCGAGCGCGCGCGTGAGGCGGGCGGCACGTGGCGTGACAACAGCTATCCGGGATGTGCGTGCGATGTCGAATCGACGCTCTATTCCTTTTCGTTTGCGCTGAATCCGGAGTGGTCGCGCACGTTCGCACCGCAGCCCGAGATCTGGGCGTATCTGCGGCAGTGCGCGACGGAATATGACATCGACAAACATTTCGTCTTCGGCCAGACGGTGACCGGTGCGGAATGGGATGACGTTGATCACACGTGGACGGTGACCACCGCGACGGATGTGTGGACCGCCGAGTCGGTGGTGCTTGCCAGTGGCGCACTGAGCGACGCCAAGCTGCCGGATCTTCCGGGGCTCGACACCTTCGCCGGTGACGTGTTTCATTCGGCACACTGGAATCACGCGATCGACCTGACCGGTAAACGTGTCGCGGTGGTCGGTACCGGCGCCTCCGCGATTCAGTTCATCCCGCGGATCCAGCCGCACGTTGCGCAGCTCACGGTGTTGCAGCGAACGCCACCCTGGGTCATGCCGCGCAACGATGTCGCGGTACCATCGTGGCGCAAATCGCTGTATCGCAGCCTGCCGATCGTCCAGCGGCTCGTGCGTGGCGCGCTGTATGCGCGACACGAGCTCCTGCACTTCCCGTTTCGCCACCGCAGTGCGGCGCGTGTGGCGGAGTGGATCGCGCGGCGCCATTTGCACGCGCAAGTCAACGATCCCGCGCTGCGCAAAGCGCTCACACCGAGCTATCAGATCGGCTGCAAACGCATTCTGGTGTCCGATGACTACTACCCGGCACTGACGCAATCGAACGTGACGTTGATTCCGTCCGGTGTGGCAGCCGTCACTGCAGATGGCGTGACGACCGCCGATGGCGCGCAGCATCGTGCCGACGTGATCATCTTCGGCACCGGTTTCCGGGCCACGGATCCCCCGCTCGCTCCGATGATTCGTGGGCGTGACCACAAGTCGCTGGCCGGGGCGTGGCCAAAGGGCCCGCAAGCATACATGGGCACCACGCACGCAGGGTTTCCGAACTTCTTCTATCTCCTTGGTCCGAACACCGGGCTCGGTCACAGCTCGGTTGTGCTGATGATCGAAGCGCAGATCGAGCATGTGCTGGGTGTGCTGCAGCTGACGTCCCGAGAGAACGCAGCGGCGGCGGAACCGCTCGAGGCGGCGCAACGGCGCTTCGTTGCCGACGTCGATACACGACTCGCAACGACGGCGTGGAATTCGGGTGGCTGTCAGAGCTGGTATCTGCATCCCAGCGGACGCAACACCGCGCTCTGGCCCGATGGTGTCGGGCGGTTCCGCCGCCTCGTCTCGCACATGAACGCACGCGACTATCGCCTCATCCCGCGTCGCGAACGCACCGCGGAATTCCACACATGACAGAGCAGATCCTCGACACCGAATCGCTATCGAGAAGTGAGCGAATCGAAGGGCGACTGGCACGCTTGCTCGGGGGCCTGCCGGGGCCATGGCTGCTGAAACTCATCGGTGAACAGCCGCGTGTGATCGACGGGCTCACACTCGATGCGCATGTACAGTTCATTCTCGCCGCACGACGTCGCAAGCGTTCCGCGCTGATGAGCGGTCCGACACCGTCTGCCGCGCGCCGGCGAAATCGCCGCGAGATTCACGCGGTCACGATCGGTGCCGGTGCCCGTCCGACGCGCGTGCGGTCGGTGCGGGATCTCGACATCGACGGCGCCGCGGGTACGCTCGCAGCGCGCCACTATGCCCCGCCGTCCAGCGGGGTCGATGTCCCCGAGCCGCTGCTCGTATTCTTTCATGGCGGCGGATTCGTGATCTGCGATCTCGACACGCATGACGAAGCATGTCGGATTCTCTGTCGTACGGCCGGCATGCATGTGCTCAGCGTTGCCTACCGCCTGGCACCAGAGCACCCGTTCCCCGCCGCGCCCGAGGATTGTTACGCCGCCGCGCGCTGGGCGCAGGAACACGCAACAGAACTTGGCGCTGATGCAGCGCGCATCAGTCTCGGTGGAGACAGCGCGGGCGCGAATCTGGCCGCAGTGACGGCACTTGCCCTCGCGCGCGACGCGCGACCAGTGGCGGCACAGCTGCTGATCTATCCGACCACCGACGCCGGCGCGCAACACGCGTCACTGCGCCTCTTCAGTGACGGGTTTGTGCTCACGGCCGCCGACCTGCTCGCATTTCAGGAGCACTACCTGGGCGCCGCGTTCGAGCAGACACGCTCTGATCCGCGGGTCAGTCCGGCGCGGTCGCCCGATCTCGCGCAGTCACCAGCGACCCTGCTGATCACGGCGGGCTTCGATCCGCTGCGCGACGAGGGTGACGTGTTCGCGACCACGCTGCACAGCCTCGGCGTCACAGTGCGGGCGCACCGCGAAGACTCACTCGTCCACGGGTTCCTGCACCTGACAACGGTGGTGCCGGCGGCACATGCGGCGGTGGAGCGTATCGCGCGGTCGTTCCGGCAGCTCGTGGACATGTCGAATCCTTCGAGCTGAGAACTTACCGCAACGTGGCCGGCATCTCCGCCAGCGCGTACGCCAGAATCGCCATCGCCGCCACACACCGCCGCAGATCCGCGTCGTTCACCACAGTCAGCATGTCGCCCGATGTGTGGTGATACCAGAAATACTTCGACGCATCCACATCCAGCGCGAAGCCCGGCACTCCTTCCTCGATGATCGGGCCGACGTCCGCTTCACCGTCACCGGGCGCCACCTTCGGCGCGCCGGCGATCCGCGTCAATGCCGCCAGCAGGGCTGCGCGACGCGCGGCCGACTTCGTGCCCTGAAAACGGAACCCGCGCGGCGCGAAGATCCCGTTGTCACTCTCGATCGCCGCGACGTGTTTCGCGAGTTCACCCTTGTGTGCGTCGCGATATCCGGTGCCACCGCGCAAACCGTTCTCTTCGTTCGTGAACAGCACCACGCGAATCGTGCGACGTGGCGTGATGCCGAGCCGCTTGAGCAGCTTCACCGCTTCCCACGCGGCGACACTGCCCGCCCCGTCGTCCATCGCGCCCTGCCCCACATCCCATGAATCGATGTGGCCTCCGATCACGACCACTTCATCGGGCAACTCACGACCACGCAATTCGGCAATGGCGTTCCGCGATGGTGCGTCCGGCAACATTTGCGCGCTCATCTTCAGCGTCACCCGCACATTCTGGCCGCGCGCCTGCATGCGGTCGAGCATCTCTGCATCCTCGATGCTCAGCGCTGCGGCGGGAATCTTCGTCACCGTCGTGTCGTAGCGCAGTCCGCCGGTGTGCGGCGATTGAATCGAGAAGGTCGCGACCGAGCGCAGCAGCATCGCCACCGCACCAACCTTCGCCGCGGCCGTCGCGCCATAGCCGCGATACTGCACCGCCGCGCCGTAGCCGGCGAAGGGCTCGGAGTCTTTCGGGAACGGTGTGTTGAACAACACGATTTTCCCCGCCGCTCCAGCCTTGCGCCGTTCGAGTTCATCGAACGAATGCACCACGATCACGTCGGCCGTCACGCCATCAGCGCTGGTACCGACACTCCCGCCAAGTCCGAGCATGTGCAGCGGCACTTCACGCGGCGTGACGAGTGTGGCCGACTCGGCACCTCGCACCCAGTGCGGCACCATCACCGGCTCACCACGCACGTTCGCAAAACCATCGCGCTGCATTTCGGCCAGCACCCAGTCGATCGCCTGCTCGAGCGACGCGGACCCGCTGATGCGATGTCCGAATCCGTCGACCAGTGCGCCCAATCGACGGTGTGGCCCGGAATCGGCCAGTGCTGCAGCGGTAATACGACGGGCGGTCGGCGCGAGACGCGCGAGATCGGCGGCAGTCTGCGCGACTGCCGGAGTGGTCGAGAGTCCGAGCGCGAGTGCGACGCAGACCGCAGGAAGAAGACGACGCATGTGGCAGCGGGAAGAGAGTGTCGGGAAAGCGACGCACGCGGAAGTGTAGCTACCGCGAATCGGGGACATGCGCGCGAAACGTCGCGCGTTGCCCAGGCGCGCCGAGCGCGCGCAGGTCGCCCCACGCAACACGCCACGTCCGCGCTTCCGTGCCGTCCGGCGCGGACTTCATCACCGTCTCGATTTCGCGCCCGCCCATGCGTGCATAGAAGGCGCGCGCGCGCATATTCGCGTCCCACACCCACAAGTGCGCGCGCCGATCCCACGCGCGCACGCACATCCCGTCGGCCGCGGCGGCGAGCAGCTGCGGACCGATGCCCGCCGACCGCGCCTCGGTCACGACGTGCAGGTTGTCGATCAGATTGCCATAGACAGGATCCGCCTGACCGATCACGAACACGAAGCCGACCGCAATCCTGTCGAACGCTGCAATCACACCGAATTGCGAGTCATCTATCACTTCGAGACGTTTCTGCCACGCATACTGCCGCTCCTGAACCACTTCACCGGAGAGGTAGTCGTCCGACAGGATGCCGCGATACGCCGTGCGCCAGCTGGCCGCATGCAGGTTCGCCACGATCGTTGCATCGTCGGCAGAAATCGGGCGCAGCGTCAGTGTCAACATCGTGGTTCGGATCGAAGTGCAAGCGGCGTAGAACGCATGTCGGCAGCAACGCCCCACGTGGGGAAGCGGACCCTTGCACATTGCCTTACGTTGGAAAATAGCCTTACGCGCGTGGTGTGCTTCCTTCATCGCGGGGATGGACATGGACGATCAGGCCGAAGCCGACGCCAGCACCAGTGAGTTGCCTGTGTCGCGTCGGGAGTTTGTGGTCGGGGTGGCGGCGTTGAGCGCGGTCTGGCTGGTGGCCGGTGCCGCCTGTACGCGCGAATCCAGCTGGGGCGGCGACTCGACGAAGCTTGTGCACTTCACGCCCGCCCAGGCGGCGCAGGTGGATGCCATCAGCGCGCGCATTCTCCCATCGGACGACACGCCGGGCGCCAGGGAAGCGGGCGTCGTGTATTTCATCGATCAGTCGCTGACCGGATTCGCCAAGGATCAGGCGCCGCTCTTCGCTGAGGGGCTCAAGTCACTCGGCGAAACGGTCGCGAAGAAACACGGTAGCGGCGCGACCTTCGCCTCGCTGACCGCCGAGCAGCAGGATGCAGTGCTGCACGAGATCGAGAAGACGCCGTTCTTCGGTGCGATGCGCTTCGCGACACTGGCCGGATTCCTGTCGTTGCCGAAATACGGCGGCAACAAGGACTACATGGGCTGGAAGATGATCGGGCAGGAAGTTGCGATGGAGCACAAGGCACCGTTCGGATGGTACGATCGTCCGGAAAATCAGATGGCGCTGCTCGGCAGGGTGCTCTGATGCAGATGCCGGTATCGCAGGCAGAGCCGAAGCAACCGACATACGCCACCGATACGCCCGTCGACTTCGTGATCATCGGCTCCGGCATTGCCGGTGGTTCGGTGGCGCGTGAGCTGACGCGCAAAGGTTTCGAAGTCGTGCTGCTCGAGCAGGGACGCAAGGTCGCGCCGGAAGACATGGAGCACGACGAACTTGGCGCGTTCATGTGGCCGCGCTGGACGAACGATCCCGCACTCTCGCCGCAGACGTATCGCAAGACGGAAGCGGACAAGACCGAGCGCCACAACTTCGCGCAATACGCGCGTGTGGTTGGCGGTACCACGCTGCATTTCACCGGCAACTTCTGGCGCTTCCGCCCGATCGATTTCCGCGAGAAGACCGCGCGCGGTGGAGTGCCCGGCGCCGATCTTGCCGACTGGCCGATCACGTACGAAGAACTGGAACCGTACTACACGGCGGTCGAGTATGCGGTGGGTGTGTCGGGTGAAGTGGGCAACGATCCGCGCGAGCCGATGCGCTCGAAGCCGTTTCCGCTGCCACCGCTGAATGCGCACGGCCCTGGCGTCCTGCTCGAAGTCGGCGCGAAGAAACTCGGCTGGAGTTCGAAGGCCGCGTCGATGGCGCTGCTCTCGCGCGAGTACAAGGGTCGTCAGCCCTGTCACAACTGTGGGTTCTGTCTCGCGTTTCCGTGTGAGTGGGGCGCCAAGTCTGGTGCCAACTGGACGATGGTGCCGGAAGCGGTCGCGAGCGGCAAGTGTGAACTCCGTCCGAACAGTTTTGTGCGCAAGATCGAGACGGACGAGACAGGTCGCGTGACCGGCGTGGTCTATTTCAACAAGGACAAGAAGGAGATCGTGCAGAAGGCGAAGGCGGTCGTGTTGTGCGCGAATGGCGCCGAGACACCGCGACTGCTCTTCAACTCGAAGTCGAATCGATTTCCGGATGGCCTCGCGAACTCGAGCGGCGTGCTCGGCAAGCACCTGATGTGCAACGGCAACGTCTCATCGATCGGCGAGTTCGAGCATGAGGTCAACGCGCACAAGGGTCCGGTCGTCACGCGCATCACGCAGGAACCGTATGAGCTGGATCCGAAACTGAACCTGATCGGCGGCGGCGGGTTCGACTTCCGCATGTCGGTGCCCGCGCTGATGTGGACCCTCGGCATGCCCGACGACGAACCGCAGTGGGGCGCCGGCTTCAAGAAGCGCATGCGCCCGTGGTTCACGCACTCGGTCGAATGTCTTGGGCACACGACGCAGGTCCCGGTGCCGACGAACGCCGTCACGCTTGACCCCGAGTTGAAGGATGCGTGGGGCGTGCCAGCGATCCGGGTCACGTTCAAGGAACACGAGCACGACATGCGTCTGTTCAAGCACTTTCAGGACAAGGGACGCGAACTGCTGACGGCGGCCGGTGCAACGAAAGTCCACTCCGGTGATCTGCACGACACACCGGGCAGTGCCGTGCATCTGCTGGGCACCGCACGCATGGGCAATGATCCGAAGTCGTCGGTGGTCGACAAGTATCATCGCGCGCACGATGTGAAGAACCTCTTCATCGTGGACGGCAGCAGCTTCGTGACGAGTGGTCGCGGGCAACCGACGATGACCATCCAGGCGCTCGCATTCCGCGCCGCGGACCACATCGCGGAGTTTGCAAAGAAGGGTGAGATTTGATGCACCAACGCGAGACGACGGCGGTACCGGCCGGCAGGACCTTCCCGACTGATACCGCCGTCGATTTTGTGATCATCGGGTCGGGAGTGTCGGGTGCGTCGGTCGCGCGCGAACTGACGCGCAAAGGTTTCGACGTGGTGATGCTGGAGCAGGGCCGCAAAGTCGGCCCCGACGACATGGAGCACGACGAGCTGGGGGCATTCCGCTGGCCGCGCTGGACCAACGATCCAGCCGTGTCGCCACAGACATTCCGCACCAGTCCTGACGCGAAGGCGGAGCCGCGGCAGTTCGTGCGGTATGCGCCCGCGGTGGGCGGCACAACGCTGCATTTCACCGGCAACTACTGGCGCTTCCGGCCCATCGATTTTCGCGAATACACGACGCACGGTGGTGTGGCCGGCGCTGCGCTCGCAGACTGGCCGATCACGTACGAGGAACTGGAGCCGTATTACACTGCCGTCGAGTATGCAGTGGGTGTGTCCGGTGAAGTCGGCAACGATCCGCGCGAACCGATGCGATCGAAGCCGTATCCGTTGCCGCCGCTGACCGTCACTGGCCCGGGCGTGCTGCTCGAAATCGGCGCGAAGAAACTTGGCTGGGCGTCGAAAGCGGCACCGATGGCGATTCTCTCGCGCGAACACAACGGACGGCAGCCCTGTCACAACTGCGGCTTCTGTCTCGGATTTCCGTGCGAATGGGGCGCCAAATCCGGCGCCAACTGGACGATGGTGCCGGACGCACTGGCGAGTGGTCGCTGCGAGTTGCGCAGTCACAGCTACGTGCGGAAAATCGAGACGGACGACAGTGGTCGCGCTACTGGCGTCATCTACTTCGACAAGGACCGCAAGGAAGTCTTCCAGAAAGCGAAGGCGGTCGTCTTGTGCGCGAACGGCGCCGAGACGCCGCGATTGTTGCTGATGTCGAAGTCGAATCGCTTTCCGGATGGACTCGCGAATTCGAGCGGTGTCGTAGGCAAACACTTCATGTTCAATGGCGGCGGCAGCGCCAGCGGTGAGTTCGAACACGAAGTGCACGCGCACAAAGGACCGGTGGTGACGCGCATCTCGCAGGAACACTACGAACTGGATCCGAAGCTCGGCCTGTTCGGCGGCGGTGGGTTCGATTTCCGCATCTCGAATCCGGCGCTGCTGCGCACCAGCAGCATGCCGGATGAAGGGCAGATGTGGGGCAGCGATTTCAAGAAGCGGATGCGCCGGTGGTTTCTGAATTCGGTGGACGCGTCGGGCCACACCACATCGCTGCCGGTGCCGACGAACGCCGTGTCACTCGATCCGGAACTGAAGGATGTGTGGGGACTGCCGGCGATGCGTGTCACATTCTCGGAGCACGCCGAGGACCTGAAGTTGTACAAATATTTTCAGGAACGCGCCGTCGAGTTCATGACGGCGGCGGGCGCAAAACGTGTCATCCCGAGCCCGATCCGCACGGTGCCGCGCCAGACGGTGCACCTGCTCGGCACGGCACGCATGGGCAACGATCCGAAATCGTCAGTCATCGACAAGTATCATCGCGCCCATGACGTGAAGAACCTGTTCATCGTGGATGGCAGCAGCTTCGTGACGAGCGGTCGCGGGCAACCGACGATGACCATTCACGCGCTCGCGTTCCGCGCGGCCGATCACATCGCGGAATTCGCGAAGAAGGGCGAGATCTGAGCTGGAGCGTGAGTGGGACGCGCCGAGTCGTCAGGCTCCACTGACGGACAGCACGACGTCCCATTCCGCCGCAGTGATCGGCACCACCGACAGTCGGCCGACCTTGATCAGTGCACTCTCGCGGAGCACCGGATGCTCCTTGATCTCCGGCAGCGTCACCGGCCGATCGAGCGCACGCACCGCTTTCACGTCGACCATGAACCAGGTCGGTGTCTCGCGCGCCGAGTCGGCATCGTAGTACGGGTGCGTCGGATCGAACGCGGTGTCGTCCGGATAGCCTTCGCGCACCACTTCGCAGATGCCGACAATGGCCGACGGCTCCGCGTTCGAGTGGTAGTAGAACGCGAGGTCACCTTCCTTCATCGCATCGCGCAGGAAGTTGCGTGCGCCGGTGTTCCGCACACTGTCCCAGCAGGTGGTGTGTTTCGGTGCCGCCTGCAGGTCCGCAAACGAAAACACATCCGGCTCCGACTTGAGCAGCCAGTACCGCTGTTCGCCCGGCGCCCGCGTGTAGACATGCGCCCACTTGCCCTGCTCATACGGCATGGACTGCGGGGCTTTCTTCGCGGTCTTCGTGACAGCCGTCTTCACCGCTTTCGTCGCGCCTTTCGCTGCCGAGACCTTTTTCACCGGAGGTTTTTTCGTCGCAGACTTCTTCGCGACCTTCGCTCCAATCTTCTTCGCAGCCATCGTCGTTCCCACCTCGCGAGAGTCACTCCACGGCATCACCATACCCAACAAATCAAACATTCGATGCGCGAGTTCGCACGCCTGATCTATCGAACTCCCCGCGTCCTCCGCGATCCCCGCGTGAAAATTTTTCCGCCCGAGAGCGAAGCGATGCCGGTTACCCGCGCGGAGTACGCCGACAATTTTCGCGCGGGGGCCGCGGAGGACGCGGGGAAGTGCTCTTATTTTGGGGTGCCCGTGGCGGCCGTCGGAGCGAGGTCGTGACTAACTTTGTCGCATGGAACCGGCGCCGACACACTACGAGACGATTGGTGGGGACGCGGGGGTCCGCGCGATCGTAGATCGTTTCTACGACCTGATGGACACGGCGCCTGAGGCCGTGCATGTGCGGGCATTGCATGCGACGAGTCTCAAGGTGTCGCGTGAGAAACTGCGCCTCTTTCTCACCGGCTGGACCGGCGGTCCGCAGCTGTATGTGGAGCAGTACGGCCATCCGATGTTGCGGCAGCGGCACTTTCCGTTCGCCATTGGTGCTGTGGAGCGCGATGAATGGCTGTGGTGCATGGATCGCGCGCTGACGGAACACCCGATGCCCGATGATCTGCGCGCCTATCTCCGCCAGCGGCTGCACGCGCTCGCGGATCACATGCGCAATCAGCCGGAGTGATCTCTTCCGTCACGCACTCAGCCGCCGATCGGTGACACCGGGGTGGAAGATGCGTGCCGAGCGGCGAGCGCTGCCGCAATCTCGTCCAGTATTGCCGGGTCATCGATGGTCGGCGGCATCGTCCACGTATCGCCATCGGCGATAGACCGCATCGTCTTGCGCAGCACCTTGCCGGATCGTGTCTTTGGCAGCCGGTTCACGATCATGGCCTGACGGAAATTCGCGACCGGCCCCACCTGTGCGCGCACCAGCATCACCAGTTCGCTGACGATGTCCGCGTGCTGCCGCGACACACCTGCCTTGAGCACCACAAAGCCGAGCGGCACCTGCGTCTTGAGCGGATCACGCACACCGATCACGGCACACTCGGCCACGTCGGGATGACTCGCCAACGCCTGCTCCATCGAGCCGGTCGAGAGGTTGTGGCCCGCGACGATGATGATGTCATCGACACGACCCATGATGAAGAGATATCCGTCCTCGTCGATGTAGCCACCATCGCCGGTGAGATAGTAGCCGGGATAGCGCGTGAGATACGTGTCGATGTAACGCGCGTCGTCGCGCCACAGTGATGGCAGTGTGCCGGGCGGCAGCGGCAGGCGAATCACGACTGCGCCTTCCTTGTTGGCGGGCAGCACGTGGCCTTCCTCATCGAGAATCTCGACGATGTACCCGGGCACCGGTTTGGTCGGCGATCCGGGCTTCACCGGAAAGGCACCGAGTCCCATGCAGTTGGCTGCGACGGCCCATCCGGTTTCCGTCTGCCACCAGTGATCGATGACCGGCTTCTGCAACAGTGCGCGAGCCCAGTGATACGTGTCGGGATCGAGTCGTTCACCGGCGAGGAAGAGCGCGCGGAATTTCGAGAGATCGTATTTCGCAAACAGCACACCGTTTGGATCTTCGCGCTTGATCGCGCGAAATGCGGTCGGTGCGGTGAACAGCACGCGCACATCATGCTCTTCGATCACGCGCCAGAATTCGCCCGCGTCCGGTGTGCCGACTGGTTTGCCTTCGTGCACGACGGTCGTGCATCCGGCGAGTAACGGCGCGTACACGAGGTACGAATGCCCGACCGCCCATCCGAAATCACTCGCCGACCAGAACACCTCACCCGGATTCACGTCGTACACATGTTTCATGGACCAGAGCAGCGCCGCCGCATGTCCGCCGTTGTCGCGCACCACACCCTTCGGCACGCCGGTCGTACCGGACGTGTAGAGGATGTAGAGCGGATCGGTGGCCTTGACTGGCACGCAGTCCACTGGCGCCGCCGCAGCACTCGCATCGTGCCAGTCCAGATCGCGACCCGGAGTCAGGGCACAGCGCAACACGTCACGCTGCAACACGACACAGTGCGTCGGTTGATGCGTCGCGAGCGACAGTGCCGCATCGAGCAACGGTTTGTACGGCACCACGCGCTGCACTTCGATGCCGCAACTCGCCGTCAGCACCACTCTTGGCTGTGCATCGTCGATGCGCACGGCGAGTTCCTGCGGTGCGAACCCGCCGAAGACCACCGAATGCACTGCGCCGATGCGTGCGCAAGCGTACATGCCGATCAGTGTTTCTGGTGTCATCGGCATGTAGATGATCACGCGATCGCCGCGTTCGACGCCGAGTGATCGCAGCACGCCGGCGAATCGCGCGACCTCGTCGCGCAACTGGCGATACGTGATCGTGCGCTTCGTCTGCGTCACCGGGCTGTCGTAGATCACCGCCGCCTGCTCGGCGCGCCCGTTCAGCACGTGCCGGTCGATCGCGTTGTAGCAGGTGTTCAGTTCACCGCCGGTGAACCAGCGACAGAGCGGTGCGGCACTGTCGTCGAGCACACGATCCCACGGCCGGTCCCAGTGGAGCGCGCTGGCGGCCGCCGCCCAGAATCCCTCCGGATCGTGCACCGAGGCGGCGTAGGCGAGATCGTACGGCGTCTGCTCAGTGGGCATCGATAGCGGGGTTGAATGCGGTGTCGCGAACATCACGGGCGGGTGGCACGATGTCGAGACCGAGGCGTTGACCGTCGGCGGCTGAGACCGGCCTGTCGGCAACGCTCCCCGCGCCGCAGGCGTAGGCAAAGCAGCCCCCGGGCCACGGAACAGATGCTGGTAGTTTCCGGAGCACCGTTCCCGTACCCCCTCGTCATTGCCTCATGCGGCTTCCCGCCACGCAACGCACCACAGGATTCTTCACGACTTTTACGGTCGGGCTCGCTATTTCCGGTTGTGCTACTGCACCGCCCAGCACAGTTCGAGGCGCTCCAGCGACAAGCGCAGCCCCGGGCAAAGTGTGGACGCCAGCGCCGCAAGCGTCCGCCCCGCTCACCCCTGCCGAGCGTGGCATGGGCGCACCGGTCGTTGCGATTCCGGCAGAGGTCGCCAGCCGGATCCAGGCGCTATCCCTCACCGACGTCGTCGATCTGGCGCTCGGCAACAGCCCCGCAACCCGGATCAGCTGGGCGCAGGCGCGCGCCGCGGCGGCCACGTACGGCTCAGCCAATGGCCGCTTCTTCCCGACCATCACCAGTGACATCACCGGCGGCCCGTCGAAAGCCATCTCGGCCAACCCGGCCCGATTGCCGGCCGATCGCGTCACGGTCGTGCCCTCGATCACGCTGCAATACCTGCTGTTCGACTTCGGTGCACGGCGCGGCACGTCGCGCGCGGCACGCGAAGCGCTCTACGCCGCGGATTTCTCACACAACGCCGCCGTCCAGACCGTGCTGCTGCAGACACAGCAGGCGTATTTCTCGTATCAGGCTGCGCGTGGTGTGCTCGAGGCCTCGCGCGCGACCGTCGCCACCGCCACGCAGAATCTCGCGGCAGCGGATCGCCGGCATGAAGTCGGTGTGGCGACCATTGCCGATGTGCTGCAGGCACGCACCGCGCTCGCACAAGCGGAACTCGTCGCGCAAAGCGCGGACGGTACGCTGCGCGCCACACGCGCAAGTCTCGCGCTGGCGATGGGCTTCGATGCGAATCGGCAGTTCGAAGTCGCGACCGATACATCAGCATTCCCGCTGCGCGAACTGGCCGAGAGCGTCGACACGCTGATTGCACGCGCCGAACGTGATCGTCCCGATCTCGCGGCCACGCGGGCACAGGTGCGGCAGAGTGAAGCGCAGATCGCCGTCGCACGGTCGGCCACGCTGCCGACGTTGACGATGGGGTCCACAGCCGGACGAAATTTCGCCAACGTCTCCACGCTCGAAGGGCAGACCTACGCGCTGACACTCGGCCTCTCGATTCCGATCTTCAGCGGCAATGCGCGACAGTACGACGTCGTGACGGCGCGTGAGAACGCCGCAGCAGCTGCAGCGCGTGCAGAACAGGCGCGCCTGACGACGGCCGCGCAGGTCTACACGTCGTACTACGCGCTGCGCACGGCAGCACAACGCGTCACCACGTCTGCCGCGCTGCTCAGTACTGCGACACAGTCGGAGCAGGTGGCGCGTGGCCGCTACGCCGAAGGTGTCGGCAACATTCTCGATCTGCTGCTGGCGCAGAACGCGCTGGCCGATGCGCGCGCGCAGGCTGTGACGGCGCGCTGGACCTGGTTCGCCTCACTCGCCCAGCTGGCGCGCGATGCCGGCGCACTGACACCCGGCGGCCCCGCCGGTTTCCGATTCTCGACCGACTCCACTCGCGGGATACCCCGATGATGCAGCACCTTTTCCGTGTGTCCCGTACCGTACCCATCGCACTGCTGCTTGGTGCAGCCGCGTGCGCCAAACCGGCGGCACCGCCGAAGGCACCCGTCGCCGTCACGGTCGCCAGTTCCACACAGGGTGAAGCGCCGTACATCGTGGCCGCGAACGGCGTGGTGGAACCACTGCAGTCAGTGGCGATCCAGTCGCAGGTTGGCGGCGTGCTGACGCGTGTGCACTTCAAGGAAGGCGACGAGGTGCGCGAAGGGCAGGTGCTGTTCTCGATCGACTCGCGCCCGTATGACGCCGCGCTGCGGCAGGCGCAGGCAATGCTCGCACGTGATGTGGCACAGGCGGAAAATGCGAAGCGTGACGCCGAGCGTTTCGCGGCGCTGGTGGCGAAGGACTATGTGACGCGCTCGCAGGCCGATCAGGCGACTGCCAATGCAGCGGCACTGGCCGCAGTCGTGGATGCCGATCGCGCCACGGTGTCCACGCAGCGCTTCAATCTCGACAACGCGACCATTCGCGCACCGATCACCGGCAAGACCGGCAGTCTGCTCGTGCGTGAAGGCAATCTGGTGCGTCCGGGTGCGGCACCGCCGCTGGTCGTGATCAACCAGATCCGCCCGATCCTCGTGCGTTTCGCTGTGCCTGATCGCGAGTTCCCGCAGGTGCAGCGCTACGCCGCCGGCAAGACACTGGCGGCGCGTGCGATCCACTCCAACGGTGATGGCAGCGCAGTGCCCGGTTCACTGAGCTTCGTCGATAACGGCGTCGACAGCACGACGGGAACGGTGTTGCTGAAGGCGCGGTTTGAAAACGGGGATCGGCAACTGTGGCCGGGCCAGTTCGTGCGCGTCGAGCTGCAGTTGTTCAGCGACCCATCGGCAGTGATGGTGCCGTCACAGGCCGTGCAGACATCGCAGACCGGCACGTTCGTCTTTACGATTGACGAAAAGAACAAAGCGGTGATGCGGACGGTGACCGCCGGACGCGTGGTGGGTGATCTGACCGTGATCGAGCAGGGACTCAAGGTCGGTGAACGCGTCGTGACGGACGGTCAGGGCAAACTGGCGCCCGGGTCGACGGTGGCGATCAAGGACGCCGTGGCTCCTCGGCGCGGTGATGCGCAACCCAAGGATGGCGCGGCCGCGCGCGCCGTGGATGCGAAGGGAGGTGTGGCGCCGTGAACTTCACCGCGTTGTTCATCAAGCGGCCCGTCATGACGACGCTCGTCATGCTGGCCATCCTGGCGTTTGGAACGGTGTCGTACCAGAAGCTGGCGGTGAGCGACCTGCCGAACGTGGACTATCCCACGCTCACGGTCACCGCCGCCTTGCCAGGCGCAAGCCCCGAGACGATGGCCTCGGCTGTCGCAACGCCGCTCGAGAAGCAGTTCACGACGATCGCCGGCATCGACAACATGGTCAGCTCGAGTGCACTCGGCTCGACCAGCATCACGATTCAGTTCACGCTCGATCGCAGCATCGACGCTGCCGCGCAGGATGTGCAGGCCGCGATCTCGAAGACGTTGCGTGATCTGCCGCCGGGCATCGTGCCGCCGTCGCTGCAGAAGACGAATCCGGCCGACGAGCCGTTCCTGTACCTGAACCTGCGCAGCAAGTCGCTGCCGCTGTCGGCACTCGACGAATACGGGCAGACCGTCCTCGGTCAGCGCATCTCGACGATCAGCGGTGTCGCCCAGGTGACGATTTTCGGCAGCCAGAAGTACGCCGCGCGCATTCAGCTCGATCCGCGTGCACTGGCGGCGCGTGGCATCGGCATCGACGAAGTGGCGGCCGCCGCGGCACAGGGCAACGTGAACCTGCCGACCGGCGTGCTCTGGGGCGCGAACAAGGCGTACACGCTGAAGGCCGATGGCCAGCTCGAGAACGCGGCGGAATTCGGTGAACTGATCGTCGCCTACCGCAACGGCAATCCGGTGCGCTTGCGCGATGTGGGTCGTGTGAAGGACGACGTGCAGACCAACAAGGTCGCCGCCTGGTTCAACGACACGCGCTCCATCACACTCGCCGTGCAGAAGCAGCCGGGCACGAACACGGTGCAGGTGGCCGACGCGGTGAACGAACTGCTGCCGAAGCTGCGCGCGCAGATGCCGGCGTCAGTGGAGATCGAAACGTTCTTCGATCGTTCGGAAGGCATTCGTGAATCGGTCGCGGACGTGAAGTTCACGCTGGTGCTGACGCTCTGCCTCGTCGTGATGGTGATCTTCCTGTTCCTGCGCAACGTCTCGGCGACGGTGATTCCGAGCATCGCGCTGCCGATGTCGCTGGTGGGCACGTTCTGCGTGATGTGGGCACTCGACTACAGTCTCGACAACCTGTCGCTGATGGCGCTCACGCTGGCCGTCGGCTTCGTGGTGGACGACGCGATCGTGATGCTCGAGAACATCGTGCGCCACATCGAGATGGGCAAACCGCCGATGCAGGCCGCGCTCGATGGTGCGCGTGAGATCGGGTTCACGATCATCTCGATGACGATCTCGCTGACGGCGGTGTTCATTCCGCTGCTGTTCATGGGCGGCATCGTGGGGCGCCTGTTCCACGAATTCGCGGTCAGCATCGCGGCGGCAATCCTGGTGTCGGGTTTCGTGTCACTGACGCTGACACCGATGCTCTGCGCGCGCTTCCTGAAGGGCGGCAAGCATGGCGAGCGTGAAATCCACAACAAGGTCTTCGACGCGTTCGAGAGGGGCTACGAGTGGGTGCTGCACAAGTACGAGGTCACGCTGCGCTGGTCGATGGCACACCGTCGATCGGTGATGGTATTTTCGGCGGTGATTCTGCTCGGGACGGGTGTGCTGTATTCGATCGTGCCGAAGGGATTCATCCCGAGCGAAGACACGGGCCGCATTCGCTCGTCGACCGAAGCCGCGCAGGGCACGTCGTTCGATGCGATGATCAACTATCAGGAACAGGCGGCCGCACGCATTCGCAAGAATCCGTACGTCGACGCGGTACTGTCGAACATCGGGACCGGCTCCGGCAACTCGGCAGGTCTCGCCAATCAGGGTCGCCTGACGGTGCGCCTCAAGCCGCGCAAGGAACGGCCCGACGCGGAGACGATGGTGCGCCAGTTCTCGAAGGCGACATCGGACATTCCAGGCATGTCGGTATACTGGCAGAACACGCCCATCATTCAGCTCGGTGGTCGCTCGGCCAAGGCGCTCTATCAGTACACGCTGCAGGGTGGTGATCTCGAGGCGCTGTATCCGGCAGCGCAGGCCATGGAAGCGAAGATGAAGTCGCTGCCGGCACTGACCGACGTCTCCACCGACCTGCAGATCAAGAACCCGCAGGCATCGCTGACCATCGATCGCGATCATGCCGCGCGGCTGGGTGTGACGGCCGAGCAGATCGAGCAGGCATTGTACAACGCATATGGCTCGCGTCAGGTGAGTACGATCTACACACCGAACAACCAGTACTGGGTGATCATGGAGCTGCTGCCCGAGTTCCAGACCGATCTCTCGGCACTCGACCTGCTCTATGTACGCTCGAAGAGTGGCACACTGGTGCCGCTGTCGAGTGTGACGAAGTCGGCCAGGACGATCGGCCCGCAGCTGGTCAATCATACCGGACAGATCCCGTCGGTGACGCTGTCGTTCAACCTGCGCGAAGGGGCTGCGCTGGGTCAGGCCGTGGACGAAGTGGAGAAGGCCGCGCGCGAGATCCTCCCCGATGGCATCACGACCGGTTTCGCCGGCGCCGCGCAGGCGTTCCAGGACACGCAGAAGGGCCTCGCGACCCTCTTCATCGTTGCGATCTTCGTGATCTACATCGTGCTCGGCATTCTGTACGAATCGTTCATCCATCCGATCACGATTCTGTCCGGCATTCCGTTCGCCGCATTCGGTGCATTCCTCGCGCTGCTGCTGACGAAGACGGAGCTGAGCGTCTACGCGTGGGTCGGCGTGATCCTGCTGGTGGGGTTGGTGAAGAAGAATGCGATCATGATGATCGATTTCGCGCAGGAGGTGGAGAAGAAGGAAGGCAAAAGTGCGTTCGATGCCATCTTCGAAGCCTGCATGGTGCGCTTCCGTCCGATCAGCATGACGACGATGGCCGCGCTGGTGGGCACGCTCCCGATCGCACTCGGCGCCGGCGCTGGTGCGGAGTCACGTCGTCCGCTCGGTATCGCGGTGGTGGGCGGATTGGCGTTCTCGCAGCTGATCACGCTCTACGTGACGCCGGTGGTCTACACCTACTTCGACGACTTCAGCCGACGCATGAAGCGGCGGCGTGAGACCACAGTCGAACAGGTCGACACCACACCTTTCCGTCCCGCGACCCCCCAACCCGTCGCCGCCTCCCTCATCGCCCCGATCCAGGCTTCCTGATCGTTCGCGCTGACTGCTTCAACGCAACGGCGCAACGAACTGCAAGAGCGTCAACGCAGAGTCGCGGAGAACTGAACTGCTTTGACGCCAAGCATTTCGTTGCGCGGTTGCAGTTCGTTGCGCGGTTGCGACGTTGCGTTGACGCCGTTCAGGACACCGACGCAGACCGACGGGAGTCGAGGACGTGGCGGACTTTTTCGGCGAGGCCGCTGGGGGTGTAGGGCTTCTGGAGAAACGCCACCTCCGCCTTCAGCAAACCCTGACGTACCACGGCGTCGTCGGTGTAGCCGCTCATGAAGAGCACGCGCACGTCAGGGTGTTCCGCCTGAATGACCGATGCCAGTTCGGGACCACTCATGTGCGGCATCACGACGTCGGTGACGAGCACGTCGATCGAGGCGCGGTGTGACCGCACGATGGTGAGAGCATCACGACCGTCACACGCCGTCAGCACCTCGTAGCCGAAGCTGCGCAGATTGCTCTCGGCCAGATCACGCACATGTGCATCGTCTTCCACCAGCAGCACCACCTCGCCGCCGCGTGCGCTGGGTGGCGCCGTGTTACCGGCAGCGTTGCCCGAATCCGTGGACGCCACCGGCAGGAAGATGCTGAACGTCGTGCCCTGCCCCGGCACACTCTCCACGTGAATGGCGCCGCCGCTCTGCCGCACGATGCCGAAGACCATCGCCAGCCCGAGCCCGGTGCCCGTGCCGACACCCTTGGTGGTGAAGAACGGCTCGAAGATGTGCTCCACGACGTCCGGCGTCATGCCGATGCCGGTGTCGCTCACGGTCAGCGCCACGTGCGGTCCCGGCGCAATTTCGAGCGCCATGGCACGCGCATCGGTGAGCTCCACGCGCTGCGTGCCGATGCGCAACATGCCACCGTTCGGCATCGCGTCGCGCGCATTCACGCACAGGTTCATCAGCACCTGATCGAGCTGTCCCGGATCGACGCGCACGCGAGCGATCGACGGGTCCAGCACCAGTGAGAACTGAATGTTTTCTCCGATCAACCGGCCCAGCATCCGGCCGGTATCGGTGATCGTTTCGTTCAGGTCGAGCACCTTCGGCTGCAGCATCGATTGCCGGCTGAAGGCAAGCAGCTGGCGCGTCAGCGCGGCCGCACGCGCCGCCGCGTCGTTGATCGCTTCGACGGGTTCACGAATCTCCGGCAGCGCGTCCGTGTGCGCGCGCAACACATCGCTGTAGCCGAAGACGATCGTGAGCAGGTTGTTGAAGTCATGCGCGATACCGCCCGCCAGCTGCCCCACCGCTTCCATCTTCTGCGCCTGTCGCAACTGTTCCTCGAGCTTTTTCCGCTCGGTGATGTTGCGACTGATGCCGATCAGACCCGTGACCGTACCCGAGTCGTCGCGGATCGGCGCCTTGAGTGTGAGATACCAGTTGTCGGTGCCGTGGGTGTCGCGCGTGGACACTTCCCGATTGATCACCGTGCGACCGGCGAGCACCTCGAGATCGTCGAGGTAAATCTTCTGCGCCTGCTCATGCGTGAAAAAATCGAAGACGGTATGGCCGATCATCTCCTTTGCGTGCGCGCGCCCGGTCATCGCCAGCGCCGCCGGATTCACGATCACGAAGCGCGCGTCCATGTCCTTCGTGAAAATCACGTCGGGAAGCGTATCGATGAATGTGCGCAGCAACGACCGCTCGCTTTCGAGCGACTCGCGAGTCCCGATCTCCGCACTGAGCGCCTTCTCGAGTGTGGCGAGCACCGTGCCGACGCCCACCGTCAGCATCGTATTCACCAAGGCGAAGTTCATCGTCACCACACCCCAGCCCTGCGCCGCCAATTCCTGCTCCTGGAACATCGCGTCGAGCCGGCCGAAGCCGAGTGCGCCCATCGCGAACAGCGTCACGGCGCTCAACACCACCGCTCCAAGACCGGCACGAATGCCGAGCAGCAGCGTGCTGAGAACGGAGAATCCGATCAGGTACATCTGGCTGACAGAGCCGACCCACACCAGCAGACCGGCACCAAGCGCATAGGCCACCGCACAAAACGTTGCGGCGCGCCACTGATATGGCACTCGTTTCGCGAACAGGAGGCCACCGACCGCGATGATCACCACCGTGTCCAACAGCACGATGCCCGGCACTTTTCTGCTGACCGCGATCATCACACTCGGCACGTACACGACAAGGCCGAAGAAAAACGCCACCTTCAGCACGACTTCCAGTACGCTGATGCGCCAGCTGGCAGGGTTATCGGTGGGCGCAACGGCGGCGACGCGTGTCATCACCGGGGAAGTATGTACTCGCTGGTGCCAGAGTGGTACACGGCCCCTCGTACCGCGGCTACAGCTCGCATCCCGGGACTGCACTGAAGCGACCGACGACGCGCAGATACGACAGCGTCGTGTCACTGATGCCCTCGACCAGTGGTTCACCCAGGGTCCAGTCGATCTCGCCTTGGATGGTCAGTGAATCCGCACGCGAGATGACCGTGGTCCCACGCACCAGCGGATAACTCGACGTCACACCGGAAATGTTCAGATAGCCGCGCGCACCACCAAGGTGCTGCGGCACCGCATACGAGCGCACCGTCCAGCCTCGCCTTGGCGATTCGATCACCAGCACACCAAGTCCGCTCGCATCACGGAAGTTGAGGCGCCCCTCTGTAATGCAGGCCTGTCGATCGAGGCGGATGGCCACCTTCTGCGGGCCTTTCGCAGTCCGAATGAACCCGGCGACGTACATCGCCGCCGAACCGATCTGCGATGGCGCGGTGTCCTGACAGGCGGCGAAGAGCGCAGCCGCAACCACAACACACAGGACGCGGGCCATCATTGCGGCAACCGGACCGACCACTGATAGCCGGCGTACAGCAGATTGCCATCCAGGCCCGGATTGGCAAATGCGGTGCCGGCGTTGGAGATGTGGTGATACTTGTAGCCCACCTGTGCCCACTGCGCCGCGCCGATGCGCACGCGCAGACCGCCGCCCGCTTCGAGCGTGAAATTCGTGCGACGCCCGGTCACATCGGGAAACGGGTGCGTGAAGACGAGCCCACCACCCGCCGTCGCCGCGAAGACACTGACGCGGAGATTGGCGGGCGACGCAATCTCGAGACCGAATGGTGCGACACCAACCGCGTACGAACGCTGCGGCAACCGCGGAATCCCGTTGGCGTCGAGATACGGATTGTACTCCGGCGCCGCGCGATCGCTGATGATGAACAGCGGCAAGAGCTGCGCGATGTAGCTGATACGAATCCGGCCGAGTCGCAGCACGGGCGTGCCGGCCTGAAGACCGAACATGTAATGATCGCGATGCGGAATCGTGCCCAGCACACCATCGTTCGGCGAATTGCGTGCGCCACCGACAAATGCGCCGATCTGCCATGCACCGCGACGTGCAGCGTCGGCGGCACCGGAACGCATCGGGTCCTGCGCACGCAGACCGGAGACCGACAGCAGCATGAACAGCACGATCGGCAGGAGCATCGCACGTCGCATGGTCTCACGCATTCAGCGGAACAGTGCGTCCCGCAATTCGGTGCGCACGGCACCGCTTGCGGGATCATAGATGCCGAATCCCGCCGCGAATTCCCAGTAGGCCCACGACATGCCGTGCGCCTCGAGCGAATCGCGCACGGCGCGCGTGTAGACGACGCGAGACGCGTATGGCGCCTTGTTGTACGACCCGAATTCCCCGACCCAGATCGGGCGCCTTGCCGACGCCCGCCAGGTATCCGCCACGCGCAACGGCGCCGACAGGTTGCGCAACTGCGTCGGCGAGCAACAGGGGACGCTCACGCTGTTGGCGAGATTCGTCCATTCCGCGCCTTGATGCGTGAAATCGAACGGTTCGTAGTCATGAATCGTGACGATGAGCCGCTGATCCTCATCCGGAAGCGCCAGCGCATCGAGCCGCGACGCACTGTTCCATTGCACGGGGCCGATCACGATGTAATGGGTCGTATCGACGGCCCGCACGACGGCCAGCGTCCGCCGCACCAGTGCATTCCAACGCTCCGCCGTGAAACTGCCGTGCGGCTCGTTGTACAGCTCGAACAGCACCGTCTCCGGCCGTGCGCGGAAATGGATCGCGATCTGTCGCCACATCGCCACGAACCGCTCCTCGACGATGCCGCCGTCGACGGCCGTCTCCTGGCTGTCGAGCGCATCACCGTCGAGCTGACGGTAGTGATGCATGTCGATCACGATGCGCATGTTGCGCGACAGTGCCGCGTCGACGGCGTAGTCCACACGCGCGAGGAAGTCCGCATTGATTGTGTACGGTTGCGTCGCTCCCGCGTGACTGCTCCAGCGGATCGGCAGCCGTATGGTTGTCGCGCCGGACGCACGCGCAGCGTCGAACAGCGCGTCATTCAGCCGAAGGCCCCACAACCCTTCGACCGGAGCCTCGAGAATGTTGCCAAGATTCACGCCGCGGCCGAGGGCGCGTGCCGCGCTGGCGGCGTCGCCGCTGACCGCGATGGTGACAGGTGCTGTGACGGGTGGCGACACAGTGGTCTTTCCACCGTCCCCACAGGCTCCCATCGCGATGCCACACACGAGCGGGATCAGGCGATCGACAACACGGCGACAATGCATGAGTGAAAAGTGACGACGGTACCGACCGGTCGCCACACGCGAAGTCCCGTCAGCGACAGCTATTCACGCCCGGACTTCGGTCGCGCGGGTCACGGGTCGGCAGTGAACCATCCAACCGCAACGCGTATGTATCCTGTACCTGATTGCCGTCGTAGCGGATCGACTGCCGAATCATCGCCGGACGTGTCTTCGCGCTCGTGAGTGCGTACCAGTTATTCGTCGATTCGGTGTACATGGGACCACAGCGCGACAGCTGTACGGCGACACCCTTCTGATACAGCGCGCCGAGCATGTGCTCACCGCGCGGATGCAGCCCCATCTCGTCGAGGTAGATCGTCTGCACCTGCGATGCTGAGCCGCTTACGAGCACCGAGAATTCGCGACCACCCAGTTTCAGCGTGCCCTGAACGTTGTACGGATTGCGATCATTCCGGTCCGACAGATCGCCACGCACCGGTGCGGACGCGGTCCAGCTGATTCGGGTCGGCAGCGCCATCAGCGTCTTCCAGTCGTACGTGGCGCCGCCTGAAGAGGGTGCGAGCAGAGTGACAAACGTTTGTGCCAAAGCTTCATGCGGCAGCGTCGTCGATACCGGCTGCTGCGTTGCACCGGCCTCACACTGCTCGCTGTACATCGTGAGCTGATTCGGCTGCAGCTTCGGCAACTCGGCACCGTGGCTGATCACGACACCCTCACCGGTGCGGCGTGCCGAAGCGGCCTGAATCGCGATCACCGACGGCGCGACATTCGCGCCACCGAGCCGATACCAGTTGGTGCCGCCTGCACCGCCGCGTACCGGGCAGCGCGTCAGAGTTGTCGTGAGCGCGGCATGCGTCAGTGCACCGAGTATGGCCGCTTCACCAAACGGTGCGCCGCTATTCCGGAAGTAGAGATTGAACACCATCGTGCGAGCGCCGCTGGCGAGAATCGCCACGTTGCGCCCGGCGATGGTCGCCACGCCCTGACGCGCGAAACAGCCGCCATCCGACAGGCAATTCGTCCGGCTGGATGGTGGCAGCGACGCCCAGCGGATTCCCGGTAGTTTGTCGAGCGATGACCAGTCGCCCGGCTGCGGCATCATCACCCACGCCTTCACGATTGCTGCCAGATCCTGCTCTGGCGTGGCCGACGGGCGGAATGCGGAGAGCAGCGCGATGCTCCCGATGAGCGTCATCGTGACGCTGACGCGACGGACGTTCATGCTCAACTCCACGAAGTAAACTCGGCGGACCGTCGCCGCGCGTGCGATCGCGCGTCGTTCGCACCGATGGTGTACGGCATCACTCTTTACGCAGCAGGACGCGCCGAACCGCCATCAATCGACCTTCGCATTCTCCGCGATGCGCAGCTTCACGATCTGCTTGACCAGTGCGGCGGGAAGTGGCGTCTCGGGCGTGAAGCGGATCGTGCCGGTACTCGTATCGAAGTCTTTGACAGCGTCGCCGAGCGCGGGAATGGTTGCCTTGCTCATGGTGTACAGCGCGCAGTGACTCTTGCGCGCGCCGAAGCCGACCAGCATGCCGTGCAGTCGGAACATGGGGATCTGATAGTTGATCGCCTCTTCCGCCTTCGGCGCGGCCGTGTGGATCATCCGGCGCAACTTCTCGAGTGCGGCACGCTGAGCGTCGGGCAGTCGCGACAGATAGTCGTCGATGGACTTCGGCTTGCTGGCCATGTCTGGTCCTTGTGCCGAGCACGTGGTGAGTCGCGTCGCGCGCCGATTAGATCACGCGATTGAGCTTGAAGAAGGTGAGGTAGGCCGCGGCGCCGAGGAGTATGAAAACATCCAGACCGCAGACCAGCCAGTGCGGAAGTGTGCCAAGGTATCGGCCGGTGAGGGTCAGACCCGCGAGCAGGCCAATCAGCACCGCCGCACGAGGAAGCAGCTGATCGCTCAGGTACCAGTTCATGTCCCTCGTGAGGATCGCGTACCAGTCGCGCGCCGCGTACGCGATGACGCAGAGCGCCGCGGCGAGGTTGAGCCAGACGATCGGTGTGATGCTCGGCGGCCGGCGGCGGGCGAGGAGGCCGACGACGACGTGCACCAGCAGTGCGACCCACGCGATGACAGTCGGTGATGCAATTCGGGACATGACTGCGCGCTACAGAGAGAAGGCTGGCCACCTGCAAAAGCGGACCGCACTCGATGAGCGCGGCCCGCTTAAGATTTTTGCGGTGATTACGAGCCGACGTACAGCTCTGGCAGCCGCCGCTTGAGGAGCTCGAGTTTCGGCATGTCGTTGTACACGATGTACGCCTGCGTCGGATGCAGTGCGAGATAGTTCTGGTGATAGTCCTCGGCCGCATAGAACGCCTTCAGCGGCTCGAGGGTCGTCACGATCGGCTTGGAGTACACGCCGGCTTTCGTCAGCTGTGCGATGTACGCGGTAGCGGCGGCGCGCTGTGCGTCGTTGGCAATGAAGATCGTCGAGCGATACTGCGGGCCGGTGTCCGGGCCCTGACGATTCAACTCGGTTGGATCATGCGCGACGGTGAAGAATACCTTGAGCAGCGTGCCGTACGACACGACGGCCGGGTCGTAGGTGACTTCCACCGATTCGGCGTGACCGGTGCTGCCGCTGCCGACGTCTTCGTAGCGCGCAGTCGCCGCGGCGCCGCCGGCGTATCCGGAGACGACCTTCGTGACGCCCTTCACGTGCTTGAACACGGCATCGACGCCCCAGAAACATCCACCGGCGAACACGGCGGTCTGCGTGCCCACCGTCAGCGCTGGCGCGTCCTTCGGCGGTTCGGGGAGTGCGACATTTGCGTCAGCCGCCGCGGCGGAGGCGCTGCTGCAGGCGATCAGTACCGCCAGCGGAGCGGCGGCGACGAGACGGGCGATAGCGGTCAGCATGGATCCTGGAGGTGAAGGTCGCGACAGGCGTTCTGCAAGAAATAACGCCGGAATCGGCGGGTCGGATTCCCATGGGCCGCTGGAGAATCCAGAAAGCCGAATTCTGCGCAAGGTGCCCCCGTGACCCGTCCTCCATCTAGTCGCCGACGACGCTGCGGGTTCCCGCGCCGACTCGCCCGTTGCTACGGCGCCGTCGGCGTGACGATTTTGCCGATGAACAGGATGGCGCCGCTCAGGCGCTCGCGGATCACGAAGAGGAAAGGATGGTCCAGATAGAGTCCTTGCGGCAGCGATGTCACGCCGATCGTGATCCCGGTGGCGGCGGCTGCCTCCGCACCTTCCTCGTTCACATCGACGAATACACGCTGGAGCACACTCGTCACCGCCAGATTCGCCAGCGGACTCGCGAACATTGGCGTCAGCTGCGCATTCGTGAACGCGCGCGGCATACCGAGCGCCGCCAAGTCATTCTTGAGCTCGCGCGACGTTTCGATCCGGAACTTCGGCAGTTGCACGGAGAGCTTCTGCGTGCTGGCTGGCAGCGATGCCATCATCGCACGCCAGCGCGCGGGCGTCAGCGAGTCGATGGCCGATTCGAGCATGCCAAGCGTCGGCATCACGAAACTCATCACGAACGCATCCCCACCGAACGGCATCTCCCCGACCATCGTGCCGTCGTTCTGACGGCTCAGGCGCACGAGTCCATCCAGTGCGGACATCGTCGGCACTCGAATCACGGTGCCGGCTGCGATACTGAAATCGGCCGGCTGCGTCTTCGATGCGTCGAACTGTGCGCGCCATTTGCCTTTGAAGTACGTGGCGTTGAGCAGATAGGCGACATCAGCGGCGTCGAAGCGATCGACCATCCGCGGAATGCGCGTGCTGGTGGCGTTCGATACCCACGCGTTGATCGCGGCAGGTGTGGCCGGATCCACCAACCGCGCGGAGGTCACATTCGCATTGAAGGTCGTCGAGAGCGCCCGGGAGAACGTCGCCGAGGCGGGCGTCGCCGTGTCGAACCATGCCGCATTCGCGAACGCCATCGTCACATCGGGATCGAGCGTCGTGAGGAGTGGCATCAGCGCCTTGTACGCCACATTCGCGTCGGCCACCTGTCGCGTTCCAAAGCCGAGTGTGCGGCGTACCTGATCGAGCGTCTCACCCTCAGCGCCATTCATCAGCATGCCGAGCGCGAGCGACGCCGAGATCGGTGATAGCGCGAGATTCTGTCCGCGTGCCGAGCGCGCGTTGACCGACTTGAACAGCGCGAGGCCGAAGTCGGTGGTCGCGGTGGCGGCGATCTGCTCATCACCCGAGAGTACGCGCGGCAAGGCAGCAATCACTGGCGGCGTGCCGCCCGCACCATCGGTTGGCGAACTGCAGCCCGAAAGCACAGCCACAGCTATCGCGATGGCAGATACGACAATTCGACGAACGATGTGCATGGCCGCTCCGGCGCAGTGAAGGCACACGGTGTACTCGCTCACCCGCACATCAGTCACGGCATCCCGCGTGCCGCGCGGCGTGTGCTCACCCGTACGTCGTGCGCGCCAGCAACTCCTGGTTGATCGCACCGATCGTCGGCGTGCCAGCCAGTGTCATCGACAGCGCGAGATCATCGCGCAACAGCGACAGCACGCGCAACACGCCGCGCTCGCCGTCCACCGCCAGCCCCCACAGATACGGACGACCGATCAGCACGGCGCGAGCGCCCATCGCAAGCGCCGTCAGCACATCCGTCCCGCGACGAATGCCGCCATCGACGAAGATCTCGGCGGTGCCGGCCACTGCGTCGACGATTGCGGGCAGCGCATCGCACGAACTCAGCACCGTATCGAGCTGACGGCCGCCGTGATTCGACACACCGATTCCTGCCGCGCCATGCGCGACCGCGAGTCGGGCATCGGCCGGAGAGAGCAATCCCTTCACCACGATCGGCAACGTGGTGATGCCACGCAGCCAGTCGAGCGCTTCCCATGTCAGGCTCGGGTCGAACTGATCGTTGATGTACTTCAGCAACGCCGATCCATCGGTCGTGTCTTCGATCGCAGCGCCGAAGTTCATCGCGCGGACATTCGGCGGCACGCGGAATCCGTTGCGCATGTCGCGCTCGCGATTGCCCGGTCGCTGCACATCGACCGTGACGCAGATCGCGACGTAGCCCGCTGCTTCCGCACGCTTCACGAGTTCGTGCGTGATGGATCGGTCGCGATAGCAGTAGAGCTGAAACCAGCGCGGCGCCGGTGCCGCGGCAGCCACGTCTTCGAGTGATGTCGAACTGAGTGTGCTCAGTACCTGCGCCGTACCGGCTGCTGCCACCGCGCGCGCCACGGCGAGTTCACCGTCCGGATGTGCGAGCTGATTGAGCGCGCACGGTGCCGTGATGATCGGCATCGAGAGTGGTGCGCCGAGTGCCGTCGTGCGGAGATCGCAGGCACTCACGTCCACCAGCATGCGTGGCACGAGTCGCCGCCGCGTCCACGCGACTTCGTTCTCGCGCACGGTGACCTCGTCACCCGCGCCACCGGCGTAGTAGTCGTAGACCGACTGCGGCAGGCGTTCGCGCGCCTCGGTTTCGAAATCGCGGGGATTGAGGAGGAGCGTCATCGGCCGGGGCGTGGAGAGGGTGCGATGGAGGCGAGAGTATCACGGCGAACTGGGCTTCGGCCGCTGCGGGACGTTTCCTCGCTGACCGCCACGCAGTACATAACCTTCGTGCAATACAAGTGTCGAGCTGTTTCTCACACCTTGACGCATGCCGACCCCGCCACAACCGGCCCACGCTCCGACACCCGACCCCGAGGTGGCGCTGACCATGGAACGCACCCACACCCGCACCGAGATGCTGGCCGCCGCACCGGTAGCATGACACCGAAGCGCGTCGCACTGGATGACGCGCCCGCGGTGGTGGCGTGGCTCAAACGCAATGCCACCACGGCCACGCGCGACGGCATGGCACGATTTGCGCTCCCCTCCGACCATGCGCTCGGCGTGACGATGGCGCAGCTCAGGACACTCGCGAAACTCACCGGTCGCAATCATGCGCTCGCCGCGGATCTCTGGGCGACCGGCATCTATGAAGCGCGCATGCTCGCGGCACTGATCGACGATCCCGACGCGGTCACATCGGCGCCGATGGATCGCTGGTGCAAGGATTTTGACAACTGGGGCATTGCCGATACCGTCTGCTTTGCACTCTTCGATCGCACCGAACATCGCTGGGCGAAGGTGACGAAGTGGGCGACGCGCAAGCCGGAATTCGAGAAGCGTGCGGCGTTCGCGCTGTTGTGGAGCCTGACGGTGCACGACAAGGCGGCGCCGGATTCGAACTCCATCGCGGGGCTCGCCTTGATCGAGCGGGAAGCGACGGATGAACGCCACTTCGTGAAGAACGGCATCAACATGGCGCTGCGCGCCGTGGGTAAACGCAATCGCACCCTCAACACTGCGGCCGTCGCGACGGCGGAACAGCTCGCAGCGTCGGACAACGAACATGCGCGGTGGATCGGCAAGGATGCGCTGCGCGAGTTGCAGGGGCCGGTGGTCGCGCGGCGCATCAGCAAGTAGTCGTCGCGGTCAGGCACGGCGGCCTCACACCGCACGCTTGCGGTACCGTCCCACCGCCACCGCAAGAATCGTCGTGCCGAGCAGCGCGAGCGCGAAAAGCTGTCGCGAGACATCGGCGGCGCTCGCGCCCTTGAGCAGGATGGCGCGCGTCATCGCGATGAAGTGCATCAATGGGTTCACCTGCGCTACCACCTGCACCCAGCCCGGCATCGCGCGCACGGGCGTGAACAGCCCGCTCATCAGGATGTAGATCATGATCAGCGTGAATGTCACGAACATCGCCTGCTGCTGCGTCTCCGACACGGTGGATACCCACAGCCCGACACCAAGCGCCGTGAGCAGAAAGAGCATCGCGCCGAGATAGAGCGCCGGAATGCTGCCGGCGAGCGGCACATGAAACACCAGCGCGGCAATGGCGAGACCCATCGTGAACTCGACGAGGCCGATGATCCAGAGCGGCAGCAGCTTGGCCGCAATGAACGCCGACGGCCGGATCGGCGTCACATTCAGCTGCTCGAGTGTTCCGGCCTCCTTCTCTCGCACGATGTTGAGCGCAGTCATCAACGTGCCCACGAGCGTGATCAGCTGCACGAGAATTCCAGGCACCATGAAGCGCTTGTAGTCGAGCGACGGGTTGTAGCGCGCGCGGGTCCGGATCTCGACCACGGGTCGCCCACGTATCGGCGCACGCTCGGTGCCGGTCCCTATCGCACGACGCAATGGCAGCAACGTCTGCGACAGTTCGTCGGCATATCGCGCAATGATCTCGGCCGCGTACGACTGAATCACCCCAGCCTGTGAGCCGTTCTCCGCATTCAGCACCAGTTGCAGCGTTGCCGTGCGATCGCGCACCACATCGCGCTCGAACGCAGACGGAATGACGAGGATCGCATTGGGCGAGCCGTCCAGCAGCGCGTCGTCGCCCTGGCGGGCGTCGACGGACATGCCGACGATCGTGAAGCGTCGCGTGGCGGTGAACCGGTCGACGAGCGCACGGGCTACGGGCGTGCGGTCCTGATCCACGATCCAGAGGTTCGATTGCTTGACCTCGAACGTCGCCGCGTTGGACAGCACCACCAGCTGTATCATCGGCATGATCAGCAACATGCCGAGGATCACGCGATCCCGTCGGATCTGCAGGAATTCCTTCGTCAGCAGGACGCGCACCGTCCGCAGCATCAGGCGAGCCTCACCGACGTCTTGCGGATTGCGAGCAGCAGCAGCACCACGAGCATGACCGTGAGGATCAACAGCTGCGGCCAGAGCAGCGAGAACCCGATGCCTTTCAGCATGATGCCGCGCACGATCTCGATGAACCAGCGCGCCGGCACGATGTTGGTGAGCAGCTGAAGCGGGCGCGGCATGCTGGAAATCGGGAAGATCAGTCCCGACAGCAACGTGTTCGGCAGCATCGTGCCGCCGAGTGCCGCCAGCATGGCCGCGAGTTGCGATGAGGTGACGGCCGCGATCAGCACGCCGAGCGCCAGCCCGACGAGTGCGAACAACATGCTCGACGCGAGCAGGAACGTGACGCTGCCACGAAAGGGCACACCGAACACCAGCCACGCCGCGAGCAGCACGGTGATCACATTCGCCATCGCCAGCACGAGGTACGGCAGCACTTTGCCGACGATGATCTGCCACGGATGAAGCGGCGAGACCAGCAGCAGCTCGAAGGTGCCGCGCTCCTTCTCGCGCGAGAGCGAAATGGCGGTCATCAGCGCCGTCACCATCGTCAGGATCAGCGCGATCAGTCCCGGCACGAACAGGTTCACACTCTCCAGCGTCGGGTTGAAGCGCATACGCTGGCGCACCTCGAGCTTGACGGTCGTGGCTCCCGCGCTCTCCGCCGACAGCCAGTCACGAACGATCGCGGTGGCGTAGTTCCGCATCGTGGTGCCGGTATTCGGATCGATCGCATCAGCCACGATGAGGACCTCGGTCGGGCTTCCCGCCGACAGGCGTGACGACAAGCCAGGCTCGAGGAACACACCGACATCCGCCAGTCCCGCGCGGAACAGCGCATCGAGTGAATCGGGACGCGAGATCGGCGGCAACAGCACGAACCGTCCACTGTGTTCGAATCGTGTGCGCAGCGCGGCGCTGACCGCATCCGGCTGCGGCGTTACCAGCGCCACGCGCACGCGACTGATGTCGGTGCGCACCGCGAAGCCGAACAACAGCAACTGCGCAATCGGCAGCAGCAGGAGAATGGTCAGCGTCTGGCGGTCACGCAGAAGGTGGCGTACTTCCTTGCGCATGAATGCCCGCAACGCCGTTCCGGCGGGAAATCGGCGCGCCTTCATGCCACGCCCGCTGCCGTACCGCGCGCCAATCGCACGAACACGTCGTCCAGCGTCAGCACGGAGAACTTCGCCTTGAGTTCTGCTGGCGTGCCGAGGGCTGCCAGGCGCCCGTCGACCATGATCGACAGGCGGTCGCAGTACTCCGCTTCGTCCAGATAGTGCGTCGTCACGAACACCGTCGTTCCGCGTGCTGCCGCCTCGTAGATCAGTTCCCAGAACTGACGCCGCGTGATCGGGTCCACACCACCGGTCGGCTCATCGAGAAACACCACCGCCGGCCGATGCAGGAGCGCCACGGAAAACGCGAGCTTCTGCTTCCAGCCCAACGGCAGCGACCGCACCAACGCTGTCACCGGCGGAGCAAACTGCAAATTCGCGAGCATCTCAGCGCTGCGTTCGGCGATCTCGGCCTCCGAAAGTCCGTAGATGCCACCGAACAACCGGATGTTCTCGCGCACCGTCAGGTCCTCGTACAACGAGAAGCGCTGACTCATGTACCCGATGCTCCTGCGCACCTGCTCGATCTGCGTCCGCACATCGAAGCCAGCCACCGACGCCTTGCCGTCACTCGGCGCCAGCAGACCGGTGAGGATGCGAATGGCGGTCGTCTTGCCGGCGCCGTTGGCACCGAGAAAGCCGAACACCTCGCCGGCCCGCACCTCGAACGTGATGTGATCGACGGCTGTGAAGCTACCGAAACGCCGTGTGAGGTCCTGTGCCACAATCGCCGGGCCGGCGCTCGATGTGTTCACGCGACAGCCGCCGTCGGCTCACCCATCAGTTCCATGAACGTGTCTTCAATGCCCGGCGCCAGCGGCATCACACTCACGTCAGTCAGCGCCTGTGTGGCCAGAAACGTCGAAAGCTGCGCCTGCAGCAGCGACGGTGCGTCGTTGAGCCGCAGGTCACTGACATGCACGGTGTCGCCGAAGGGATAAACAGACGCGACATGCGGATACGCGCGCAGCGCTTGCAGCAGCGCGTTGCGCGGCGCTCCTCGCACCGCGAACAGCGGTCGCAGGAACCGGCGCCCCACGCTCAACGGCGCATCGATCGCCAGAAGTCGGCCGGCCTGCATGAGGGCGATGCGATCGCAGCGTGCCGCTTCGTCCATGTACGGCGTGGACGCGATGATCGTCAGCCCGGACGCACGCAGCGTGTCGAGCAGGTCCCAGAATTCGCGACGCGACACCGCGTCGACGCCGGTCGTCGGTTCATCGAGCAACAACAGCTCCGGGCGATGCACGAGCGCACAACAGAGCGCGAGCTTCTGTTTCATGCCGCCCGACAGCGCGCCGGCACGCCGTTCCCGGAATGGTTCGATCTGCCGATAGATCGGATCAATCAGATCGCGACCCTCATCGATCGACGTGCCGAACACCGACGCGAAGAACGCCAGATTTTCCTCGACACTGAGGTCCGCATACAGCGCGAATCGCCCCGGCATGTAGCCAACACGTGAGCGGATGTCCCAGAACTCGCGCACGACGTCGCGACCGAGGACTGTTGCGCTGCCGCCATCGGGCACGAGCAGCGTGGTGAGAATGCGAAAGAGCGTCGTCTTGCCCGCACCATCGGGTCCGACAATGCCGAACAGCTCACCTGGCGCGACCGCAAAGCTCACGCCACGCACTGCCGTGGTGCGACCGAAGTGTTTCTCCACCGCCGTAACGACGACCGCTGGTGCTCTCACGGCCGCGCTGTTGCCGGCTGCGGCGCGACGGCGTCCAACCACGTCACGTCGCCTGGCATTCCCACTTTGAGATCGCCGTCACGATTCGCCACGCGCACCTTGACCGCGTAGACGAGGTTTCCGCGATCCTCGCGCGTCTGCACCGGCGTCGGAGTGAACTCCGCCTTGGCCGAAATCCAGCTGACGGTGCCGGCGTACGCACGCAACGAGTCCGAGGCACCATCGACATGCACCTGTATCGGCGCACCAAGCCGGACGCGTGTGAGCTGCGCGCCGGTGACATACATGCGCAGCGTGAGCGTATCCAGGTTGGCGATGCGATAGAGCGGCTGGCCGGCTGCGATGTTCTCACCGGCGCGCGCATAGGTCGCGAGTACGGTGCCGTTCACCGGATTTCTCACGCGTGCGCGCTGCAGGCGATCGTGCAGCGATGCGAATCGTGCATCGAGCGCAGCGATGTCGGCGTCGGCACGCCGCAGGCCGTCGCGCGCTCCGGTCACCTGCGTGGCAAGCAGACGATCGTCGCGCTCGACCTGATCGCGCTGTGTGGCGGTGGCGGCCTGATTTGCGAACAGCCGATCGATCCGTTCACGTGCGCGCTGCGCGATCTCACGCTGCGCCTGCATCCCCCGCCACTGCGCCTGTCCTTCACTGCGTCGTGCCACCAGCCCCGCACGTTGTGCGACGAGTTGCGCGCGCTCGAGCGCCACGCTCACCGTATCGATCATCGCGATCACGGAGTCGGCTGCCAGTTGCACCCCTTCCACCGCACTGAACCGCAGTAGCTGCCCGCCGACTTGGGCGGAGACCACGACGTCTTCCGCCTCGAAGTTGCCGTAGGCGTCGGCAGGTGCAGCCGTGTTGCAGGCGGGCAGGACGACCAGTGCGCTCACGAGTGCGAGTCGCCGGCGAGGCATGATCATCAGCGGACCTCGAGTCCGAGCGTGGTGAGGTAGCGTGCGCGTGACTCGTCGAGCCGCACGCGGCGCAGGTCGCGATCGAGCTGCGCGGCGAGATGTTCACTGAGTCGCGCGATGTAATCGGCGCTGTTCACTTCACCTTCGTCGTAGCGCAGTCGCGTTTCGCGCAGAATGCGATCGCGCAGGCTGACGATCGAATCGTCGGCAGCGAGTGCATGTTCGAGACTGGCCAGTCTGGCGCGTTCCGCGATGCTGGTGCGGCTGAGACCATCGCGGAAAGCCGCTTCGTCGCTGTTCACAACGGCTTCCTGCAGCGTCTGCACTTCAAGATCACGTCGCGTGCGACCCCAGTTCCATGGCGTCCACTCGAGCTGCAACCCGGCACTGAAGTAGGTGTCGAAACTGCGGCCGAGCGGGTTGAGACCGGGACGTCCGTACCCGCTGCGTCCGAAGGCGGAGAGTCGTGGCAGATCCTGCGCCGATGTCGCGACCCGTCGTGCATCGAGCACCGCGCGCGTGCGTTCGAACTGTGCGAACTCCGGCCGCGCGTGCACAGTGTCGGCGGTGGCGCGCGCGTAGATGGCACCTGTCGTCGGCACACGGGCGATGAATGCAGCGTTTGATGGGAGCCCGCGTCCGACGAGTGTCGCGAGGACATCGCGCATCGCATCGCGGTCGAACACGATTTCGTCCCGCGACTGCTGACGCCGCGCGCGCTCCGCCTGCAATTGCAGCTGCTCACTGGGTAGCGCCGTGCCCTCCTTCACGCGAGCGGTGGCGACGCGCAGGCGTGCATCGAGGTCGGTAATCGCCACATCGTGCGAGCGGATCTGTGCGTCACGCAGCACGATGCCGAAGAATGCTTCCGAGACCGCAGCGCGCTGCTGCCACAGTGCGACATGGAGGCGTGCCTGTGATTCGAGCGCTGTGGCCTGCTCCACTGCAACGCGCCCACGCCGTGTCGGGTCGAGCAGCGGCTGGCGCACGGCGAGGTACGCGTCGTACTGATCGTTGTAGACACTGGGAATTTTCACGCCGGGAATCGCCGCGCCGACGTTCGCCACGTCCGACAGATATTGCGCCGTGCCGATGGCGTTGAGGGACGGCAGTCGTTCACTGCGGATACTCTCGAGTCGCAGCAATGACTGCTTCGTGAGCAGCTCGCGCTGCACGCTGCGACGATCCGTCGCTTCCGCACTCCGCTGCAAATCGTCGAGGAAGAGTGTGTCGACACGGGCCTGTGCACGTCCGCCAGTGGCGAGGCACAGCGACGCGGATGCGAGCATGGCGACGCGCGTGACACGGCGGCGCGTGGCTGCAGCGCGAGTCATGGCCGCAGCGCGTTGAGGATGAAGCCGGGTAGCTCTCGGCGGCGCTCGTCGAGAAAGTCGTCGAAGGAACTGCCCTCGACGCTCAGGACTGCTGCGAGTACCGGGCGCGCCACGAACGGAAAGGCGACAAGTGACAGCACATTGACGAGCAGCTGGCGCGGCGTGATCGGACGCATCGTGCCGGCGGCGACGTGCGCGGTGATCAGCGCCTCGATGCGCACGCGGGCCATCGCGGCGAGCTGCCCTGGTACGGCGCCAAGCGCGCGCTGCATGAGTGCATCGAGCCGCTCGGGGTGCTGCGTGGTTTCCGCGAGGATGTAGCCCGGGATGAACGGCGTCTGCCGCACGGTGTCGATGTAGGCCACGACGAAGCGTTCGACGAGCTGTTCGAGCGACGCGGTCGGATCGGCGAGGACGCTCATGGCCTGGAGCAGGCGGCCGGCGGCCTCGAAGAAGACGCGTTCGGCGAGCGCTTCCTTTGAGCCGAAGTAGTAGTGCACGAGAGCCTGGTTCACGCCGGCCTCGGCGGCGATTTCCTGCACGCGGGCGCCGGTGGTGCCGCGGCGGACAAAAACTCGGCGAGCGGCCTCGAGTATTTTCGACTCGGTGTCGAGGTCTCGGGCGGCGGGTCTGATGGGCCCGCGGCGGGCCGGGGCGTCGGTGATGCGTAGTGGCGTTTTGGGCATTCGATTAAATTAATTAATTAACTGATTAATTACATTGTCGCCGGGCTTCCGCAAGAGGGGCGGGCGCATCGAAATGCCCGACGTGTTCATGGTGCCGCTGCAGAAGGAGTTCGGCTGGAACACCGCCGACGTGTCGTCGGCGCTGGCCGAGCGGTTTCTGCTCTATGGGCCGATGGGGCCAGTCGCCACCGCGCTCATCAATCGCTTCGGTGTGCGACGCATGGTATTGACTGCATTGCGCATCGTGACCAGCGGACTGCCGCTGTCACTGCTGAGGACACAACTCTGGCCGCTGGTCGTCCCTGGGGGCGTGGTGCTCGGCATTGGCACCGGATTGCGCGCTTCATTCACGGCAACGCGAACGCCACGTACGCATCACCTGATGGCGACCCGAGCTTGCCGCCACCACACGCAATCACCACGTACTGCTTGCCGTTCACGCGATAGGTGCTCGGCGTGGCGTAGCCGGCGGCTGGCAGCGGTGCGTCCCACAACTGCACGCCGGTCGCCTTGTCGAATGCACGGATGCGATTGTCCTGCGTGGCAGCGATGAACACGAGACCACCAGCCGTCACGATCGGGCCACCGTACACTTCCGTGCCGGTCGGTGCGACACCTTTCGCCGTCAGCGCGGCGTATGCGCCGAGCGGAATGCGCCACTTGTATTCGCCGGTGTTCATGTCGATCGCGCTGAGCGTGCCCCATGGCGGTTTGACGGCCGGGAATCCATCCGGCGTGCGCCACCGTTCGTAGCCGACGAATTCATACGGCGACTTCGACTTCTGTGAGCGCGATGCCGCGAGTTCGGCGGCGTGCGGAGAATCATCGGCCGTGACGACCGGCGCCGGTCGACCCATCAGGTACGCGACGATCGCAGTCTTCTCCGGCTCCATCAGCGCTGCGAATGACGGCATGAACCCCTTGCCGCGCTCGAGCGTCGCGCGGATCTCCTCCGATGTGCGACGCTGCTCGATGCCGACCAGCGACGGCACACGATCACCATCACCCGTGCGATTCGCCTTGTGACATCCGGCGCACGCCGCTGCGAACACCACAGGTCCGGTGCGCGGTGCACCCGTGGGGCTGCCGAGGTTCGCCGTGTCACGCATGGCGGCAATCCAGGGCACGTCGCTGGCGTTCACGAATAACACGGCACTTTCGCGATCCACCGCAGCACCACCCCATTCGCCACCACCATCGAACCCGGGCAGCACAATCGTGCCCTGCTTGCTCGGCGGCGTGAACAGTCCACCGCTGCGCAGCGTCTTGAATCGCGCGAGTGCAGCGGCGTGCGAAGCGGGCGACAGTGTTGTGAGATCCGCTTCGGTGAGCAGCTGGCGCGCGAACGCTGCGGGCCTGGTTGGAAATGGCTGCGTCGCCCATGCGGTTTCGCCAGTCAGATCCGACGCGGGTACCGCGCGTTCCTCGACGGGAAACACCGGCACGCCGGTTTCGCGATCGAAGAGGTAGACGAAACCGGTCTTCGTAATCTGCGCGACGGCATCGACGTGCCTGCCGTCATGCATCACCGTGAGAAGACTCGGCGCTGCCGGCAGATCGCGATCCCAGATGTCGTGATGCACGGTCTGGAAATGCCATTTCCGTTTGCCGGTCGCGGCGTCGAGCGCGAGCAGCGTATTCGCGTAGAGTGTCTGCCCGATGCGACTGCCGCCGTAGAAATCCGGCGTTGCGGACCCCGTCGGCACATACACGATGCCGCGCGCGACGTCGACGCTCATGCCGGCCCACGAGTTCGCACCACCGACAGTCTTCCACGCATCCGCTGGCCACGTGTCGTAACCGTCTTCACCGGGCTGCGGAATCGTGTGGAAGGTCCACTGCATCTTGCCGGTGCGCACGTCGTATGCGCGCACATGGCCCGGTGCGGCGCCTTCGCCTTCACCAACACGTGTGCCCTGAATCAACAGGTCGTGGTAGATGACACCGGGGCTCGTCGCGAGGATGAATGCACTGCCGACATCGCGTCCAAGTCCGGCGCCCAAGTCCACCCAGCCGGAGTCGCCGAACGTTGGAATGGCTTTGCCAGTCACCGCATCGAGCGCAAAGAGTCGACGCGCGGCAGTGACGAAGATGCGTGTCTCGGTGCCGTCGGTCCAATACACGACGCCGCGATTTGCGTGCGGCTCGCGTGCGCGCCCAGCGAACGGATCGAACGTCCACACCACCGTCCCACTGTCTGCGCGCAAAGCAACGACATTGAGCGCTGGCGTCGTGGTGTACATCACGCCAGAAACGATGATCGGCGTCGCCTGAATCTCCGAGCGACCCGCCGGCGCATCACCGGTATGATATGTCCACGCGACCTGCAGCTGCTTCACGTTCGCCTGCGTGATCTGATCGAGCGCCGAGTAGTGCGAGTTGCCGGGTTCACCGCCCGTGACCTGCCAGTCGTCAGCCGGCGCGACCGCCACCACCGCGGCTTTCGGTTGCTCGGCACCTTTCGCACAGCCGACGAGCATGCAACTCACCGCCAGCAGTACCGTCAGACCCTTTCGCATATCGCTCCTCGAGCGTGAGAATCCGTGCAAACTACTGCGGGAGCGGAGCACACGGAGCACTCCGTGCGCTCCGTGAGCTCTTCACCCGAAAGGCGAGTGATGCCGCTTAGAGAGCGGGGCGTTGCAATCAACACGCTCCGTACACTCCTCTCCCAAAGGCGTCACCGTCGCGAAAAGATCGCCTTCGGAATCATCACGTGTGCACCGACGTTTCCGTCGACGAGTTGGGTGATGCGGACGTCGCACGAAACGCTCGCCAGCATGTACGCATCTTCGCGCGTCATACCTTTCTCTGCGGCAAGGAAATCGATCGCCTGACGCAATGCCATCTTGGTCGCGACGACGAGGTCCTTGTCCATGCCCATCGCGATCCAATGCGTCGGCGTTTCGCCGCGTGGCCAGGTGAGTTTGAGGTCCTTGCGCACGATGATGTCGAAGGTGCCGACGAGCGAGGTCTCGAGACCTGTGATATCGACCTCGCCGTCCCCCTGGCCGGCATGGCCGTCACCGACTTCGAGCAGCGCGCCGGGGACATGCACGGGAATGAAGAGTGTCGTACCGGCGACCAACTCCTTGTTGTCGAGATTGCCCGCGTGCAGGTTCGGCGGCGCGCTGCTGATGCGACCCATCGCGGCCGGTGGCGCGACACCGATGCTGCCGAAGAATGGATGCAGCGGGATATCGATGCCGGGCGCCCATCGCGCCATCATCGCTTTCGCATCGAGCGGAATGATGCGCATCTTCGACGACGGAAAATCTTCCGGGATGAAGCCGCTCGTCCGACCGAACGCGTTGTAGGCATACGGAATCGCGAGCGCGACCTTCTTGATGCGCACTTCGAGCACATCACCCGGCTCCGCGCCGTCGACGTAGACCGGTCCGGTCAGGATGTGGCCACCGGGTCCCTTGTCCGTCACGCTGTCGATGATCGCGCGCAATGCGGGCTCTACATCGTCCTTTGTGACGCCGGCACCTTCGAGACGGGTCGGCGTGGATGTGATCAGCGTGCCGACCGTCAGTTCGTCACCGGATGCGATGTGGAGCACCGGCTTCGCGTCGGCCCAGTAGTACCCAACCACCACGGTGGATGGTGACGGCATCAGCCGGTGTTTCGCCGGTGGCCGCAACGCCATGCGCGCGGCCACCGGCGTCGCGCCCATCGACAGTGTGAGTGCGATGAGCGACGACGACGCACGCAGTGCGCGACGGACGAGGGGATGAACGGGCATGATGCGTCCTGTGGTGTGTGGAGTGATCCCACACGGTAACACGCTGGACGTCGACCGCTTGACCGGTACCGGCGCTGCGGGCTGGACGATCGCCTACGGCCGCAGCACTCCGGTGTATGTGATGCTCGCGGTTGGTGGGGTTGCACCGAAGTTCGCACTGCCGCTGAGCGTGCCGTTCCCGGTGGTATACGCACCGGTTGCCGACGACACTGACCACGTGCCGGCGAGCGTTGCGTCGGTGGGGCTGGTGAACGACAGCGTTGCGGCGCCAGTGATCACCATCGTGCCGTTCCTGCCCGTCATCGTGCGCCGGAACGTGACCGGCACCGGCGACACGGTGAGGGGACCGCCGAAGGTGAGCTCCTCCGTCGTCTGGCCACTATCGGCCAACGCGCCGGTGATCGTGAAACTGCCGGCAGATGTCGTCTGGCCGGTCAGTGCCTGCTGAATGGCGATGCGCACGTCGCCGCCCTTCGGCTCGGTGGTGGTATCACAGCCGGTGGCCATCAGCGCCACCAGCGGAAGCGTTGCGATCAATTCACGTGCGGTCATGGTCGGTGTCCTGAAGAGGTGAGGAGGTCAGCCCTGCCCCTCATCCTCGCGCCACGCGCGGGTGGATCGCACCACCCGCAACGGGTGGACTTTTCGGGTGGTGACCGATCAGGTGACCAGCTGCCACACCGTCATCGGCGGTGCGCCGTCCTCGCCGTCGGCAATCGAGCGCGCAACGAGTGACACCGGCGAGCCAGCCAGAATGTCTCGAAGCGTCGCGGTCACGAGTACTTCGCCGGGCTGCGCCGAGGCGGCCAGGTGGCGCGCGACACTTGGCGCCGATCCCGCGGGTGCATCGTCCGACAGTCGCGTGGCACCAACGTGCAGCGCCATGCCGCCGACCCGGTCGACACCGAGCGCTGCCAGCGATTGCGCGCAACGGATCGCACGATTCGGCGCATCGAACAGTGCGAACCATCCGTCGTCTTTCGTCGTCACGAATGCCGCATCACACGCACGCAGCAGGCTGCGCTTCGCCTCATCGAGCCGCGCGCCAGCACCGTATGCGCACAGGATGATCGCCACCCGAATGTCGGCCTGCGCTGTCGCATCCGGAACCGAAAGGAAGCGCGCCATCTCACGCACGACTGACGCCCCGTCAACGAAGAACAGGTGATCCGCGCCCGCCAACTCCACCAGCCTGGCATTCGGCATCTGCGACGCAAGAAATCGCGCCGCACCGACGTTCACGATGCCGTCGTCAGTACGATGCAGGATCAGCGTCGGCGCATGGACATGGCGCAGCAGCGAGCGCACATCGACTTGCGCAGAGCGTTGCATGATCAGGACAGCGGTAGCAGGGCTGGCGGCGCTGCGCAGCGCACGTGACCACCACGCCTCGAAGGTCACATTGCCGATGCGTGACGGTGCGAATCGCTCGAGCGCCCATGGCTCGCCCCATCGCGCCTCGATGATGGCGATACGCTGCGCGAACACGTCAGCGGCAACGGCCCACTCCGGCTCATCGCCGTGGCGCGCGGTTTTCGGAGTCGTGCCGATCAGCATGAGACCGCGCACTTTGGCGGGGTGCATCGACGCCAGCAGAATCGCCGCGGCACCACTTTCGGACGTGCCGCTGACGAACATGCGTGTCGAGCCGACAGCGTGCAGCACACTTTGCGCGTCGCTGATCGTTTCCTCGATCGTGGCAACCCCGCGGTGTCGATCCGAGAGCCCGACGCCGCGCTTGTCGAACAGGATCACGCGCGCTTCCCGTCCGAGCGCATCGAGGAACGCCGCACACTCCGGCTCCTCCCACCACATCTCGAGGTGCGAGACGAATCCCGCCATGAAGAGCAGGTCGACCGGGCCGCTGCCCACCACCTGATACGCGATGGACACGCCGTCATTCGACACGTACTTGATCGGCGAGCGCGCGACGGACGGCGCCGCCGCTGCCACATCCGGCACGCTGATCAGGCCAAGTGCCACCGCGCGCTCAACGGCCGCCTGACGCGAACCGACGCCGAGTCGGGTGTAACACTGCTTGTTGTACCACCGAACGGTCTGCTCGGAGAGATTCAGCCGCGACGCGATCATGCGATCCGTTGCGCCGCGCGCCATCAGCAGCAGGATGTCGCGTTCGCGATCCTTCAGAATGATCGTCGGGACCATGCGTTGCCACCGATCGCGGTGAGACTGCCAGTCGGGCCGGCCGATGCTTCGACAATCATCGGTCGGCCATTGCTGCGCTGCGTGAGGCGACGCGCCTGTCCGACGCGCCTGTCCGACGCGCCTACGCGACGAATGGCAACGTGCGTGTCGGCTTGCCGGTCAACGCCAGCAGTGCATTCGCGACTGCCGGTCCGATCGGCGGCGTGGCCGGCTCACCGACACCAGTCGGCTCGGCGTTCGACGGCATGATGTGCACCTCCACCACCGGCATTTCCGCGTGTCGCAGCACACGATACCGATCGAAGTTGGTCGTCACGACGCGCCCCTGGTCGATATCGATCTTGCCGTACAGCGCGGCACCGAGTCCAAACGCCACCGCACCTTCCACCTGCGCGCGCACGACATCGGGATTCACGACGATGCCACAATCCACGGCACACGTCACCTTGTGTACACGCGGCACGCCGTTCTCGAGCGACACTTCCGCGACCTCGGCAACATACGTGTCGAACGACTTGTGCACGGCAATGCCACGCGCGCGACCGGCAGCCACCGGCGTGCCCCATCCCGCCTTCTCGGCCGCGAGATTCATCACCGCCAACCGGCGCGGATCCTTCTTCAGCAGCGCGCGACGGAACTCGAGCGGATCCTTCCCTGCCGCGTGCGCCATCTCATCGACGAACATCTCGACCGCGAATGCGGTGTGCGTATTGCCCACCGATCGCCACCACTGCACCGGCACTCCGATCGTCGGATACGCCGCATCGAGGAACACATTCTCGATCTCGTACGGATGATCCGCAGCGCCTTCGTATGTGGACGGATCCTTGCCGTCCTTCGAATCGAACATCGTACCGAGCATCATGTTCTGACCGACGACGCGCTGCCACCAGGCCACCGGTGCGCCTGCAGCGTCGATGCCACCGCGCAGGCGATGCAGCATCGCCGGACGGAAATAGCCGGCGGAGGTATCGTCTTCGCGTGTCCACACCAGCTTGACCGGTGACCTGCCGCTGATCGCCTTCGCAATCGTGGCCGCTTCCACCACGTAGTCGGAATGCGGATTGGCACGCCGTCCGAAGCTGCCGCCGGCGAACACCGTGTGCATCGTGACCTCTTCCGGCTTGAAGCCGAAGACCGTCGCGACCGCGCCGCGATCAACCGTGGGAAACTGGTTGCTGTTCCAGATGCTCGCACTGTCCGCCTTCAGGTCGACGACACAGTTGAGCGGCTCCATCGATGCGTGCGCAAGGAACGGAAACTCGTACGTGGCTTCGACACTCTTCGCGGCGCCGGCAATCGCCTTCTCTGCATTGCCGTCATCACGAATCTTGATGCCCGGCTTCTGCGCGGCCTCGCGATACTGCCTCATGATCTCCGTCATGCCGAGTGTGTTGGCACCGGTTTCATCCCACTGCACGACGAGTGCATCGCGGCCTTGCTTGGCGGCCCAGAAATGCTGCGCGAGCACGGCGACACCCGTCGGGATCTGTACCACATCGACCACACCCGGCACCGCCTTCGCGCGTGCGGCGTCGAACGACTTCACTTTCGCGCCGAAGAGCGGCGCGTGCGCGACGACGGCCGTCAGCATGCCGGGCAGCTTCACATCCTGCGTGAAGACAGCTGTGCCGTTCGATTTCGCTTTCGCATCGACACGCGGCGTGATCGCCTTGTCCTTGCCGATGTAGCGGAATGTTTTCGGATCCTTGAGCGGCACATTCGTCGGCACCGGCATCGCGGCGGCAGCGGTCACCAGCGAACCGTATGGCGCGCGACGCTTGCTTGCGGCATGCACGACTTCACCCGGTTCCGTCGTGAGTTCGGCGGCCGGGACACTCCACTGTTTCGCCGCCGCAGCCACGAGCATCGCCCGCGCGGTCGCGCCGGCAGTGCGATGCTGCGTCCACGAGTTCGCGATCGCGGTCGAGCCACCGGTGCCCTGCATGCCGCCGATCTTGGAGTTGCCGTACTTCTTGTCGTCGGCACCGGCACCTTCCACCGTCACCTTGCTCCAGTCGGCATCGAGTTCGTCGGCAATGATGGTCGCGAGACCGGTGTAGACACCCTGTCCCATCTCGAGATGTTTGGACGTCACGAACACGTTGCCGTTCGTGTCGATCTTGAGGAAGGCGTTCGGCGCGAATGATCCATCGGACGTGGCGCCGGTTTGCGGTTCCTCGCCGTTCGGACCGCAGCCGTACACCGACACCATCAATCCACCACCAAGTACCATCGACACGCGCACGAAGTCGCGTCGGCTGACGGGCGCATTGAATCGAATCATGCGGTGGTCCTCTTCAGGACGGCGGCACGCTGTACCGCGGCGTGGATGCGCTGGTAGGTGCCGCAGCGACAGATATTGCCCTGCATGGCGCTGTTAATTTCCGCGTCGGTCGGCGACGGCTTGCTGTCGAGCAGCGCAACCGCCGACATGATCTGGCCGCTCTGGCAGTAGCCGCACTGCGGCACCTGCAATTCCACCCATGCCTGTTGCACGGCGTGTGTACTGTCCGCCGACAGTCCTTCGATCGTCGTCACTTTCTTTGTGCCGACCGCGGAGAGTGGGACTGAGCACGATCGCACCGGGGCGCCATCGAGATGCACCGTGCATGCGCCACACTGCGCCATGCCGCAGCCGTATTTGGTGCCGGTCAATCCGACGATGTCCCGGATCACCCAGAGCAGCGGTGTGGTGGGATCGGCGGTGACGTCGTGTGACGTGCCGTTGATGGTAAGGCTGGCCATCGCGATGCTCCTCAGGTGCCTGACAGACGCGGTGAGCGTTCGGGTGTCTCCTTCGGCGGAGTGGCGAAACCGGGTAGTCCGCAGAGGCTGCCACAAATATGCGCCACGTCGTCATCGCGTGTCTGCCGCCGGTGACGGGCATGGCGTTCGGGGCCGCGCGAGCCGCCAAATGGCCTTTGTTACGGAGGTCGATCACGGGGCCCGTTCAAGGGGTCAGAGCACTTGATCCGCATTTCAAGGGGTCAGAGCACTTGAACGCGTTCAAGTGCTCTGACCCCTTGAAATGCCTCCCGCTCGCGAACTCCGTCCTAATGCGGGCATTGGCGCCGCCCCTCCCCACCCGGTAGCATCGTCGCAGCGGTTCGGCCGGCCGCCGGTGCGGTATCGGCTGACCGATTTCCCCTGGAGCTCGGCGATGGCATTGATCTGGAAGACCGCGCGGCGTGTGGGCGCAACACTGGTGGCGGCACAGCTGGCGCTCTGCCCGACAGCTGGCGCGCAGGCCGGCGGCTGGCGCCAACTGTTCGATGGCAAAACGCTCACCGGCTGGTACTCGTGCAACGGGTCCGCACCCTACACCGCCGAAGACGGCACCATCACCGGGCGCTCGGTCGTCAATTCACCGAACAGCTTTCTCTGCACGCGCGAGAGCTTCGGCGATTTCGTGCTGGAGTACGACGCGTGGCTCGGCAGCCCGATGAACAGCGGCGTCCAGATCCGCAGCATCGCCGATTCGGCGATCAAGCGCGGTCGCGTGCACGGCACGCAGATCGAGATCGATCCATCCGATCGACGCTGGACCGGCGGCATCTACGATGAATCGCGCCGCGGGTGGCTCTACACGCTCGAAGGGCAACCGGCGCAGCAGGCCGCATTTCATCTCGGCACGTGGAATCACTTTCGCGTGGAAGCGATCGGCCCGTCGATCCGCACGTGGGTGAACGGCATCGCGGTGGCAAACATTGTCGATGATCTCACGCCGCGCGGCATCATCGCACTGCAGGTGCATGACATCGGTCGCGACTCGACGCTCGCCGGCCAGATCGTGCGCTTCCGCAACCTGCGGATCCGAACCGACAACCCGGCCGCGATCCGCACGCCCGATCGCGGTGACACACCGCAATACAACTACATCGTCAACACACTCTCAGCGCGCGAACGGGCCGGTAGCTGGACGCTGCTCTGGGATGGCAAATCGTCCGCCGGTTGGCGCGGTGCCAAGCTGACCACGTTCCCGACGCAGGGTTGGGAGATGAAGGACGGCGCACTGTCGGTGCTGCAGACGGAGGGTCGTGAATCGGCGGCCGGTGGCGACATCGTGACGGTGGACGAATACGAGAACTTCGAACTCACACTCGAGTATCGTCTGACACCGGGCGCGAACAGCGGCGTCAAATATTTTGTCAACACCGAGTTGAACACCGGCGCGGGCAGCGCCATCGGCAATGAGTTTCAGCTGCTCGACGATGCGCTGCACCCTGACGCGAAACTCGGTGTCAACGGCAACCGCACCAACGGTGGTCTGTACGACCTGATCCCGCCGCGCAACGTGCGCTTCAATGGCATCGGTGAGTGGAATCGCGCACGCATCATTGTGCGCGGCAATCATGTGGAGCACTGGCTGAACGGATTCAAGACGGTCGAGTACGAGCGCGGCACGCAAGAGTGGCGCGCGCTGGTGGATCACAGCAAGTATGTGATCTGGCCAAACTTCGGTGACGCGAAAAAGGGACACATCCTGTTGCAGGATCACGGCAACAGCGTGTCGTTCCGCTCGATCAAGATTCGCGTATTGCCCTGACGGGAGCTGACATGGATACATCATCACGCCGCACGTTCATCAAGTCCTCGGCCGCCGCGCTGCTGGTGCCGACCTTCATTCCGCGCACGTACCTGTTCGGCACCGGTGTGCCGCCAAGCCGGGCGATCACCGTCGCACAGATCGGGTGCGGGCGCATGGGCATGGAAGACCTGCGTGGCACGATCGTGCACGATCTCTGTCGTGTGGTGGCGGTGTGTGATCTCGATGCGAACCGTCGCGAGGCCGCCCGCGCCGACGTGGAGCAGTTCTACCGCGCGAAGGGTGAGACACGCGTCGATGTGAAGGCGTATGCCGACTATCACGAGATTCTCGCGCGTCGGGACATCGACGCGGTGCTCGTCACGCCACCGGATCACTGGCACGCGAAGATGGCGGTGGACGCGATTCTGGCGGGCAAGGATGTGCACGTGCAGAAACCGATCACGTACGACATCGCGGAGGGCATCGCGCTGCGCAGCGCCGTCCACGCGAAGCAGCGCGTGCTGCAGACTGGCAGTCAGCAGCGGTCATCGAAGCCATGGGAAACATTCCGCATCGCGAGCGAGGCGGTGCGCAACGGACGCATCGGCACCCTCCAGACCATTCGTATCGGCATTGGCATCGATCAGCCGAAGGGACACGCGCCACAGGCGCAGCCGGTGCCCGCCACGTTCGACTACAACACCTGGCTTGGCCCGGCGCCCGAGCAGCCGTACATGGAGGATCGCGTGCATCCACAAACCGGGTACGGGCGCCCGGGATGGATCACCACTGAAGATTTCGGCCTCGGCATGATCACCAACTGGGGCGCACACCATATCGACATCGCACAGTGGGCGATGGGCATGGAACTGAGTGGTCCGCGTCGTGTGTCAGGCACCGCCGACTTCATGCAGCACGACGTGTGGACGGTGCATCACGGCTATCACGTCGAGATGCAGTACGCGAACGGCGTGCAGGTGATTCTCGACGACAAGTCTCCGAACGGCCTGCGATTCGAGGGCAGCAATGGCTGGGTGTTCTGCGCGCGCGGCGCCGCGCAGGTGACCGCCAGTGATCCAACGGCGCCTGCCGGTCAGCCGAAGGCGCTCGAGGCAAGTGATCCCGCGATCATTGCCACACCCTTCACCGATCGTGATGTGCGCTGGATGCCGAGCGACAATCACTATCGCAACTGGCTGGAAGCGATTCCGACGCGGAAGGATCCGATCGCGCCGGTGGATCAGGCCGTGCGCAGCATGCAGGCCTGTGCGACGGCCTGGATCAGCATGAAGCTGAATCGGCCGGTCACGTGGGATCCGGCGAAGGAAGAATTCACGGACGACGCCGCCGCAAATGCGTTGCGCATGCGTACGCCGCGCAGCGCGCAGTACGACGTGCACCGGCTGATGCGATCAGCGCACCTGTAAGGCGCGCGCCGGGCGCGACACCGTCGCGGCCTTGCGCGGCGGCCGGCCGCGACCGACGCCTTCGGTCTCGAGATCGAATGTAGCGACCGTATCATTCAGCGTGCTCGCCTGCGCATTCAGTTCTTCCGCCGCGCTGGCCGATTGCTCGGCGCTGATCGCGACCTGCTGCGTGATGGTGTTGACCTGAGCCACGGACCGTGAGATCTGGGTGACGCTGTCGACCTGACTGACGCTTGCCGCACTGATCTCGTCGACGACAGTCACGACCTGCGCGATCTGTGCGGAGATCTCCTGCAGGCTGCGCAACACCTCGTCGTTCAGCATCACACCGCGTTCGGTGGCGGTGACGCTGCGGTCGATCAGCGATTCCGTGCTCTGGGCCGCGGATGCCGCGCGCAATGCCAGCGAGCGCACTTCGTCGGCAACGACCGCGAACCCGCGACCGGCGTCGCCGGCGCGCGCTGCTTCGACCGCCGCATTCAGTGCGAGCAGATTGGTCTGGAACGCGATTTCATTGATGGTCTTGATGATGCGCGCTGTTTCCTGCGTGGACGCCTTGATGTCGCCCATTGCCGCGGTGAGGTTCGCCATCCGCGTTTCCCCTTCGGCAGCATGTTTGTGCGCGGCCGCCGACAGACCGCTCGCCTTGCGCGCGTAGTCCGCGTTCGTGCTCGCCATCGACGCCAGCTCGTCGAGGTTGCTCGACACTTCGCCGAGACTCACGGCCTGCCGCGTGGCGCCCTCGGCGAGCGAGCGACTGGCGTTCGTGATTTCTCCGCCGGCGTTCTTCACTTCCGTCGACGCCGCGCTGACCTGCGCGATCATCGCGTGCAGCTGGCCGACGGACACATTGAATGAATCCTTGAGCTCCTGCGACGTCGGCGAGAATTCCGCCGTGATCCGATGCAGGAGATTGCCGTGCGCCAGCGCACCAAGGCCTTCGGCCAACGCTTCGATGATGATCTGGTCCTGCGCTGCCGCGAGCCTGATGCTTTCTTCGCTCATCTTCTGCTCGTGGATGCTCGTGAGCGATCCACAGGCACGAATCGTCGTACCGTCGGCCGAATGCTTGCAGCCACCGGTCGCGCGGAACCAGCGATACTGCCCGTCCTTCATCTTGAGGCGGTACGTCACGTCGTAGCGCGCCATCCCTGACTTGTCGACGAGATGCCCGCCGAACGCGGCGAAGGTCGCGGGTACGTCGTCGGGATGCAATTTGTCGGACCACGATTGACAGACGTTCGGGAAATCGCTCTCGCTGCTGTACCCGAGAAGGCGACGGAATTCCGGCGACCAGAGCCACTTGCTGCGCGGATCGAGCGCATCGGCGTTGTGCAGCACCGCCTGCCACAGCCCGACGCCGCACGAATTGTCCAGCACATCCGAGCGCTCCTTGGCCTCGAGCAGCTCGGCGAGCATGCGGTCCGTCGCGGACGTCCGTCGAAAAAAGGGCAACCGCATTTGAACGAGACTCCGACGCGCCGGGCGCGATGAGATTTGACGGAAGAACGTCTCTCGTAGTGTCGGCGGCGGATCACGCGCGGAGCACAAACCTGTCAACAATTTCATGCAAGTTGGAGCACCCACAGGTTGGAGCATCCACATCCAGTGCGAGCCTACCGCTTGAGCGGCCCTTTCCACGTGGCAACGCCGACGCGCGAATCGGCCGTGCCGTAGTAGAGAAACCATTGTCCGCGAAAAGGGATCAGCGCTTCGGTGAACGTCGTCCCTTCCACGTACTGCCCCGTTTTCTCGTACGGTTCGGTGGGGCGGATGAACGGCGCGTCGGTGCGATCGAGCAGTTTCACCGGATTGTGCGCATCGAACAGCGCCTGGCCGCCGGTGTAGATGCGCGCCGGCATCGTCGCATCACCATGTGTCCCGAGATTGCCGGCGTTGTAGAGCAACACGATGCCACGTTCCGTCAGAATCGCCGGTGGGCCCGCTTCGACAAGCCATGAATCGAAGTAGCCCGCGCGCGGCGAGAGCACCTTGAGTGCGTGCCCTTCGGCGTCTTCGAGCGGAGTCCAGTGAATCAGGTCATCCGATGTCGCGATCTGGATGTGTGGCACGTTGTAGTACATCCAGTACTTGCCGTTGATCTTCGTCGCGATGAGATGTTCACCGACGACACGACAGAGGATCGACCCCGACTTGGTTTCACTGCGCAGAAACTTGCCGTCGCCAGCGAGTGCGAATGCCGGACCATGCTTGCGCCACGTCAAAAGATCGGTGGATGTCGCGACGGCGAGTCGTGGCACGTCGCCGTTCCACTGTGTGTATGTGAGCACGTAGCGACCGTCGTCCGTCTCGACAACGCGCGGATCTTCGACCCCGCCGGTCCACTCGTAGCGCGCCTGCGCATCGCGATCGGGTTGCAGCACCGGCGTCGGTCGGCGCGTGAAATGCAGCCCGTCAGTGCTTTCGGCCAGACCGAGTCGCGATGTGTGTCCGCCGATCTGCGACACCCCGGTCGCATCCTCAGCGCGATAGAGCATGTACACCTTTCCGTTGCGGACGACCGCCGCCGGATTGAAGGTGGCGTACGCTTCCCACTGCACGAGACTGTCCGTGAAGGCCGAGCGCACCGTCGCCGTCGTACTCGGCGCGATGACCGGATTAACGGCGGCCGGTTTGTCGAACGGGCCGAAAAGCCACGAGCGATCCTGGGCGGCGAGTGGCCGGGCCGTCAGCCAGAGCGCGGCGGCGAGCAGGCAAAGCGTGGAGCGGACAAGGAGGCGCATACGAGGAAGTAAGCCAGCGTGCGTGGAACATGCAGGCGTACTGAGCCTGCCTTCACCCGGTCCGACCGCCGCCTTATCGCGGGACTGACGCGCGAACCGGCAGCCGCACCGTCGGCGGGCGCCACGTCGCTGCGTCGCCAGTGATGCCGAGCGTGGTGCTGACGATCTCGAGGCGTTCGGCGGTCACGGCGATGAGCACCACACTCGTGTCGCGATCCGCATAAAACGCGTTCCACGCAGTGGTCCAGTGCGCATCCTTCGTGGCGCGATCACGCACCACGCGGCCGCGCCCGATCAGCGCGACGTAGCTGAGCGTCGACTGATCGAAGTAGTGGAGCACGACGCGTGGATCGCGCGTGATCTCGCGCACCTTGCGGGTGCGCGGGTTGGTGGCGAACCAGACGGTCCACGCGCTGTCGGGCTGCTGTGGTTGCACGGTGCGCGCTTGTGGGCGACCTGTCAAATCGGTGGTGATGAAGGTCGGATACGCGACCGATGCGACGATGCGGCGTGCACTCTGTTCGAGCGACGGTTTCGCGGCCGCGCGCGGAGATCCCTGCGCATCAGCCACTGCCAACAGCACCGGCAGCAGTAGTGCCAGCAGCAACGCGCGTGTCGTGACAGCGACCGATGCACGACGCGCCGCGTGCTGTGATGCCGATCGTGCGCCCGCGTCGATCATCGCTGCGGCGCTCCGGGCGTCGCCGGGCCGAACACGCGCATGCTACCCGCAAGCACGTACGACTTCGCGAACTGCGGTTCGCCGAACTCGTTCCGCGTATACGGCCACAGCACATCCGCGCGGTAGCCCGACATCGACTCCACTTCCACCAGCACCGCGTTCACGGCGACCTTGCCGCCTGGCAGCACGCGACGCACGAGATATCCGACGCCTGCGATCGTCGATTGCTGCTTTCGTGCGGCGGCGCTGAGCAGCTCGCGAAATGAGCTCACGACGGTGTCTGGTGTGGGAGCTGGCATCGCACCGGCATTGTCGGTCACACTCGATACCGTGCCCTCCGCGTTCTGCAGACCACCGACCGGGATGTGCGCGGCCGGCGTCACGATGGCCCACGCGGCCATGTCACGCATGGTCCGGACGAAGGAGTCGACTTCAATGCGCGACGGCCCCCGCGCGACCGCAACGGCCGGTGCCTGCGATGGGCCCGCAACGGGACGCGCGCAGGCGGCGATGCAAAGACTGGCGAACACGAGACGACGCATGTGGCTCCTGGCGCGAAGCGAAGGAAGATATCCGGCCGCTGCCGATCCGCTCCAGCGTGCGGAACACATTGACTATCGCTGGCCCCGCCCGGATCGTACGCCTGCGCTTGTGCCGCATCACTGCCTGTGTCCCCACTGCCCATCCCCTCGTGTCCAGCTCACGCCGCACGTTCATCAAACAGTCCGCTGCTGCTGCGGTGAGTGCCTCGCTCGGCAGCGCCCTGCCCTTTGCCGCGGCATCCGCCGAGTCGACCCGCACTCGTGTGGCGCCGTCGGATCAGGTGAACATCGGTGTGATCGGTGCGAAGGGCATGGGCTGGTCTGACATGCGCTCACATCTCAAGATCGCCGGTGTGAACTGTGTCGCGATCGCGGACGTCGACAAGAGTGTGCTGACGGAGCGCGCCGAAGCTGTGAGGAAGATTCGTGGCACCGCACCGCGCGTCTACGACGACTATCGCAAGATGCTCGAGAGCAAGGACATCGACGCCGTGATCGTCGGCACACCGGACCACTGGCACTGCCTGGCAATGGTCGACTCGCTCAGCGCGGGCAAACACGTGTACGTGGAAAAGCCGATCGCGCACACGATCGAGGAGTGCCAGGTGATGCAGGCCGCCACGCGACGGTATGGCAAGATAGTGCAGGTCGGACAGTGGCAGCGCAGTGGCACACACTACGCCAACGCCATCGACTATGTGCGATCGGGGAAGCTCGGCCGCATCCGTGTCGTGAAAGTGTGGGCGTATCAGGGCTGGATGAAGCCGGTGCCGGTGCAGCCGGATGGTGCGGCGCCGGCCGGCGTGAACTACGACATGTGGCTTGGCCCGGCACCGAAGCGGCCGTTCAACCCGAACCGTTTCCACTTCAACTTCCGCTGGTTCTGGGACTACGCCGGCGGCCTGATGACTGACTGGGGCGTGCACGAGATCGACATCGCGCTCTACGCCATGAACGCGACCGCGCCAAAGTCCGTCATTGCGAGCGGTGGCAAGTTTGCCTATCCCGATGACGCGTCCGAAACACCTGACACGTTGCAGGCGGTGTTCGAGTACGAGGGGTTCAACATGCTGTGGGAGCACGCCACCGGTATCGACGGCGGGCCGTACAACAAGCCGGAAGGTATCGCATTCATCGGCAACAACGGCACGCTGGTCGTGAACCGCGGCGGCTGGGAAATACTCCCGGAAACCACCACCGAAAACGGCATCCGCCAGTTCAAGACGCCTGCGCTGCCGGTGCAGTACAACAACGAAGAAATCCTTGATCGGCACACGCTCAACTTCGTCGACGCGATCCGAAAGAACGACGCATCGGGGCTCAAGTGTGGCATCGACACGGGCAGCGTGGCGGCCATCAACGCGTCGATGGGCAACATCGCACTGCGCACGGGTCGCAAAGTGTTCTGGGACGCGGCCGCGAATCAGTTCAAGGGTGACGCCGAGGCGAACGCGCTGATGAAAGCGGGCTACCGGGCGGGGTATACGCTGCCGAAGGTGTGACGTCGCGAACGTCAACCGCAACGGCTGAACGCAGAGACGCAACGAGTGAACGGCGAGGTCGCTGAGAAATACTTTTGGAACTGCGCTCGCAGTTGAAGTTGCAGTTTCAAAAGCATTTCTTTGCGTCTGTACGTGCCCTGCGCCTCTGCGTTGAGCAGTTGAATTGTTCAGCAGTTGAGCCACCCCTGAGGGGCCGATAACGAAACGGAGAACTGATGGAGCGGAAGGAGAGGATTTCGGTGGGGATGGCGGTGGTCGCGACCGGACTGGCCGGCACGCTGCATCATCTCGGCGCGAATGTCGTGCTCACGTTCGGTGTCACGGCGGCGGCGCTGGCGCTGCTGGCGATGATCGTCGGTGCTGCCACCGAGCAACTCGGCAGCAAGCTCGGCCCGGGCGCCACCGGCATTCTCCAGTCCGCGCTCGGCAATCTCCCCGAACTCTTCGTCTGCATCTTCGCGCTCCGCGCGGGGCTGACCGATGTCGTGAAGGCGGCGCTGATCGGCTCGATCCTCGGCAACTCACTGCTCGTCTTCGGCCTCGCGCTGTTTCTCGGTGGCCTCAAGAACGGCAAGCAGGTCTTCATGTCCGAGCCGCCGAAGATGATCGTCACGCTGATGCTGCTCGCCGTGGCAGCGCTGATGATCCCGACGCTCGCGCATGAGCTGCACGCGCCGGCCAGTGCGCATGAAGGCGCACTCAGCGTCGCCTGCTCGCTGGTGCTGCTCGTGGTGCTCGGCGCGAGCATCTGGTTTTCCGTGAAGGGCGATCCATCGGTGGCGCCGACGATCGAAGCCGGGCACGTGGCGTGGCCGATGTCGCTGACCATCGGCCTGCTGCTCGCGTCATCCGTCGGTGCGGCGTTCGTCTCCGACTGGTTCGTCGAAGGATTGCAGCCGGCGATGCGCGTGCTTGGTATTTCCGATGCGTTCGCCGGCCTGGTGGTGGTGGCGATCGCCGGCAATGCGATCGAGAACCTCGTCGGCATTCAGCTGGCGTGGAAGAACCAGGCCGACTACGCCGTGAGCGTAATTCTCAACAGTTCACTGCAGGTCGCACTGGGCCTGATTCCGGCGCTGGTTCTGCTGTCATTCGTGCTCGGCGGATCGATCCTCACACTCGTGCTGCCGCCGTTGCTCATCGCCGCGTTGCTGTTGACGGCGCTCGTCACGGCGTTCGTGGTCTACGATGGTGAATCGATCTGGCTCGAGGGCCTGGCGCTGATCGGGCTGTATTGCATCGTCGCGTCGGCGTTCTGGTGGGGGTGAGCTGCGTCGCTGCGCGACGATCGACGCGCAGGGCGTCACTGAGCGGCCGTGCGACGCAGGCGTGAACCGGACCGGAATGTCACGGCCGGCGTCGACATCGCCGCGAATCCAGCCCAGCAACCCAAGACAGAGGGCGGCTGCCGGGACCAGCACGGCGGAGTGCGACACGGTGTGCGGGGGACGAAACACGGGCATATCCCTGCTGATGCGTGCGAGCGGGTTTTGTTAACACTATCAGAGACGCCGGTATCCCCATCCGTATTCTCACGACGGCAAGGCGGTGCGGCACCCGTTCGAGTATCGGTTGCCCAGCGGACCGCCAGAACGCGCCGGATGAGCCGATGGCACCGCGGCCCGGCGGACGGGGTTAGAGTAGTCACATGACACCCTGGGTCACGCGACTGATCGTCGCCAACGTCATCGTGTTCCTCCTGCAGCTCACGTTCCCCGTGGTGACGCTGCTCTTGGAACTGGTGCCGGCATTCCTGTTGCAGCGCCCGTGGACGATCGTGACGTACATGTTCACGCACAGTCCGGGCATGCTGTCGCACATCGCGTTCAACATGTTCGCGCTCTACCTGTTCGGTCCGCGCGTCGAGGCACGGCTCGGTGGACCGACGTTCATCCGACTGTACCTGATCTCGGGTATCACGGGTGGCCTGCTGTCGTGGGTCTTCACTCCCTACGTCGCGATCGTCGGCGCGTCGGGCGCGATCTTCGGTGTGCAACTCGCCTTCGCGAAATTCTTTCCACGTGAGCGCATCTACATCTGGGGGGTGCTGCCGGTCGAGGCACGCACGCTGGTCGTCGTGATGACCGCCATCTCGATCTTCAGCGGATTCACCGGCGGCGGCAATACCGCGCACTTTGCGCACCTCGGCGGCTACGTGGGCGCGTTCGTCTATCTCGCGTACGTTGCGAAACGATCGCCGGCCAAGCAGTGGGAACAGAGACTCGCCGGACCACCTGCCAGCTCGATCGCGCTCGGCGACTGGAAAGCCGTCGACCTGACCAAGGTGAACGAACTCAATCGCGATGAAGTACGGCGCATTCTCGACAAGCTCAGCGCATCCGGCGAGGGCAGCCTCACCAGTCAGGAAAAAGTCTTCCTCGGCCACTTCACACCGAAGGCGTGAGCGACACACATGATTCCTGAGAGAATTCGTGTGCGCTCAGTTGAACTCACTGTGGCACTGTGGCTCTGTGCGAGGCCAATTGTTGTCACTGTTCGATGCGAATGAAACTGCATGTCGCGCACAGAGGTACAGAGCCACAGCGATGTCGAAGCGATCATCGCTGGAGCTCGCGGCAAAAAAACTGGAGTGCTGGAAACAGGAAGGGCTAGAATCCCAGGTATCGCGGCGTGAGGAGAATGTCGCGCTCCGTACCGCGGCGCAGAATACGCAATTGCAGCGGCACGCGACCGCCGATTGCATTGACCCACTCGACGTCGGTCATGCCGGACGAAATACGCCCGTCGACGCGCATGATCACGTCGCCCACCTCGAGTCCCGCGTCCGCTGACGCAGAGTTCTCGAGCACACTCACGACGACACGCGAGCCGTTCGATCGCTGCGTCGTATTCATCCCGGTCGCATACGCCGGCGGGGGAGCCGGTACGACGCGGTCGGGCCGGTCGAAGCGCGCGCGACCGACGCGCTGGTCGAGTGTGAATGCGAAGTGCGTCAGCACCTGCAGACCCAGAATGAACGCGCGCTTCGGCAATGGCGCCGAAAGCGGCAGCAGGTCAATCAAGGGCTGCTGCAGTTCTGCATCACCGAGCATTGCGTTTGCATCGAGCCGCGTGCGCTTGACGATGACATTGCCGATGGTCGGACCACGCGCGCGACCCACGGCCACGGGTGGCGTCGTGAACTGCAGTTGCTCCGCACTCGCTGGCGACGCCGAGATCGAGAGGCCGGATTGCGTGTCGATGATGGCATCGACCGACATTGTCCCAAGCAGCATCGGCACGGTCCAGAAGAGCGACGACACGCCGAGTCGAATCACGTCGCGACCGTTCGCGTCCGGCAGTGTGTCGCGCGAAAATCGCATCACGCCGTCCAGAAAGTCGAGCGTGATGGCGGCATCGTACAGCGCGTCGAGACCGAGCAGCCCGTCGACATTCGGCAATCCGATACGGCCGTTGCGGCGGATCGTGACGCCCGTGAGTGTCGCATCCCCGATGCGATAGACGTCAGACGGCCGGGCCGAGTCGCGACCGAATGTCGCCGCGTATTGCTCCGGAACGAGATACGAAGTCCGTGAGCCAGTCTCGATCAGCATCCGCAACGGTCCGTGGCCGTTGATCGTGACGTACACCATCGGTCGCATGCCGGACAGCATCGGCACACTCGTACCATCGACTGGAATCCGAAATCGCCCTCGCGGTGCGCTACGGCTCGCGACCGATTGCGCCGAGACGGCTGGCACGGTCAGCAGCGCCACGACAGCGGCCACAAGGATGCGGGTGCGCGGGAACACGAAGGGATGCAGGCGGCGACCGGGCGTTCGCGGGAGACGTGACAACGCGGGATGGTCGTCGATGGTCGCTGCGCGAGGAATGCGCGGGATCACGACGACTGGGCTATAAAATGAACAGCGGGCAGCACAAAAGGCGTGCGATGACGACGTGCCGATTGAATCCCGGAGTCGGATGTAGATTCCATCGCGTCCGCGATGCGACGTTTCTTCCTGTCTCCGACGCACATGACCGGTACGGCACGCAGCTCTCCGACATACGCGGCACGGATCGCGGCCGACTCGTACGGCATTGTCGCCTCGACGAGCGAGCTGCCTAGCGAACGCGACTGCAATCTGATGCTCCGGACCGATGCAGCGGAGCGTTTCGTTCTTAAAATCGCGAACGCTGCCGAAGACCGCGCTGTTCTCGAAGCCGAAAACGCCGTCATGCACCGCCTCACCACCACCGGCCTCACGCCGGTCGTGGTGAAGACGCTGGCTGGCGACGAGATCACAGAAATTGACGGCCGATTTGTCCGACTGATCACCGCGCTCCCCGGTCAGACCCTCGGATCGACCCCGCTCCACACCGATGCCCTGCGCCGCAACATCGGACGCGCACTCGGCCGGTTCGATCGCGCACTCGAATCGTTCGACCATCCGGCGTTCCATCGCGACTTTCACTGGGATCTCGCCAACGCCCATCGGGTCGTGCACGATCTGCTGCCGCTGGTCACTGACGGCGCGATCGCCTCGCATATCGCCACCCTCGCCGCGTACCACGCGACACACGTCGTGCCGAATTTGCCGGGGTTCCGGAAGAGCATCATCCACTCCGACGCCAACGACTACAATCTCCTCGTCGACGAAACGCTGCAGCAGGTGACGGGGATCATCGATTTTGGCGACATGGTGTACTCGCACACCGTCAACGATGTCGCGATCGCGATGGCGTATGTCGCGCTCAGTGCAGAGGACCCACTCTCGGCCGCCGCAGCGGTCGTCGCCGGATATCAGCAGACGCACCCACTCACGGAAGCGGAGATTGCCGCGCTGTTTTCGCTGATGTGCATGCGCCTCTGCGTCAGCGCGTGCATGGCCGCAAAGCAGCAGGCGGAGCGTCCGGAAGACGATTACCTCGGCATCAGCCAGGGACCGATCACCACGACGCTTCCCGTGCTCACCGCCATCCATCCGCGCCTCGCTCACTTTACCTTCCGCCACGCCTGCGGACTGCCGGCGGTGCCACACGCGGCACGTGTGACGCAGTGGCTTCAGGCGAATGCATCCATGATCGCCCCACTGCTCGGTCGCGACCTGCGTACGACGCCCGTCGCGCCGCTTGATTTCAGTGCGGGCAGCACTCTCATTTCGAGTGACAATTCCGAGAACGCACCGGCGGAACTCGATCGTCGTGTGCAACGCGTGCTGGCGGCGCACGGCGCGCGCATCGGCGCCGGCGGGTATGACGAAGCGCGACTCATCTATCATTGGCCGAACGAAGCGCGCGCCGCCGAGCCGCGTACGATCCACATCGGGCTCGACCTGTCGTTGTCGGCAGGTGCACCGCTCTACGCGCCACTGGACGGTGTCGTGCACGGGTTCGAGGATGCGGATCACCACCATGACTATGGCCCGCTGATCGTGTTGCGGCACACGACCACCGGCGATGACCCGGTGGACTTCTACACACTCTACGGTCACCTGACGCGCGAGTCGCTCGACGGACTGCGCATCGGCCAGCTCGTCACGCGGGGCACACAGTTCGCACGCATCGGCAGCGCGCCGACGAACGGCAATTGGTGGGCGCATGTGCACGTGCAGCTGATCACCGACATGCTCGATGTGCCGTGCAACGTGGACGGCGCGGTGCGCGCGAGTCAGCGCGCCGTCTGGCACAGTATCTGCCCCGATCCCAATCTGCTGCTGCAGATCCCGGCTGATCGCCTGCCGCATCACCCACCGAAGCCGCAGATCGCCGCATCGCGCAAGGCGCACATCGGCGAGAACCTCAGCGTGTCGTACGGTGCGCTACCGCTCAACATCGTGCGCGGCCATGCGCAGTACCTGTTCGACGAGAATGCCCACCGTTTCATCGATGGCTACAACAACGTCGCACACGTGGGCCACTGTCACCCACGAGTCGTGCGCGCCGTCAGTGAACAGCTGGCGGTGCTGAACACGAATACGCGCTACCTGCAGGCGCAACTCACCAGCTACGCCGAAGAATTGACGGCGCTGCTTCCCGACTCATTGAGTGTCTGCTACTTCACCGCGTCGGGCAGCGAAGCGAACGAACTCGCGCTCCGTCTCGCGCGCACGTACACGCAGCAGCGCGACCTGATTGTGATGGATGCCGCCTATCATGGCCATACCACCACGCTGATCGACATCAGTCCGTACAAACATGCCGGCCCGGGCGGCACGGGTGCGCCGGACTGGGTGCACACCTCACCAATCCCCGACGTCTACCGCAATCGCGACGTGCGTGATGACGCGGGTGCATGGTTTGCCGCGCGCGTTGGTGATGTGATCGCGCGCGTTCAGGATGGCGGACGCGGCGTGTGCGGCTACATCGCGGAGACATGCCCGAGCGTGGGCGGGCAGATTCTGCTGCCGCGCGGATTTCTTCGTGATGTGTACGCCCGCGTGCGCGGTGCGGGCGGCGTCTGCATCGCCGATGAAGTGCAGACCGGATTCGGACGCCTTGGCACACACTTCTGGGCATTCGAGGCGCACGATGTCACGCCGGACATCGTCGTACTCGGCAAGCCGATGGCGAACGGCTATCCGATGGGCGCGGTGATCACGACGCGTGCGATTGCCGATCGATTCAACAACGGCATGGAGTATTTCAGCACGTTCGGCGGAAGCACGGCCGCGTGTGTCGCGGGCCGGACGACGCTGCGTGTGACGCTCGACGAGAAGCTGCAGCACAATGCGCTGACCGTCGGCAAGCGGCTCTTGAGCGGGCTGTCACCGCTGGTGAAACAGTTCGAGTACGTGGGCGATGTGCGCGGCTCCGGCCTGTTCCTCGGCGTCGAACTGGTGCGCGATCGCACCACACTCGAACCCGCACCCGAGGAAGCAACGTTCGTGGTCAACCGCATGCGCGAACGCGGCGTGCTGGTCGGCACCGACGGGCCATTTCACAACGTCATCAAGATCCGCGGCCCGATGCCCCTGACTCTCCCCGACGCCGACCGCATCGTCGAAACCTTCACCCGCTCACTCTACGAACTTCCGCGGCGCTGACTCTCAACTGCTGGTCTCACACAGAGCCGCAGAGCAACAGAGGTCTGGATCTCCTACGCTCACGAAAAAACTGGTTTCACGGGGGCCCGCGGGGGATGCGGGGAAGAGCAACTGCAAAAAGCTTCTGAAACTGCGTCTCGCGAACGTAGTTTCAGAAGTCTTCGCTTTTCCCCGCGTCCCCCGTGAAAAGTTTTTGGCAAACGCTGTAGAAGCTCCGAACCCTCTGTTGCTCTGCGGCTCTGTGCGAGGCCAGCAGTTACTGACGGCACTGCGCGTTGGGGTCGGTCTTGGGCTTGTCGAGTTTCGGGCGATCAGGACGTGTGGCCAGTTCGACGGCGGCGTCCTTCACGAAGGTGGCGACGCGGGCGAGGGCGTCGTAGTCGATGTACTGCGCTTCGTCGGTGACCTGGTGGTAGTCCATGTGTTCACCGCGCGAGAATGCGACCGCTGGAATGCCGTAGCGCGCGTAGCTGTAGTGGTCAGCGCGGCAGTAGTACTGGAGCGGATGGCCAGGCGCGTCGAAGGTCAGATTGAAATCGAACGGCTGCTTCTGGCGCGCCATGACGGCGCTCAGGACGTCGCCGAACTCGGTGCTCAGCCGCCGCATGCCGATTGCCTCGAGATACCGCGGACCGGCGTCGGGCAGGTCGTGCACACTCCCGCGACCGATCATGTCCATGTCGATCTCGCCAATGATCGAATCACGAGTCACCGTCGGATGATCGGTGTACCAGCGCGAGCCGAGCAGCCCGAATTCTTCGGCCGTGTGCGACACGAACAGGATACTGCGGCGCAGCGCCTTACCGCTCTTGAGCGCCTCGGCAATCTCGAGCAGCGCCACGGTGCCCGACCCATCGTCGTCAGCGCCGTTGCGAATCGAGTCGGGACGGGGCGTCGGGCGAATCGCTCGCAGTGAATCGAGAATCTGCCGTACGCGCGTCGCTTCGCCTGATGTGGCGTCACGGCTCGGTGAATCAGCACCCATTGGACGGACAACGGCATTGAAGGCACGCAGCGAATCGTGATCGGCCGGCGCATGGTCGAAGCCAACATGATCGTTGTGGGCTGTCAGAGACACATACTGCCCGTTCACGCTCGGATCGGTCCCGGGCAGAATGCCGACCACGTTGCGCGCTGCGAATTCCAGCGGGAATATTCCGACTCGCGTCCCGCCACTGAGCATCCGGCCGACCGTGCCGGGGTTCGCACTGTACACATCACGTCCCAGCAACTTGATCGCGAAGGCGTTGGTGACCAGCGCGAGCGTCGGCACCGACGTCCATGTGGTGTCGAGCACGAGGCTGCCGGTCATGTACGCCGCCGCCGTGCTCGAACCAGCGGCATCGAGTTCCGCGACGAGCAACGTCGCCGCACCAGCGAATCGCGGCGACAGTCGGATCGCGTTGATGTTGGTGCGCCGTGTGGCTGTCGTGCGACGCTCAGGTGGGAGCACGCTGAACAAGAGCGCCTTGCCCTGAGCGGCCGCGGCGTCGATCCACGTCGACGTGTCCGACGCGAGGCCCGCATACACGACCGTCACACCATCCATTGGTCGCGAAAGCGCGTTGCCAGGCACAGGCACGTAATCCACGCCGAGCTTCGCAATCACGCCATCGATACGCAGCGTGTCACGCGTATCCGGTGCGCGCCGGAAGAACGGCACGACCTGGAACCACGTCTCGTTGTCACCAGCGGGCTTGAGCCCGATGCGCGCGAACTCGGCCGCGATGTAGGTCGTTGCCTTGAAGTCACCCGCATCACCAGGCGCCCGGCCCATCATCGAGTCGTGCGCGATGGCAAACAGTCGCGTCCGCAGATCCGCCGGCGTGAGCGCCTTCGTCGTCCGCTGCGCCGCCAACGGCGTCGCCATCACCGCGCACATCAGCGCGAGTCCAGCACGAATCATTCGCATCAGAACATTCCCGGAAATTCGTGAAATCGCGTCAGTTCTGGCATTTTGTCAACAGCTTGTCTCGCACAGAGCCACAGGGCCACAGAGAGTCCTACACGATTCGGGCAAACAATTTTCACGCGGGGCCCGCGGGGGGCGCGGGGGGCGCGGGGAAAAGCAAATGCTTTTTGAACTGCGCTCGCGAGACGCTGTTACCAATGCATTTGCCGTTGCACTTCCCCGCGTCCTCCGCGGGCCCCGCGTGAAGATTGTTCGATGAATGCTGTAGAAGCCCCGGATCTCTGTTGCTCCGCTGCTCTGTGTGAGACATGCAGTTCGAGCACGAAAGGACTAGCGCCGCTCGAGGACGCCGTCGAACAGGAGCTTGACATCGGGATCCAGTTCGACGGTTGCCGGGGCGGTGTCTGCGGCGAAAACATAGCGGCCGTCGCGCGCGGAAAGGTCGACGCGTTCGGTGCGAGGCTTCGCACCGGGAATTGTGATGCCAATCTCTATCGGCAGTCGGAACGGCTCGCCGGGTTGGGTCTGGTGGAGTTCGACGATCACCTGCTTCGCCGCCGCGTCCCAGCGCCATGTGCCCGTCAGTTTTGGCACACCACCGCGATAGAGCCATTGCTGAAAGAACGGCCCGAGATCGCGCCCGGCCGCCCGCTCCATCGCAGACCGGAAATCCGCGGTCGTCGCGTTGCCGTTGCGATGGCGGGCGTAGTAGTCGCGAATGCCCGACCAGAATCGGTCATCGCCGATCTCGCTGCGCAACATGTGCAGCACCCAGCTGCCCTTCTGATACGTCATCGCCGACGTGACGTTCGCCATATCGGTCAGATTCGCATGCACAACATGATAGTCGGGCGTTTTCGCATCGAAGGCGATGACGGTCTTCCGCGAGTCACGCAGTCCATTCGCGAACTCGTCGCGACCGTACGCGTGCTCGATGAAGAGCAGCGTGAAGTACGTCGCGAACCCTTCGCTCAGCCACACATCGTTCCAGTCGGACTCGGTGACCGCATCGCCGAACCACTGATGCGCAATCTCATGGATGACGACGTTGCGCCAGCGCAGCGGTCGTGTGCCGGCGACGCTGCCGGCGCTGTAGAAGATCGCCGACGCGGCTTCCATCCCACCGCTCACGGAGTTCGACTGCACATTCACGAGCTTCTCGTACGAGAACGGTCCGACCCACTCACTGTAGAACGCGAGTGCATCCTTCGTCGGAATCGCAAAGTCGTGGAAACCGGCGTCCCGCTGCTGCGTGAAGACCCACGTCTCGATCGGAATGCCAGCGTAGTCGTCCACGTGTTGGACCGCGAAATGTGCGACGCCGAGTGCATAGAGCCACGGTGCGATCGGTACCGACTCGCGCCACACCGTGCGACGCGAGCCGCGTGGATCGTCCGTCTGCTCGACGCGCGTTCCGTTCGAAATCACCTGATAGTGCGACGGCGCCGTGACATCCATCTCCATCGTCGCCTTGTCGGCGATGTGATCGATCAGCGGCAGCCAGTGATGTCCCTTGTCGGGCCAGTTGTCGGAGAAGAACGCCCGATCCCCGTGCGGCGTCGGCTTGATCTGCAACCCGTCGGCGGGAATGCCCGCGTAGAACACCTCGAGCTCGATCTCCGCACCGACGGTCGTCGGACGATCGAGTGTGATCGTGAGCCGGTCTCCCTCGTGACGAAACGCGAATGGCGCGCCACCGCGCAGCACACGACTGACAGTCATGCCGCGACCCTGCCGCGCCGGTGTCGCACCCGACAGATCCAGCCAGACACTGCGCACGCCCGCCGTCAGCGCCGTGAAGCGGATCGTCGCGTGACCATCGATGCGATCGGTGCTGTCGCTGAGCGTGATCACAAAGTGGTAGTGCTGGACGTCGATCGGCTGGCGCGTGTACGGATCAGCGTGCAGCAAGTGCGTGGTGCTGACCAGCAGTGCAAAAACGCGAAGCGCACATTTCATCGGGATCTCGTGCAGTTATTGAGCGACAGCGGTGAACCACGACTTCCGGAGTAACGCACCACACCGCGCGGAGGGCAGGATGCCTCCAGCGGAATCGACACGCGCGATGAGTCCATAAGTATCCACGCCCGCATTGATCCACGGATAGAAGCCCAGCGCCCCCGGGCTGCTGAACGCGCCGTCACCGAGCGGTGCGTCGTTCTCGACCCAGTGGCCAATCGAGTAGGACCAGTTCGTGTCCGTGCCGAGCGGCGTGGAAATCGCGGTGGCGCAGGTGCCGGGACTGGTGCAGGTCGCGTTGGTGCCGAGCAGGAAGCCGAAGCGGAGTTTGCTGCCCAGGATTTTCTGCAGAAACAGGGCGTAACCGGCGGGCGTCGACCGGATCCCATCCGCGAGCTGTGGCGTCGTGAAAGCGAGGTCGATGTCGGTGCCGAGGACTCGCTGCAGTTCGGTGCCGAGGGCCGCCGTCGTCAGACTCCCAAGACTCATGCCGGGCGCGGGCTGCACCGCATGCTGCTGCAGGTGGCCGCTCCCGTAAAAGAATTTGCCGACATGCGACGAATTCAGCACACTATTCATCCCGCGCGAGGCGCATTGCTCCACCGTGTCGGATGCATCGCACGGGCTCGCGCTGAAACCCGTATAGCCACTGCGGAGCGTGAGCAACTGAAGATCCTCGAGCGTCAGGATGGCCTGACGTCGCTGCGCCACATAGACCGCGTACATCCACTGCGACGCGGCCCCGATCGGCATGGGCGTTTGTGCCTCGTACGTCGTCGAAGAGCCCGCCCGGTTCACCGTGCCGCCAGCGACCCGACCCAGGCGATCGCCGATCTCCCAGTAGAACGGGCGGATGTCCGCGCACAGCCCTGTGCTGCTGTTGGCACTGGCCGTGATCGCCGCAATGCGCGCCGTGTTGTCGATGCGAGGCGGCAGGGACGTCGGCGCCGATGTGTCACGGCCGAGCGTAAACAAACCGCATGCCGTCCCGATCAGGGTGACGCCGCCGACACCGAGCAGCAGCACGCCAAAGCGAGTTCTGTGGTCCCTGAACCGCTGCCGCATGCGTCGTCCGCCTTGGCCAGTGACGTGGTGCCACCACAAACCGACACGAGAACCTACGGCTCAGGGCACCTCATGCCCACTCCCGGCGGCCCAGATCTCGGTCCAGTCCTGCACATCGAGCGACACATCGAGCGCAGCGACGGCCTCGCGCATCGCGTCGATACGGCGCGACCCGGCCACCGGAATCGGGCGACTCGGATGTCGCAGCAGCCAAGCGAAGGCAATCGTCGCGACACTGACACCATGTCGCCCGCCGACCGCATACAGCGCCGCACGCACGCGCTCGGCCACCACATCATCACCGGTGATCAACCGACCACCCGCCAGCGGCGACCAGATCATCGGCTGCAACCGACGCTGCTGACATTGATCCAGTGAACCGTCGTGCAACGGCGCGAGATGCAGCGGATGCAACTCGATCTGATTCGTGACGAGCGGAAACCGGCTCGCCAGCAGATCGAACTGCGCTGCCGAGAAGTTCGACACGCCAAAGTGCTGCACCTTACCCTGCAGCTGCAGATGTGTGAACGCTGCGGCCACCACATCGGCGTCCATCAGTGCGTCGGGCCGATGGATCAGCAGCAGCTCGATCTGCTCCGTGTGCAACATCTGCAACGAGTTCTCGACACTGCTCACGATATGCTCGAAGCTGGTGTCGTAGTGCTTGACGCGATACGCGGGCCGGTTCGGCGTTGTGAGGCAGATCCCACACTTGGTCACGAGCTGCAGCTTCGCACGCAGCGACGGCGCGAACGCGAGCGCCTCGCCGAACAGCTGCTCGACGGTGTAGCCACCGTAAATATCGGCATGATCGAAGGTCGTCACACCAAGCTCCACACACTGCTCGATCCACCGCAACCGCTCCTGCGGCGACCACCCCCAATCAGCCATTCGCCACGCCCCCGCCACGACGCGTGACATCAGCGGCCCATCGTGCTCCGTCCTCGTTCGAATCATCTGATGCATGCGTCGCTCGCTCCGTCAGGTTCAGTGTAGTATCGGTGATCTTAGGACTGCTGGTCTCGCACAGAGGCACGGAGCCACAGAGAGTACTACAGCATTTCAACCGAACAGTTTTCTCGCGGGGCGCGCGGGAAAACGCGGGGAAGTGCAACTGCAAAAGGCTTTTGAAACTGCACTTGCGAGACGCTGTTTCAAAAGCACTTGTTATTCCCCCGCGGTTCCCCGTGAA
>JANLPZ010000054.1:0-36128 GCA_031367535.1 Gemmatimonadaceae bacterium
GCGTCATCGCGTCCGCTGCGGCTCGCCTTCAACCGTCGACGGTCGACGGACAAAACTCCAAAGACAAAATCCGCTGATACCTTGATACGGCAGCGATCGCCGGCGACACGTGCTCAGGCGTCGTCATTCCACTGCACAAAAAACGCCCGCGACACATCGTCGCGGGCGTTCGCACATGCAACGCTCAGCTCACCGCGTCCAGATCAACACCGCCCCGCAATCCGTTTCGCGGCGCTGGAACTCCGAGGGCACCGCAGGACCGGTCTTGTACACCTCGATCGCCCGCACATCCTGCGTATTCACCAGCTGGTCCATACTCATCCCCGTCGTGTTCACGAACACACCATCGACCAGCACACCCATCGCGCAATAGCCCGCCCCGGTCAGGTTGCGCCCGAACACCATCGGATTGTTGCTCCCGTCGCGAATGATGTTCACCCCATTCCTCCCGCGCAGCACGTCACTCACGCTCGATGCGTTGCGGCGCAGCAGCTCCTCGCGCTCCACGAATATTCCGTTGCCCAGCCGCATGCGCTCGTAGAAGCCCACCATGCGCGCGTCGCGTCGGGCATCGGCGCGCACCTCGACGCGCGCCAACGAGGGCGCGCTGGATGCCGGACGCAGCTTCACCGTCAACGTCGCCACACGACCGGATTCCGTCTGCAGCGGGAAATACTCGGACAGATATCCGATCTTGCGCACGCGCACGAACACGAGGCCCGGCGTCAGGTTCTGCACGCGGAAGCGCCCGCCGGAATCCGTGACCGTGGCGAGGTTCGTCGAGATCGCCTGCACTGACGCACCAAAAATCGGCTTGCCGGCGGAGTCCACCACCTTGCCGGAAATCGAGGTCCGGCCCGGCGGCGCCTGGATCGTGTCCGGCGGCCCGGCGCTCACACCCCCGGCCGGTGGCTCCGTGACGGCGGGTGCCACCGGCGCCTGCGGCGCGGGTGGTGCCGGCAGCAATGTGAGCTTGAGCGACACGGTCACGTTGACCGCGATCGCAAACTCGAATCCGAGCGGCGCATACCCGTCGCTGGTGACCTGTACGCGCGCCTCACCGGCCGGCACGCCGGCCAACCGGAACTGTCCCTGCGCATCTGTCGTCGTCGACGGCGAGCCGGTTGCGACCCGCACCAAGGCGCGGCCGACGGGCTTGCCGAGGCTGTCGAGCACCACGCCGATGATTGTGGCAGTGGCGGTCGTGTCGCGCGGTGGTGCCGGCGGCGTGGCAACCTGCGCCACCAGCGATCCGGCCGTCAGGGGCATCGTGAGCGCGGCCAGAGCCAGCGTCTGTGTCAGGAATCGTCGCATCACCCGCAAAATAGCCGAATCAGTCGAGGATGGTTGCGCGGGCCCGGCAAAAGGTCGGCATCAACTCGAGACTGTGAATGTCCGGTCACCCGTTCGCCGTCACCGGGTCCAGACGAGAATTGCGCCACACCGCGTCGTCGGCTGCTGAAAACCGAGGGGCACTTCCCTGCCCGTCGTGTACACCCCCAGCGCCCTGACGTGCTTCGCGTCGAACAAACGATCCAGCGCGATATCGGGGCGCGGCGATGGTCACGCCGTCGATCGGCACGCCGAGCCCACACGGCACTTGGGAAAGCGCAGGAAGACATGGGGAGTCGACATTCGCGAGCTGGAACCGACCATGCGCGCCGGTTGTCGCTGCGACGACCGTCGACATGCCGTCAACCGACACGCCCGCAACCGGGCCTCCGGTGTCGTTCACGACTCGACCCTCGATGACAGTGCGCCGGCCGGGAATGCCCACCGAATCGACAGCGTCTACCACGACGTGCGACAGCACCGGTTCAGCGACAGGGCGCAGCGACAGCTCAACCGTCAACGCTGGCGCGATCTCGAAGTCGAAAACGAGCGGTGTATAACCACGCTGCCGCACGTCGACCCGCGATGTCCCGGCCGGCACACCGGCAAGGCCGAAACGCCCGACGCTGTCAGTCGTTGTCCGGATACGACCGCTGTCACCGCGCAACGTGGCACCGGGCACGACGCTGCCAAGCGAGTCGCGCACGACCCCGATCAGCGTCGATCGGGCAACCGTGTCACGCGCGGCGGTGGTCTCACCTCGACCCGACGGCGCGACCGCCAGCGAAGCGACGCCGCTCGATGCAGCCAGAAACAGCGCACCATGCCAGATTCTCACGACGCGTCGCGGTACTGCGGGATGCTGCATCATGTCGACCCTCGCCCCGCCCAAGACACGAATGTTCACTGGTTCCGAAGTGCTACGATTCAGGCGAATTGAAGTTCCCCTCCTGGCCGCGTTTCTGACAGTCCCCGCCACCGCGGCGCAGGCGCAAAGTGCGCCTGTCTGTGCAGCGGCGGTGTCCGTTCGTGACAGTAGCGGGGCATCGCTGTTCGACGCCACCGTGATCGTGGGTGATGGCGCCGTGCGCACCGATTCCGCTGGCGACGCGCGCTTCATCCTCGGCTCCGACACGCCCGTCTACGCCCGCGTTCGCCGACTCGGCTACGCGCCCGCGCGCCTGATGCTGTTTCCGTCGTGTGGCGTGCCATCGATGGTCACGCAAGTCACCCTCGATCCGATCGCTGCGCGCTTGAGCACCGTCACAGTCTCCGCCGCACGCCGGCCCCAGTACAGCGGACCGCTGGCCTCGTTCTATGAACGACGCGCGCGCGGTGAAGGCGTGTTCTTCACACACGCAGAAATGTTGCAGCGTAATGCACAGCGACTGAGCGATGTGCTGCGCACCGTCAACGGTCTCGGTGAACTTGGCATGCGCCCCGCCGTTGGCGGCCGCAATACCGGCGGTCGTGCCCGGGATCGCTGCTTCCCACTCCTCATCATCGATGGGATGGCGCAGTCCACGATCGGGGAGATCAATACCGAGGCTTTCGATCCGCGCGGGCTGGCCGGCGTCGAGGTCTATCCGGACGCGTCACGCACGCCGCCAGAGTTTCTCGCGCTCAACAACGGCAGTCGCTGCGGTACCATCGTCATCTGGTCGCGACGCTCCGATACGTACATGCCCGAGCCGCGCCTCGCGCGTGGTGATGCGATTCCGGATTCGCTCATCTTCGAAGCGGGCGACGTGGACCAACTCGCGCAGCTGGACACATCGCGCAGCGTGACGCCGGTGTATCCCGTCGCGTTGCGCCGCAAAGCCATCAACGGCGAAGTGTCGCTCGAACTGGTCGTCGCCAGCGACGGACGGCCCGACGCACGCAAGGCGAAGGTGCTCTCGGCCACACATCGCGCGTTCGGTGACGCGGTGATCGATGGCCTGGCGCTGTTCACCTTCGCGCCCGCGCGACGGAATGAGCAACCTGTCGCGCAACGTGTGCGCATGACGATCGCGTTCAAAGCCAACGATCAGTAGCACGACGCCTGTCAGCGCGTCTGACAAGCGTACCATAAAAAGTGACGGCGCCTCGAGATCGAAGCGCCGTCATCTGACCAGCGAAGCCTTCAACTACGTGACTACGGACGGAGCCTTGGCACGGTCTCCGGCGGATCGCCGTCAACAAACCACACCACGGACGGCGTGGTGGCCGTACCGGTGGCGCGCGCACCAAGACCAGCCGGGAACGCCACTGCCGACAACGAGGTGCCCGCGATCCGCGACCCACCGATCGGGTTCAGCTGCGTCGTGCCAGCCTGACCAACCATGGCAAGCGCGGAGAGCACAACGGCTGGCGTCGCACCAACCACCGACACACGCGCGGCAACCGAGTCAGGCGTCGCAAGGCGGATGTACGGTGTGGTCTTGCCATACGTCAATCCAGCAAACGCTGGTGTCGCCGGCAGCGCCGCCGCCACGGTGCGTGTCGTGAAGACATCCACCGCACCAGTGCCGGGAATTGCATGCACACCGCGCACGCCGATGCCGGTGCCGAGCACACCGAGCGTCGGGATGGAGTCACGGATCACGATGATGCTGTCACCCGTGCCGCCCGCCGTATTCGCGAGACCGACGTGAAGCAGTGTGTAATACACATCCGGCAACAACGTCACGCTCTGATCGATGATCGGAGCGCCGAAAACGATGGACGGCGTCTGACTGGCCGCGAATGCGCGAAGCTTGCGCGTGCCAGCCTTGAACGGCTGATAGCCCGACGCACCGCGGAACACGAGTCCGAGTTCAATGGGCGCCTCGACGCTGTCCACGAAGCGATAGTCCATTGCGCCCGTGTCGGGCACCGCGTTGATCACACGCACGCGGGCGCGCGGGCCCAACGTGTTCACGGTCGGACCATTGTCCTTGCTGCACGCGACAATCAACCCGGTCGCCAGAACGGCGGCCGCGATGCGCAGTGCGGGGGGGAGACGGTAGGTCATGGGAATCTGGGAAGTAGGAATGCGAAGAAAAAAGAGTAGACGAAACGCGTCACTGACCTTGCGGCGGGCCTTGGTTTCCGGGGTCGGAATTCCCGTTGCCGAAGCCGAGCAACCCACGCGAGAGCACGAACGCGAGACCGACGCCGACTGAACCTGCGATGACAGCGAATGTCCTGGCGCGTGACATCCGTCGTACGCGAATGTCGCGCACCGATTCCTGCGTCACCGTGATCGATTCACCACTCCAGCGATTGGTCTGCCGGTTGATGTAGGTGACTTCGGCGACACGCACCACGTACGACGAATCATGCCGCGCATCGAGCGTCCCTTCGAACGACAGGACACCCTGCCCGAGTTGCGGCATGAGTTCGATGCGCCCCCGATCCGTGACGAGGACTTCCACACGCGGATTCGCTGTGGTCGCCACCTGCATCGGCACGTACTCGTAGCAGGCGGACAGCCCAGTGGCGGCCAGCACAACAGTCGAGACACGGAGGAACGTCGAGAACGTCATCACTCAGAATCCGCTGCCACGGCCAAGACCATACGTGCTGGCTCCGGCGACTTGTGCGGTCGAGTTGCTGTACAGCGGCTTGGCTCGTGAGTCGAGTTCCTGGTACGGCACCGGCCACGACAGGCTTGTGCCGACCGGGAGGTCTCCCCAACCGCGCGCATCGAAGAACCACTGGCTATAGCCGGTCATCTGCGTCTCCAGCCGCTTCTCCCACTTCATCGCTTCGAAGACAGATCCGCACACTGCTGTGGTGAACACACCAGGCTGCGGCACCTTCGGCACACACGCATTGCCACCCGGCACTGGATCGGTCGACGCGAGTGTCGTCGGAATCACGGCCAGACCATTCGCCGTGCGCGTTGTGTTGATCAGCGGAATCGCTTCTGCCGTGCGATTGAGGCGCATCAGCGCCTCAGCCTGCAGCATCCGCACTTCGACGACCGACATGAGTGTCCACGACCCGATGCCATTTGCGTCGCGGATCGGCCGGAAGCGGAAGTTGTCGTACTGCGAATTCGACCATGGGTCGGCGTTGTTGCCAGTGTCCTGACCACTCGGACGATTGCGGAAGTACACGCCGCTCAGCGGCACGATGTCGCTCTGATACGCCTGCTGTGCTGCGCGGGTCTCACCAACCGGGAACCGCTTGTCCGGCGTGCGAACAAGGAACACCGCGCCGTTGCGGGACGGGCTGCCAGTGATCGGCTGCGACAGGTAGGTGCTGTACGCACCCGTCGTGTCGGCCATGCCGATGATGAAATACGGCGTCTGATGCCAGCCGAGGAATTGCATCAGTGTGGTCATGTCGCTGTTCTGCCAGCCAATCGACGGATCGAGCGACACGTTGATGTTCGCCGTGATGCCCGCCGCCGCATCGCCGCGCACAGCTTCCCAGTCCACCGCAGCGCGGTCCGTCGGTGTCCGCGCGACATTGGCGCGGAACTTCGCCTTGTACGACCGCACCATCCGAATGAACTGCGTAGTGTCGATGGCCGTGCCGGTCATGAAATCAGCCGGAATCGGAAAGTTCGGCGCTGCGCCGCCCGGTCCGCGCGCGATGGCGATGGCCGAGTCGAGCATGGCCAGCGCCGCTACGTTCACCTGAGCCGCACCGAACAGCGAATCGGCTGGTGTGCGCGAGGGCGTCAGGATCGCCGACGAGTCGTAGATCGCGGACAGATTTCCCATCGCATACCCGAGCACGAAATACCCGAACGCCCGCGCACGTCCAGCAGTCGGCGCCGAACTGGCCGGGATGTTGTCGAGCGATCGCAGCGCGTTCACATTCTGTCGGGCTAGCCGCGTGAGCACCGAGAAGTCGGCATTCGTGCCGGAGGCCGTCGCGTTCGCGCGCGAGTTGTCGATCGTGACGCGCGGCACGCCGTTGCGCAGGCCCATGCCGAAATTGCCGAGCGAGGAACTGCTCTCGTGCGCCATGTTCATCGCCTGCAGGTTCACGCCGCCGCTGTTGTACTGGCCGACGAACATCGCCTGAAACGACTTGCCGATGATCTGCTCGATACCCTGAGCGGTCTGCTGCGCCGCCGTGACGTCGACCACATTCTTGTTGGTCACGCTGAGCGGGTCACCGCAGGCCGCCAGGCTGACTGCGCTCGTGAGCGCGGCCAGTCGGAGGATTCTGATCTGCATGTATTGGTCTCGTTTGTTGAGGCCCGGTTCCGGCGCGCCGCCAATCAGCGTCGCGCCAGTTCCGGTCCGGCTCAGAAGCTCGAGCCGAGCGAGAAGGTGAAGGTGCGGAGGTTCGGGAAGCCGTAGCGATCGACGCCGTTCAGCACGGCGGAACCGAGCTGGCCACCCGTCAGACCCGTTTCCGGATCAAAGCCGCGATAGCTCGTGATCGTCAGAAGGTTGCGACCGACGAGCCCGACCGTCCAGTTCCCCACGCCGCCGACTTTGCCGACACGATAACTCGCCGAGACTTCACGCAGACGACCATACGTCGCGTCTTCCGTCGAGTATTCGCTGGCGCTCAGCAGATCGTAGAAGCCACCGATGCCCGCGCCGTTGATCGGCGGACCACCGCGCCACCAGTACCCGATCGGACGAACCGTCGTGACGCTCTCGTTCTGCTGGTCCTGCTGGCGCGTGGCGAAGTCGCCAAGCGACCAGTGCAGGCCTTGATTGTAAACCTTCTGGCCGACCGTGGCATCGAACAGGCCGTACAGATTGAGCCGCTTGTAGCTGAACGTCTGGCTCGTGTTCCAGCGGTACTTCGGCAGCACGCCACCGAGCTTCTGCTGCGTGAGGTTGCCCGTCACGGAATCACGGAGCTGGATCAGCATGCCGTAGTTCAGACGCTGACCCCACGGACCGGCCGACAGGCCGCCGACGAGCGGAAGCTGCGCCTGGAAGTAGTTGTTGGTGTAGGCGCTGTCCTGACTCTTCCCGCCGGTGTAGACGATGAAGCCGTCACGATTCGCTTCGTATTCGCGACCGCTGTTGTAGGCGCCGCACTGTGACACGAACGCGGTCGGCAGCTGACTGCACTGACGCACCCAGCGACGGCCATAGAACGTGCCCAGATTCTCGCCCTGCGCGAAGCGGAACGAGTTGTCCGCGCCCTGCAGGTTCGTGGCCGAGAAGAACTCCGGCACGCCGAGCTTGGTGATCTGCGAGCGCACACGGTCGAAGTTGAAGCGCGTCGACCATGACACGTTCGGCCGACTGATCAGCGGAATGTTGAGCGACACTTCCCACACCTTGTTCTGCAACTCGCCGGCATTCTGCCACTGCGAACTGAAGCCCGTCACGGTCGGCTGAGGCACCGGCAGGATCTGGTCGGCAATCGTGGACTGCGCGTACGTGACCGTGAGGCCGTACTTGCTGAGGATTTCCGCGTCGACGCCGAGTTCCGTTTCGGTATTGATTTCCGGCTTCAGCAACCGGTTGCCAAGCAACGTCGGGTTGATGACGCCGGTGCTCACCGTGAACGTCTCGTACTGCGCCGGGAAGCTCGGACGGCCGCCGGCCGATCCGCGCGATGCGCGCAACTTGAATTCATTGATGAGTGCCGACGGCCACCACTTTTCCTGGCTCAGGCGATAGGCGCCGGAGACGCGTCCGAACGTCGCCCAGCGATTGCCGGCACCGAACAACGACGAGCCGTCCCGACGAATGAGGCCCGAGAGGATGTACTTGTCGTTGTAGTCGAGGTCTGTGCTGAGGAACATGCCGATGCCGCGCACCGAGGCCTGCCCGGAGCTGATACCGAGGTTCTGCACCAGCGAGCCGGAGTTCTGGAGCCCGGGGAATGGAATGTTGCTGCCCGAGTTGCCGAGCGACGTGCCATCCTGCTGCTCATAAAGATATCGCGCGTTGAGCTTTGCATTGAGCTTGCCGAACTGATGGCGTGCGACCGCGTTGAAGCTCGTGTTGTACGACTGGTCGACGAACGAACCACGCGAGATGAAACCATTGTTCGTGGCCGGTGACGACGTCGTGGTACGGAAGCCACGATCACCGAGTGCGAAGAACGAGCCGTTCGAGCGGTCGTAACCGAACTGGCCCTGAATGTCGAGCCACGAGAACGGCGTGAACTTCACGTCCGTGTTGCCGAGGAACCGGTCGCGGCTGTCCTGACGCTCCGAGTTCTCGAAGCTGTAGATCGGGTTGTCATTCTGCCCGCCCTGGTTGAGCGGGTTGGACCGGATGTAGATGCGGCCGAAGGCGTCCTTGGCCAGCAGGTCCACGTACGCCGGCACACGCGTCAGGCGGAAGAAGCCGTTGCCGCCGTCCTGGTTGATGCCGTCCTGCTCGAGGCGACTGTAGAACGTGTTCAGGCTGACCGTCCACTTTTGCGCGAACTGCTGCGAGACGTTGAGGCGCACCGTGTTGCGCTTGAGGCCCGTCAGGCCGCGGATCGAGCCGGTCTGTCCAGTGTTCGAGACGCTGCCGAAGAAGTTCGCACCCTGGTACTTGCCGGTCACGTCGACGTTGCTGGTCTGGAACGAGCCGTTGGTGACTGTCGCGTTCACCGCGTCATAGGTGACGGGCCACGGATTCACCTGATAGAGGCCCGCGAGCTGGCGCTGCGAGAGCGCGAGTGCGATGCCGCCGTCGTAGCGGAAGCTCTGCGGGTTGAGTGCGAAATCGCCACCGAGCTCGTTGACACGCAGCGCTTCGGCGTAGATATCGATCTTGCGCACGCAGGGCTGGCTGTAGGTGCCCGCCGCAGCCGCGATGGCGTCGTTGGAGCAGTAGAGCTGACCCGTGCCATCCGTCTGCAGGAAGTTGCTCTGTGCGAGCGGCACCTTGTTGTAGATGTCACCGCCGCCGACTTCCGTGCGGAAGCCGAAGCGCACGACATTCTCACCACCACCCTTGCCGGTCTTGGTGGTGATCTGAATCACACCGTTGCCGGCGCGTGCACCGTAGAGCGAGGCACCGGCCGCGCCCTTCACGACTTCGATGCTTTCGATGTCGAGGGAGTTCAGGTCGGGGAGCGGACCGTTGAGGATCACGCCGTCGACGATGTAGAGCGGGTCCTGACCGCGACCCGAGGCATTGATCGACGTCGGGCCACGCAACAGCACGGCGGGCTGCGCGCCCGGGCGGCCGGAGCTCGATACAATCGCGGCACCGGCGACCTTGCCTTGGAGCTGCGTCAGCGGGTTGACGCCGGAAACCGGCATGTCCGCGCTGTCCACACGTGCGAGGGAGAACGTCACCTTTGTCTGTTCCGTTGCGCCGGCAACACCCGTCACGACGACCTGACTGAGGCGGTTCACGTCGGCCGGCAGCACGAAGTTCTGCGTGATGACGCCAGGCCGCAGCACGATGGCCGCCTGCTCCGGCTTCATGCCGATGGAACGCGCACGCAGCACCACACTCTGACCGCGCACGCGCGCGCCGGGGATGGTGATGGTGTAGTTGCCGGTAGCGTTTGTGCCGATCGAGACGTTCATCTCGGTAATGAAGACGTTCGCGCCTTCAATGGGACGGCCCTGGTCGGTCGTCACCTTGCCCTGAACGGTTGCGTTCTGTGCCTGCGCCATCGCGGCTGATCCCATCAGCAGAGCGATGACCGCAGACACCTTGGGCAACCCTGCCCACGACGTACGTGTCATATGCGGGACTCCTGATTCCGGTCGCACGTGGAGATCCGTCGGCTGGTGAATCCGTCCCGGGCATTGCGCCCGTGACGTCACCCCGGCAGCCGACCACCCGGGATGGAACAAACACGCCGCCGCGTGGTATCACGCTGCGGAGCGATTCGCTCGTCTGTTTTGCGGCAGACGGGTCGACCGCGCTGATCATTCATTCTCGATCAGCGCCATAGATCACGCGGACAAGAGTCCGCATTTTGACGTGAAAAACGACCGGACGCGGGCCAAGCGCTGCGATCATCGCGCGCTCCAGCCCGCCTTAAGGCATTGGAATGTTAGGCCGAAACCGCTGCTCAATCAACCCTGAGTTTCGCGACGCATGTCGCATTTCGCGGCGGCTACTGGGTTTGCCGCTCATCGTTACATGCGATCGGTGACATTTCGCGCGCTGGAATCGTCAGACCAAATTCTGCGGATAACCTGCTGCAAGCCTAGGCGCCCGGTCGCCTCGCCAGCAGCTCCGCCAGCACCGCAGCCACACGCCGCAGCGCGGCGGGCTTGCGCAGAATCACATCTGCGCTGGCTGACTCAGCCGGAAAATCGTCATCGCCGGTCAGCATCACCACGAGGGGCGCAGATGCCCCACGCTGCTTGAGCCGCGACAGCAGCGTCCAGCCGCTCAGCCCAGGCATGTTCGCATCGAGCACGGCGAGCGCCGGATGGACGGCATCGATCATCGACGCAGCCAGTACGCCATCCCGCGCGAGGTGCACCTCATATCCCGCAGCCTCCAGGTACGTCTGGAGCACATCCGCCATTTCCGCATGGTCCTCGGCCACCACGATGCGCGGCCTCACGACCGGCACTCCGTCCGGAGTGACAGCTGCGGTCGCGCCTCCCGACGGCGAATGGTCTGACATAAGTGGCGGAGAATACACGGGCGGTGGGTGGGGGCAGGTCCTGCGACAGGCTGCAAGGGCCATCTGCTCGCACCAACCGTGCCGTGCCAGAAAATCACGCTATAAAAGCACCGCATCCCGCCCGGCGACTGGCCAGGCGGGATGCGGAGACTGCCGTTGGACGACCTTACGGCGCGACCGGCGTCACCTGCCCGCGGATCTCGCCACCACCATTCTTCTTGGTGTGGATGTTGATGTATGCTGTCCCCGCGTTGATCCGAGTGACCAGCGAATCCCACGTGAACGGCGCGACGAAGCTCGTGCCCGCTCGCGTGATGCGACCGACGCGCACGATGCCATTCACCGCGGCGGCCGTGCCGCCGCCCGTGCCAGGCGCACGGGAGGCTTCCGTCGGGAAGAACCAGACCATGATCGGCCCAACCACACCGGCAGCGCCGGCATGGATGTGCGCCATCGTGATCGAGTCCGTCTGTGAGGTGGTGGAGAGCTCGTACAGAATGTTGACCGAGTCCTCCTTCACCAGATCGAGCTTCCCGGCCGCCGTCGTCGTCACCGGCGGCACTTCGTTCGTGCCAACGAGCGTTGCGGTGTACTTGAGCTTCACCGGTGCGAGGCTCGAGAGCACGACGTAATCGTCGCTGCACGCGGCAACGGTGAAGGCGGTCACGGCAAGCAACGCCGCGACGCCAAGGATGCGCTTCATCTGTGAGCTCCTCATGGATTGCGATCCAGGCACTGGGTGAAGTTCGGGTTGTTCGTCTCCTGGAACGGCACCGGGTAGTTCACATCCACGCCGTAGGTACCACCCTTGAAGTAGGCACCCGTCGGGAAGACGGTTTCTGCATTCCGGCCGAGGTGCTTGATCAGGCGGCGCATGTCGCCCAGACGATGACCCGTCAGGAACAACCAGTAGGCGCGCTCCTGGAAGACCTGATCGATCTGTGCAGCCTGTGTTGCAGGCGCAGTGAGCGCCGGCAGCGACGTCGCCGTGATCGTCGGTGTCGTCAACAGCAGCGTCGACGGTCCCGGCGTGTTGGTCAACAGCGTCGGAAGGCTGGCGCGCAGCGTGTTCAGGGTTCCGATGTATGCCGTACCGGCACGAGCGGCATTTTCGGCCTCGATCAGGCGCGCTTCCACGCCGTCAGCGAAGCTCAGGTTTGCCGAACGTGATGCGTACTTTGTCTGCACGAACATCGGCGTCAGGTTGTCGGCACCGACGCTCGGGCTGAGCGCCAGACCACGACCACGCGGTGCGTACACACGCACATCCGTGCTGTCCAGACGGAAGCGCAGGCCATTGAGGCCTTCGTTGCCACCGACAGAGAAGCGCGGGAAGTTCAGCGTTGGCAGGAACACGCCGTTGTTCTGGCGGCCCGTGTTTTCGCTGTGGAACAACGTGTACTTGTACGTCGTCGGCACCAGCGCCACCGCCGCCGCCGCATCCACTGGACGGTTCAGGTTGAGCAGCGCACGACCCCGACCGATGCGGATCAGGTTCACGATGCTCGCATTGCCAGCCAGCGTGCTGTCGAGACCGACCTTCGCCGAATCGAGCTTGGCGAGGGCCGTCGTGTACAGCTGGATGCCGGTCTGCGGTGTGCCAAGCTTGAACGTGCCTTCGTTCACATTGAAGTCGGACACCGGCACGCCGTTGCAGTAGTTCTCGGCGAGCATGATGTACGTGAAGGCGGCGATCGCCTGGACTTCCGACTTGGCCGGCAGCGTCGGTGCCAGCTTGTAATACGCCGCACTCGTCCGATCTGCCGTTGCGCGTGCGCGCTGCAGCGAGTTGTAGATCGTGCTCAGTGTGCCGTTGATCGGGTTCGTGTTGCGCTGGTCCATCTCGCCACGCGTCGGGAACGTCTCCGCCCAGACGAATTCATCGGTGAGCAGCGCGCCTTCGGTGATCACACCGTCTTCACCGCCGGCGCCCATCGCGACTTCCAGATCGGAAATCGTGCTGGCACGCAGCGTCGGCAACACGGTGACGTCGTTCAGGGAGTTCGGGTTGGCGACATCAGGGTCCTTCACGGCCAGCGCCTTGTCGATGTTGCAACCGGCAAGAGAAAGGCTGACACCCGTGAGCAGCAGACCGAGGGATCGCCGCGAAGTCTCGTAAGAGAAAGTCATGGCAATATCAGAAGTTGAAGTTCACGCGGAGCGTGTACGAACGGCCCGGCGGGTTGGTCAGGAAGTCGGTGACGGTGAACGTGTTCGCCGCGCTCAAGTTGCTGATCACTTCGGGATCGAAGCCAGTGTAGTTCGACCAGAGGCCGAGGTTACGACCCGCAACCGTCACGCTCATACCGCCCGTCTTGAGGATACGCGCCGTTGCAGCCGGCACGACCCACGTCATCGATACTTCGGAGAGGCGCACGAAATCCGTGCTCTCGATGTAGCCGGCGCTGGTGCCCATTGCACGGGCAGCCGACTTCACCTGATCGGAGAGCGGTGCGCGGATGTCCCAGTAATCCGGGCCGTTCGCGAAGCCACCGTTGTTCCGGAACTCGCGGGTGTTGTTGTACAGGTACCCACCACGGCGCCAGTCGACGAGCACGTTGAACTGGAGGTTCTTGAAGACGCGGATGTCCGACTGGAATGACATCTGCTTGTTCGGTGCGGAGGGACCGATGTATTCCAGCGAGTCGGACAGCTGGATTTCGCAGGCGCCGCCACCAACCAGCAGCGGGTTCGCAAGACCGCCGTACGCCGGACAGTTCACGTTGCTGACGATGCCGTCGTTGTTGCGATCGGAGTAACCGAGGATTTTGCGCTGGAAGTACGAACCGGCCGGATACCCTGCGCGATGCTGCTGCGCGCCGAAGACGATCGGGGCGATCGGCTGGCCGTCAATCTTGCCAAGTGCGGCGATCTTGTTGTTATACACCGTCGCAGTGAAGCGCTGTGCGAACGAGAACCGCTTGTTGTCGATCAGCTTGACGTTGACGGTGCCCTCGAGGCCCTTCGTCGACATCTTCGACAGGTTCACGTTCTGGTTCGCGGCCACGCCGAGCGACGGTGCGAGCACACGACCGACGAGCAAATCCCGCGTGTCTTTCTTGAACGCGGTAAACTCGCCATCGACGCGGGTGCCGAACAGGTTGAAGTCGAAACCACCTTCGGTTTCCCGTGTGATTTCCGGCTTCAGCAGTGAGTTGCCCACCGGGCCACCGATCGTGACGGCCGGGATGCTGGCGTCGGACGATGCAGCGTTGACGGAGACGGCATTGAAGAATGTTTCCGACTGACGGAACGTCGGGCGGTTACCCGCCTCACCGATCGAGCCACGGAGGCGGAGCTGGCTGATGAAACCCGCCTTCGGGAACCACCCCTCGTCCGAGACTACGTACGACGAACTCACCGACGGGTAGAACACGAACTTGCGTGAGCCGATGCCGAAGACGCTGGAGTTGTCCATGCGCCCCGCGATCGTGACGAACAGGCGGTCATTGAATGCAAAGTCCTGCTGCAGCACGCCGGCGGTCGTGACGATCTGCGAGTTCGCTTCGTTGACAGCGAAGCGCGCATTGGTGCCGGAAAGCGACGAGGTACCTGGCAGCAGCACCGCGCCGAATGCGCTGGTGAAGCGGTTCGCTTCGTTCGTGTATTGGCCACCAACAAGCGTCGAGAGACGGATGTTGCTGGTCAGGTCGTAGGTGGCCTTTGTGTTCGCCGTGACGGTGTATGTCGGGCGATACGCACGGGCCTGAAAGCGGCTGCCTTCGATCGACGCCGCATTCAAAAACACCTTGTTCGGCGGAATCAGCGACTGGTCGTAGTTATTGACGAAGTCGGCACCCGTGCGAAACGTGCTCTGCAGCCAACGCTTCGGCGTGTAGTTCAGCGTCATGCCCGTCTGCAGACGATCGATGTCCTGCTGTTGCGTCTGATTGAAGTACTGACGCACCGGCACGTTCGCCGAGACATAGCCGCGCGAGAGAGAGTCGTTCGCGGCACCACACTCGAGAATCGTCGTGCGCGTCTGCGGATTGCAGTCGAACGCGCCACCGAGCAGACCGGCGCTCAGCGTTCCGGCAAAGGCGTTGTCGTTGATCGGCAGATTGAGCACACTCTTCAGGTAGCTGATCGTGACATCGGCCCGCAGGTTCGACAGCAGGTTGGCGCTCACATTGGCGCGCAGGTTCGTGCGACGCGAGCCGCTCGGACCGACGATGCCGTTCTGCCGGAAGAGTTCACCGTTCAAGTAGTACTGCACCTGCTCACTGCCACCGTTGACGCTGACGCCCATGCGATTGCTCCCACCGACGCGAAACGGCGAGTCGTTGAGCATCGGCGAATTCGAATACAGCGTGTCGCGCGAGACACACGTACGGAGCACCTGCGCCTGCAGGTTACACGACACACGAGCACCGGTCGCGCTCTTGCCGATCTGACGATAGTTCGTGGACTGCAGCGGATCATTCTCTGGAACGAGCGTGCGATCAGAGCCCGCTTCGGTGTAGATGTACCAGCGAGCCTTGCCAGCCTTGCCGCGCTTGGTCGTGATCTGGATCACCCCGTTCGCGGCACCGGTGCCGTACAGCGCCGTCGCGGCTGCGCCCTTCAGCACCTGAATGTCTTCGATGTCCTGCGGGTTGATGTCGTCGAGACGCGACGTCGTGCCGCCACCGACACCCACCGAGAAGTTGTTCGTGTTGTTGTTCGACACCAGGCCGTCGATCACGAGCAGCGGATCGTTGGACAGGTTGATCGAGGTCGGGCCACGCAGACGGATGCGGCTCGAGACGCCGATCGTGCCGCCGCCGGACTGCACGGAGACACCTGGCGTCCGCGCCGACAACACCTGCGAGAGGTTCGTCACGGCAGCGACGTTGAACGTCGTGCTGTCGATACGGCTCACCGACGCGCCGACTTCGCGTGCGCGCGCAGTACCACCCGTGGCACCGGACACCGTCACTTTGTCGAGCACGTTTTCGGCGACGGTCAGCACGAAGTTCGCGGTCGCTTCACCATTCGCACTGACGGTCGCGGAGGCAGTCGCGGCGGCGTATCCGATGCGCGAGGCGCGCACGGTGTAGGTGCCGTTCGGCACGCCGACGATGCGATACGATCCGTTGGTGCGTGACAACGCGCCACGCTGTGTGCCGACGATCTGCACACGTACATCACTGATCGGCTGTCCGCTGACGCGATCGGTCACTCGACCGGCCACCGCGCCACCTGCAGTCTGTTGCGCGGCGAGTGGCACTCCGAGTGCCAGCAGCGCCGCGACGAACGCATACCTTCCAAATCGCATGATGCCCCCCACAAGTGAAAATCACAACGGCGCCCGGGAACGTTCCCGGACCGACGCGCGAACACGCAGCCAGACTCCGCCGCGAGATGACACATTACAAGAACTCGGGGCCGTTACAAGTTCCACATCCAAACTTCATGGACTCGCAATCCAGCACGCGGAACCTGCTAACGCTCAAAGGAGGCAAACGTCTGTTATTCCCGTGAAATCCGGGAATAAAAAATGACGGCGAGCACTCACACGCTCGCCGTCACTTCTAGGACTCTCAGTCCTATTCCACGGCCGACGCGTCAGAGCGGTGTGGCCGATTCCGTGACAACTCGAACGACATTGTCGACGACTTGCAGAAAGCCGCCCTGCACTTGAAAGCGCGCGTCGGCGCCGGCGCCATCGAGTCGCAGCACACCCTTGCCAAGTACCGTCATCAACGGCGCGTGACCCGGCAGAATTCCCAGCTCACCGTCATGACCAGGCGCCACGACAGCACTCGCCTGGCCTTCGAACAGCACGCGCTCCGGCGAGATCACGGATACCGTCAGCATCACGCCTTCGCCATCGCGTCGGCCTTGGCCATCAGGTCTTCGACGCCGCCGCACATGAAGAACGCCTGCTCCGGCAGGTGATCGAACTCACCGGCGCAGAGGCGATCGAAGCTGCTGATCGTCTCTTCGAGCTTCACGAACTTGCCCGGAATACCCGTGAACTGCTCGGCCACGTGGAACGGCTGCGACATGAAGCGCTGAATGCGACGTGCGCGACCAACGATCTTCTTGTCGTCTTCGGACAGTTCGTCCATGCCGAGGATCGCGATGATGTCCTGCAGTTCCTTGTAACGCTGCAGGATGCGCTGCGTTTCGATCGCGACGCGATAGTGACGCTCGCCGATGTACTGCTTGTCGAGAATGCGGCTTGATGAGGCGAGCGGATCGACGGCGGGATAGATGCCGAGTTCCGAGATCGGGCGTGACAACACCACCGTCGCATCGAGATGCGCGAAGGCTGTTGCCGGTGCCGGATCGGTGATGTCGTCGGCCGGCACGTAGATCGCCTGCACCGACGTGATCGAGCCGTTGCGCGTCGAGGTGATGCGCTCCTGCAGATCGCCCATCTCCGACGCCAGCGTCGGCTGGTACCCCACCGCGCTCGGCATACGCCCGAGCAGTGCGGAGACTTCCGAACCGGCCTGCGTGAAGCGGAAGATGTTGTCCACGAACACGAGCACGTCGGCATTTTCGGTGTCGCGGAAATATTCGGCGACCGTGAGGCCCGACAGCGCCACGCGCAGACGCGCTCCCGGCGGCTCGTTCATCTGGCCGTAGACGAGTGCCACCTTGTCGAGAATGTTCGCTTCCTGGAATTCCAGGTAGAGGTCATTCCCTTCACGCGTGCGCTCACCCACGCCGCAGAACACCGACTTGCCGCCGTGTGCCTTGGCGACGTTGTTGATCAGCTCCTGAATGACGACCGTCTTGCCCACGCCGGCGCCGCCGAAGAGACCGATCTTGCCACCCTTCACGAACGGGGCGATGAGGTCGATGACCTTGATGCCCGTCTCGAAGATTTCCGTCTTCGGTTCGAGGTTCACAAAGTCGGGGCGCTTCCGATGGATCGGCCAGCGCGGTGCATCCGCCGGAATGGCTGCGCCGTTGTCGACCGGCTCACCGAGCACGTTCAGAATGCGTCCGAGTGCCGCGGCACCGACCGGCACCATGATCGGGCTGCCCGTGTCCAGCACTTCCATGCCGCGCACCACCGAGTCGGTGCTACTCATGGCGACCGTGCGCACCTGATTGCGTCCGATGTGCTGCTGCACTTCGAGCGTGACCTTGATGTGCGTGCCATCGGCCAGCACTTCGTCGATGCGCAGGGCGTTGTACAGCTCGGGCAGGTGATCGGCCTCGAATTCGATGTCGAGCACCGGGCCGATGACCTGCACCACCTTGCCGGTCACCGCCGCGGGAGTTGCTGTTGCTGCCATATGAAAATCCGTCTCGGGGTTTCTGGTCGTGGTACTGACTATCAGCCTTGGAGCGCTGCTGCACCGCCGACGATCTCGGCGATTTCCTGCGTGATCTGCGCCTGACGGGCGCGGTTGTACGTGCGTCGGAGAGTGCTCAACATGTCGGTCGCATTGTCGGTCGCATTCTTCATTGCCGTGCGACGCGCGCCCTGCTCTGCGGCGACCGTCTCCACAAGCGCCCGATACACGGAGTTGCTGACGTATGCCGGCAGCAGTTCGGTGAGGATCGCTTCCGCCGATGGCGAGAGCAGATAGTCGCGCTTCAGCTTTCCACCCGAGGGCGGCTTGACCGGCAACACCTGCGTCGTCTGCGGGGGCGTGGAGATGGCGGAGTTGAACTTCGAGCTGGTGACGAACACGGCATCCAGTTCACCGCTGATGAAACGCGCCATCAGTGAATCCACCAGCGACGATGCATCGGCCGCAGTCGGCTTGTCGCTGATGTCGATACGCTGTGACGCCATCGCGCGATTGACGTACTTGAAGTAGCCGATGCCCTTCTTGCCGACGACGTGCAGCTCGACCTTCAATCCTTTCTGCTCGAGCGCGGCGAGCTGCGTGCGCGCCTCTTTCACGAGGTTGGCGTTGAAGCCACCACAGAGACCGCGATTCGACGTCAGGAGGATGTGCGCCACGTTGCGCATCTGCGCTGGTTGACGCAGCAGCGGGAACTGCTCGGCGAGTTCATCCGAATACAGATCACCGATGACTTCAGCCAGCGCCGCCGCGTAGGGCCGCGCGGCCGCCACGCGATCGACGGCACGCTTCATCTTCGACGTCGCCACCATTTCCCTGGTGCGCGTGATCTTCTTCGTGTTCTCGACGGACTTGATCCGCCCTTTGAGTTCGCGACCCTTGGCCATGGTGCGTCAGCGTCTGGTGTCGTGCCGACTCAGCGGGCGGCGGCGGGCGCCGCCACCTTCTTGAACAACGCAATGGCGTCGCGAAGCGCGGCTTCGTTCGGCTTCGACAACGCCTTCTCGGTGGCAATCGCTTCGCCGATCTGCGGGTGGCTGGCGGCCATGTACGCATGGAAACCCGTCTCCCACTCACGCACGGTGTTCGGATTCACGTCGTCCATCAGGCCGTTCGTCACGGCGTAGATGATCATGACCTGATTTTCCACCAGCATCGGCGTGTACTGCCCCTGCTTCAGCACTTCAACGGTCAGCTTGCCGCGATCGAGCTGACGCTTCGTGGCGGCGTCCAGATCCGAAGCGAAGCTCGAGAAGGCTTCCAGTTCGCGATACTGCGCGAGGTCGAGACGCAGACGGCCGGCCACACCCTTCATCGCCTTCGTCTGAGCCGAACCACCCACGCGTGACACCGAGATACCCACGTTCACGGCTGGACGCACGCCCGAGTAAAACAGATCGCCTTCAAGAAAGATCTGCCCGTCCGTGATCGAGATCACGTTCGTCGGGATGTACGCCGACACGTCACCGGCCTGCGTTTCGATGATCGGCAATGCGGTCAGCGAACCACCCGGGGCGAAGATTGTCTTGCCGTCAACGATTTTCGGATCGCTTGAGAGCTTGGCGGCACGCTCGAGCAGACGGCTGTGCAGGTAGAACACGTCACCCGGATACGCCTCGCGCCCCGGCGGGCGGCGCAGGATGAGCGAGATCTGACGGTACGCGGCGGCCTGCTTGGTGAGGTCGTCGTACACGCACAGCGTCGCCTTGCCTTCGTGATACATGAAGAACTCGGCCATCGAGCAGCCCGCGTACGGCGCGAGGAACTGCATCGGAGCCGGATCGGAGGCCGTGGCGGCAACGACGATGGTGTATTCCATCGCGCCGGCCTGCGTCAGCTTCTCCCCGATGCTCGACACCGTCGACGCCGTCTGGCCGATGGCGACGTCCACGCAGATGACGGCCTTGCCCTTCTGGTTGATGATCGTGTCGATCGCGATCGCCGTCTTGCCGGTACCGCGGTCACCGATGATCAACTCGCGCTGGCCGCGACCGATCGGGATCATGGCGTCGATGGCCTTGATGCCCGTCTGCAGCGGCTGCTTGACCGGCTCCCGTTCGATGATGCCAGGCGCCGGGCTCTCGACCTTACGCTTGGTCGTCGTGACGATCGGACCAAGGCCGTCAATCGGATTGCCGAGCGGGTCGACCACACGGCCGATCAGTGCATGACCCACCGGCACTTCGAGCACGCGTCCCGAACGCCGGACTTCGTCGCCTTCCTTCAGCTTCAGGTAGTCGCCGAGCACCACCGCGCCGATGTTGTCCTCTTCGAGGTTCAGCGCCTGCGCGACGACGATCTCGCCGGTCTCGCTGGCGCGGATCTCGAGCATCTCCCCGGCCATGGCCTTCGACAAGCCGTAGATGCGGGCAACACCGTCCTTCACTTCGAGGACGGTGCCGACCTCGTCAACATCGATCTCGTTGAGATCCGCGGCGTCGATTTCGCGCAGCAGAATGTCCTTGATCTCACCGGGGCGGAGTGTGGTTTCGGCAGCCATTGGGCAGACAGTCGGTAAACGTCGTGGGAGACGAACGGAGGCGGTGCTGGCACAGCTTGTGAAAATTATCACAAAGCCTACCGGAGGCAACCCACCGAATCGTTCCGAGCCGCGTCAGTGGGGCCCGGAAGTCGCAGAAGGTAACGGTTGGGCAGGCGCGTGTTGTGCCCGCGCGCGACGAACTGCCGCAGCGATCATCGCCTCGGCGGAGAGGCTGCCCCAGTCCCGCGGCGTGACACCCGTGGCACCGCGTGCGGCCCGGGCCAGATGGGACACCGAGCTGTAGCCGAGCCGAGCGGCGGCCACGGCGACGGGCACACCGGCGGCCAGCTGGGTCTGCACCATCAGCAGGCGGACCAGCTCGAGCAGCTGCTTGGGTCCCGGTGATCCGGTGGCACGGAGCGTCCGTGACAGGTGCTCGCGGCTGAGACCGAGCTGTTTCGCCACGGCAGCGACCGACGTGAGGCGTCCAACGTGCGACACCCCCGTTCGCCACACCGCCTCGGCCAGTGGTCCCACATCGTGGGAGGTAAGCAGCACGTCCGCGCGCACCGTGAAGCGTGTGGTCAGCAGCACAGGCTGGAGGAGCACACGCAGCATCGCGTCATCCACACCGTCGACGAGAATCGTGCTCACACCGGCGGTGTGCAGTCGCGCCAGCAGCGCCGGGTCGAGGGCGCGCGGCGCGACGAGGCCGACGGCTGGAATTGGTGCGTAGCGCGTCGCGTGTTCCACGGCGCGCCACCCGACCGTGGCGGCGGTGCCGGGCAGCAGATCGACGATGATGGCGTCCACCAGCATCGTGCGCAGCGCAAGCTCGATTCCGTCCGCGTCACGTACGAGGTGGATTTGCGCACGGCCACGCGGGAACGCACGGCGGAGCAGGGTGCGCGGACGTTCGCGACTCGAGCACACGAGGAGCACGGTGGCGGGCGCCGCCGCACCGCGCATCGGCACGGCATAGCCACGTCGCGGGCCTCGCGGACTGGTCGCGGTCAGGGCTCCTCGGCGGCCGTCCGGTCGGCAGCGGCTTCGGAGAGATGCCTGGCCTTGATGATGTTGTTTGCACGTTCGAGCACGACGCGCGCATTCTCGTATGCGAGCAGCGAGCGTGCTTCCTCGAACTTCGCCCATCGGCACGCGGTGATGCCTTCCTCGCGCTGCGGCAACGTGGCCGAGCAGTCTGTTTCCATCAGGAAGAAGTGACAGACCTTGTGCACGAGTTTCCCGCGGAAGCGGAAGAACCAGTCGATGGTGTCTATTTCGGCACGTAATGTGACTGTTGGCAATCCCGTCTCTTCCTGCACCTCGCGCACGGCCGCATCGGGCGCATCCTCATCACATTCGAGGTGGCCCTTGGGAAATCCCCAGTTGCGATAGCTGTCACGGATCAGCAGGTAGACGGGCGTGTCATCGACCACCCGGTAGACCACGCCGCCGGCGGAGACTTCTCGTCGCGCATCGATTGGTGTGGTCATGACGGATGGTTACGCTGCGGGATCCATTTCGGCGCGGCCTTCGATGAACTGCCGCACGACAGGATCGGTCGAGTGCTGGATCTCGTCAACCGTTCCCACCTGGCGCACCGTGCCTTCGTAGAGCATCGCGATGCGTGTGCCGACACGGTACGCGCTGCGCATGTCATGAGTGATGACGATGCCCGTGACGCCGAGTCGATCACGCATGCGGACCATCAGTTCGTCGATGACGGCACTGGTGACCGGGTCGAGGCCGGTGGTCGGCTCATCGTAGAGGATGTACTTCGGTCGCAGTGCGATAGCGCGTGCGATGCCGACACGTTTGCGCATGCCGCCGGAGAGCTCGGCCGGAAGGCGCGCCTCAGTGTTGGGCAGATCGACGAGATCGAGCGCCTCGGCGACGCGCGCGGTGATTTCACTTTCGCTCAGCGTGCCTTGCTTGCGCAGACCCATCGCGACGTTCTCACCGACGGTGAGCGAGTCGAAGAGTGCGGCGAACTGGAACACGTAGCCGATCTTGGCGCGAAGCGCCGTCAGTTCCTTGCGGTTGAGCGAGGGGACTTCGAGGCCATCGACCTTCACGCTGCCGGAGTCGGGGCGCAACAGGCCGACCATGTGCTTGATCGCGACCGATTTGCCGGTGCCGGAAAAGCCGATGATGACCATCGTCTCGCCCTCGTTGACCGTAAGGGAGAAGCCGGCGAGGACGCGTTTGGGTCCGAAAGCCTTGTTGACGTCCTTCAGTTCGATCATCGGCGTGCGCGGGGCTGAGGTCGCGAATGAGAGAGAGAATACGAGAAGGGGCAGCCGCAAACCACCGGCTGCCCCTCGATTCGTGCAGATGTTGCAGCGGGTCCTGCGTCCGGATCAGGCCGCGAACGATCCCAGTGCGCGACCGACATCGCCTTCACGAAGGCGCTTCAACGCGCGATCACGGAGCTGACGGACGCGTTCGCGGGTGACGCCGAGCATGGAACCGATTTCTTCGAGCGTGTGCTCACGGCCGCCTTCGAGACCGAAGTACAGTCGCAGCACCTTCGCGTCGCGGGGAGGCAACGTGTTGAGCGCCTGCTCGATTTCATCGTTGAGGAAGCGGTTCATGGCTTCCTCTTCCGTATCAGGCATTTCGTCGGCGACGAAACGCTCGATCAGCGAGCGATCGCCTTCCGGATCCATCGGTGCATCGAGTCGTACATCGCCGGTGTTGAGCGCGGCGAGCGACTGTACGACATCGACGGAGAGACCGGTGAGCTGCGCCAGTTCTTCCGGGCTCGGTTCACGGCGCAGCTTCTGGCGCAGAATTTCCGACGCCTTGATGATCCGCGAGAGATCGGCAGTCCGGTTGAGCGGCACGCGAACCGTACGGCCCTGTCGCGCGAGCGACGAGAGGATGGCCTGACGGATCCACCAGACGGCGTAGGAGATGAACTTAACGCCCTGATCGGGATCGAACTTGCGGGCGGCGGTGAGCAAACCGACGTTGCCTTCGCCGATCAGATCGATCAGGGGCAGTCCGCGGTTCTGATATTTTTTTGCGACCGAGATGACGAAGCGCAGGTTGCGCTTCACCAGCTCCTGAAGAGCATCCGGGTCCCCGGCACGGATTTTTCGCGCCAGCTCGATTTCTTCAGTCCCCTTGAGCAGCGGATAGGTGCTGACTTCATAGAGGTATTGATCGAGGATGTCGCGTTCGGGCTCCGTCGGGGCGATCCCCGCAGGCGTCGCCTTGCGGCGCCGGCGCTTCACGTCTGCCATGTATTGAACGACCTCAGTCGGAACTCGCGAATTGGAAGCGTGGGTCGGGGGCGCGAGCGATCCCGAGCCACGCGAGCGCCCGATCGGCGCCGAGTTGCATCGTAGGCACAACAGGCAACGCGGAGCGCGACCCAAGGGTTCGCAGGCTTGAACCCCTCGTCACCGGAACGGCATGACGTAAGACGGACAATCTATGCATTTTGCGGTGTTGCGCCAGTCATTGGGTTGACACTGCTGGTACTCGCGGCTACCCTTTGCGGTTCCTGACGACTGGCTCAGACGTCCGGGGCGCAGGACGCTGGACGAGGGGCAGTCCCGGGGGTGTAGCTCAGTTGGTAGAGCGCTTGAATGGCATTCAAGAGGTCAGGGGTTCGATTCCCCTCACCTCCATTGACGGGATGGTCTGGTCGAGCTTGCTTGGCTGGGCGATGGCAGGGCGAGGTAGCAGGACAGGTGTGTTGCGGGAATAGCTCAGTTGGTAGAGCACAACCTTGCCAAGGTTGGGGTCGCGGGTTCGAGTCCCGTTTCCCGCTCTGTGTCGGTTTTGAAGGATTTGTCGGGCGGTTAGCTCAGTTGGTTAGAGCGCCACGTTGACATCGTGGAGGTCACAAGTTCGAGTCTTGTACCGCTCATCGGGCCCTGGGAAACCGGGGCCCGATTTTCGTTGTCCGAGACTCTTACACGGTGGCGTCAGGAATCGCTCGCGAGCCGTTGGACGCACGTCACACTGGCTTCGTGCGCGACCTGGGCATCGACAACAGCGGGTGGGAGCCCGGAGAGAGAACTGCAAAGGTCGGAGAGGAAAGGCGTTGTGAACGGCAACTGCGTGTGGGACACGGACGGTCTGAATGAGACGATCCATTCAACAGTTGTTCTTGGAATTCTTTGCCCTTTCTCTCCGAGCTCCAGGCCGCTGTTAGCGATCTTCCGCGGCGCGACAGCGTCAGGATTGCTCACGTCTCGCCGCAATTTGGGTTGACGCCCCTGCCGTGGGCGCCTAGTTTGCCCAGTCTGCCGCAGGATCGCAGCGCGCTCGTAGCTCAATTGGATAGAGCATCTGACTACGGATCAGAAGGTTGGGAGTTCGAGTCTCTCCGGGCGCATGTGGTAGCAAGAAAAGCTTACTGGTTTCGGGGTGTAGCTTAGCCCGGTAGAGCGCCTGCTTCGGGAGCAGGAGGTCGCAGGTTCAAATCCTGTCACCCCGATTGTCGGACCTGCTGGACGAGGAGCCTGAAAGAGCTGAAGCCCGTGGCGAAATCGCCTCGGGCTTTCGCGTGTGGATCGCACAGGAGCCTGGCATGCACCGGATGCTGCTCGCAATGCGCGGGCGACGACTGACCGTGAGCGCAGTGCTGGCCACAGTCGCCTCCTGCGTGCAGGCGCCGGCTGCTGCTCAGCGCACGGTGTCGTGCACCGCCACCGAAGGCACCTGGATTTCGCTCAACGTTGCGCCTGACGGCCAGTCGATCGCGTTCGAGCGGCTCTGCGATGTGTATCGTCTGGCGATCAACGGTGGGACGGCGACACCGATCCTGACCGGCGCCGCGTTTCATTCGCAGCCGCGATTTTCGCCTGACGGCACCCGACTCGCGTTCATCAGCGACGGCACCGGCAGCATCAATATCTGGATCGCCGCCGCGGACGGATCGGGCGCGCGCGCACTTTCGAGCTTTCCGGCGCGGCTCGTGCACGTTCTGAGGGCCACCGACAGCAGCTACGGCACCCGAACCACCTGCTGAATCCGCACCGTCGTCACCATGCGTTGTGGCGGGGCGTTGGCGCTGGGCATTCTCTGAATGGCGCGCACGACGTTCATGCCGTCGATGACGTGCCCGAACGCCGCGAACCCCTGACCGTCCGGATTCCGCTTCCCGCCAAAGTCCAGCGCCGGCTGGTTATTGATCACAAAAAAGAACTCACTCGTCGCGCTGCCCGGCGCGCCACGCGCCATGCTGATCACACCATCCGTGTGACGAATGCCGGAGCGATCGTTGGTCTCGTGTGTGATCGGCGGCAACCGCTTCGACGAGTCGGCATCGATACCACCTTGAATCACCTCGATCTGCGGTTGCTTGTCAGCAGGAAGCTGGTTCTGCAATGTCACCGCCCGGTAGAACGAGCCGCCGTCGTATCGCTTGTCGTCGACGTAGCGGAGAAAATTCGCGACGGTTACCGGCGCCTTGTCCGGCGCCAGTTCGACCGTGATCGCACCGGAATCCGTCACGATACGCACGCGAACCGGCGCCTGTGCCTGCACCGCAGCCGCCTGCGCGAAGTTCACGGCCGCCACCATCGCGGCCATGAGCGTAGAAAACCTGCGCGGCATCACTTGTCGAACCACGTTGCCGCGTCCTGCAGCGGGATCGGATTCGGCGTATTCGGATTGGCGGTGATTTCCTCACTGCGGTACAGCAGGCGACGCACGAGTCCACCCACCAGTGCACCCGACGGCACCGTCAGCGCTGGATACTCGTTCCCGGCCGTACCGCTTCGGCGCCATTGCACCCAGGCCTCGAGCGGCCGCATGAACAGGTCGAGATACTGCTGCCGGTTCAGCTCCACGCGAAAGTTGGACGCGGTCAGCGTCGGCAGCGTCGCGATGAATGCATCGATCTGCGGCGTCGTGACGCCGAGTGCGCTCATGGATTCGCGCACGCCCGTGCGGTACCGCACATCAGCCGCCGACACACCACCGGTCCAGAATCCACGAGCCATCGCCTCGGCCTCGAGCAACTGCTGCTCGGACAACGAGAACGACATCTCCGGCAGATCAGCCTTGAGCAGGCCAAGATTGACCAGTGACGCGGTGGTGGTGAACGGTTCGACGGTATTCAGCGACACGAACTGGCCGGGCGACGCCGCTGGACCCGGTTGATAGAAGATCGGAAGGCGCGGGTCGTTGAACGGCAGCAGTTGCGCGAAGACGACGTTCGACGCGTACCAGTCCTGCTGCACGCCGCCGCGGAAAATCTGCGTGAATGAATACCGGGGATTCTGCCGACCGGCTTGTGACGCGTACTGCACCTTCATCTCCTCCGCGCGTGCCGAAATCATCGGCAGGCCCTGCATCGGACCGAGCAGCGCCGCCTTCGACGGATCGGCATCGACCATCGTCATCAGGATGCGGAACTTGAGCGAATTGGCGAAGCGCCGCCATTTCGCCATGTCGCCGCCGTAGTACAGATCGTTCGGTGCGCCGACGGCCTTCGAGTTCGCATCGATCGAGGCAATCGCGGCATCGAGCAGCGCGACACAGCCATTCAGCACGACCTGCTGCGAGTCGAACTTCGGCTTGTCGACGGTACCCGTGGCGGCCTCCGTGAACGGAATGTCACCCCAGAGGTACGTCGTCTGCGAATACACGAATGCGGTGTAGATCTTGAGCTGTGCGATCGAATTGTTCGGCTTCGGTGTCGCCAGCTCCGCTTCGCGTGTCGCGATCAACAGGTTCTTGAGGACGTCGGTGTAGATCGAGCCCCACGCGCTGCGGACACGCGTCTGGTCGTATTGCGCCTGCGCCAATCCCCAGCGCGCGCCGGACGACCACATCTGCGTCGACAGTGCGACAGGCCAGGTGAGTTCACCGACGCGCAACAGCGAGAACTTGAGCGCGGCGCCGGAGAAGAGCTGCGACGCGTCAGCAGTCGTCGACCGATTGGGATCGACGTTCAGCGAGCCGTCCTGAAAACATCCGGCGAGCGACAGCACCATCGAACTGACGACAGTCCGGCGAAACAGGGAGAAGTATTTGCGTTGCATGGATGGATGCCTCAGAAGACGAGCCGGAGATTCATGCCGAACGTACGGGTCGACGGCAGGACGTTGCGTTCGATGCCTTCACCGATCAGCCCTGTGCCAAGCACATTGGCCTCGGGATCGACGTGCGGCACTTTGGTGGAGATGAGCCACAGGTTGCGCCCCTCGAGCGACCAGACCGCCGAGGCCGCACCCAGCTTCGACACCCAGCGCTCAGGCAGACGGAACGAGAGTGATGCTTCGCGCAGCTTGGTGAAGGAGGCGTCGAAGATGTTGTTCTCAGGGCTGATCGAGTTGTCGAGGTTTCCCCAGTACGCCTGCACTGACGACACCTGCACATCGTTCGGGCGCGTGCTGCCGTCCGGATTGCGAATGACGCCGTCCTGCACGAACCGATCACGATTGGCCGTCTCGGCCGCCAGGCCACTCGAGCGCAGCTGGGAGGTCGTCTGCGACAGGAACACACCACCCTTGCGGACATCGACAAGGAAGGAGAGAGCGACACGCTTGTAGCTGACCGTGTTCGTCACACCGCCGGTGTAGTCCGGGAAGATGTTGCCGAACAGCTTTCGGCCACCCTGAATGCGGAGCCCATTGGCGGGGTTGATCAGGTACTTGCCCGAGACCGAATCTCGTGCGTAGCCGACGCCCTGGATGTTGAACGTGGTACCAGGTCGCGCAGCAACGAAGATGCCGAAGCCGTCGCCCGATGTCACCACAAACTCACTCAGACCCGGCGCCAGCTTGTCGACGATGTTGCGATTCCGGTTGTAGTTCACGCCGACATCCCAGCGGAATCCGTCCGGGTTGGCCGAGGCGAACGGCACGCCGGTGACCTGCAGTTCGACGCCCTTGTTCGAGATCTGACCGACGTTCAACCGCCGTGCGGAGAATCCAGACGACTGCGGAACGGCAATCGAGACGATCTGATCGTAATTCCGCGTCTGGTAGTACGTCGCATCGACGCCGATACGATCATGCAGGAACCGGCTCTCGGTGCCGAATTCCACCGAGTTCTGGCGCTGTGGCTTCAGGTTCGCCGGTGGAATGACGTTCGTCGCCGCAAAGGCGGAGGCGCCATTGAACGGGAATTGCTGATTGAACGTGTAAATGTCGGTCTGCTGCGTCAGCGGAGTGTATGTGAACGCGAGCTGGTACGGATCTTCATCCGAGCCGACGTTCGCCCAGTTCGCGCGCAGTTTCAGGAAGCTGATCCGACCGCTATTGAACACGCCCTTGTTGCGCAGCGCATCGGAGACGACGAATCCACTCGACACCGACGGATAGAAGTACGAGTTGTTCGTCGTCGGGAGCGTGGAGCTCCAGTCGTTGCGCCCGGTCACATTGAGGAACAGGTACTCGCGCCACGCGAGACCGACGTCACTGTACACGCCGAACAACTGTCGCTCGCTGTTGAAGTTGGTCGCCGAGTTCACCAGCGCATTGGCCTGTGTGTACAGTTTGTCGATGTTCAGCCCCTGGCTGAACACACGCTGCCGGCGGAACGTCCGCTTGTTGAAGTTGTGACCGATAATCGTCTTCATGGCCAGCGTGCTCGTAAGCTGACGCTGCACGGTGCCCAGCAGGTCCGTGTTCAATTCGCGCTCGTCGAGATCCTGCGTGTCGAACTCGCCGTCGAGGCGCCCGCGCGTCCCTTTGCGCGTGATGAAGCGGCGATTCTCGTTGGCCAGATCCGTACCGGCGCGGAATGACACGTTGAACCAGTTCAGCGCATCGTACGACAGGTTCACGTTGCCGTAGAGCCGGTCGACGGCGTTGTTCAAACCATTGTTGTCGGTGACCCAGTACGGGTTGTTCGATGTCCCGGTGCCATCGATCGAACCCGCGATGCCGGTCGAGGTCACGCGGTTGGTGCGCAGGAATTCCGTCGACAACGTGCGCGGCAGGCTCGAAAGCAGTTGAATCGGAATGCTGGCCGTGTTCTGGCCCTGACTGGCGCGCCCACCCGATGTGGTCCTCACATAGTTCGCCGCAACGCGTGCACTGAACTTCGGCGTGAACCGCTGACCGGCATTGATCGCCACGGTGTAGCGCGCCAGTTCCGATCCAGGCAGAATGCCCGTCTGGCCGAGCCATGTGCCGCTCAGGCGATAATCACTCAGCTCCGTGCCGCCGGCGACGGCCAGCGACTGCACACTCGTCGCACCGGTGCGAAAGAAGTCCGACACGTTGCTCGGGTTGGCCTGCAGCGACACCGTCTCGCCGAGCAGGTTCTGCACCTGCTGACCCTCGATCCGTGGTCCCCACCCATTGGCGAGGTCCTTGTTGTACACACCGAGATTGCCCTGCGCGTACTGGTTCTGGAGGTCGAACAGCCGGAAGACCTGGTCACTGCGGAAGGACGAGTTGTAGGTGATCGTCGGCTTGCGGCCGGCGCGCCCGCGCTTCGTCGTGACCACGACCACACCGTTGCGCGCACGCGATCCATACAGTGCCGATGCTGCCGCACCCTTCAGGATGCTCATGCTTTCGATGTCGTCAGGATTGATATCCTGCGCGCGGTTTCCGACGTCGACGCCACCCGTCACGATTTCCGTCTCCGTGCCGGCAAACGACGAGTTCGAGATCGGCACGCCATCCACCACGAACAGCGGCTCGCTGGCGCTCGCGATCGAGTTCACACCACGGATCACGATCTTCGTCGAACCACCAATCGTGCCCGACTGCTGCGTGACGCGCACGCCGGAGACTTTGCCAGCCAGCGCGTTGAGCACGTTGGTGCTGCGAGCGACTCCCAACTGCTCCGCCTGCACCGTTGCGGTCGAGTAACCCAGTTCCTTCGTGTCACGCACGATGGCGTTCGCCGTCACGACGACGTCGGTGAGTGCGGTGGGGCTGGGCTCGAGCGACACATTGATGGTCGTGCGTCCCGCGATCGGCGCCTCCGATGGCTTGAAGCCAATCAGGCGCATCGTGATCACACCCTCCGTGGACGACGCTGGCAGTTGCAGACGATACGTGCCCTCGGCCGATGTCAGTGTGCCGAAACGTGTGCCGCGCAGCAGCACGGTCACACCCTGAAGCGGTCGCGCACCCTCAGTCGACGTGACGCGCCCTGTGATCACGCGAGCCGCAGGTGCCTGCGCGACGAGCAATGCAGATGGGTACAACAGGGTGCCCGCAACTGCAGCGGACAAGAGAAACCGCACGAACCTGGGAGTTGTCATGCACTGCTCGAACTGGCGGACGTGGTGCGACGCGGGTGGCGTCGAACCTGCGAGTTCCGGGCGCGTCGTCGCACTTCGGCAACCGTGACTACACAGCGACCTGCGGCACCTCGGACTCAGCGCAGCGACTCCCGCGTGCGTCACACCGCCGCGGAACTCGGCGGCGCGAGCGCAGTATCTGCCGCTGCACGCTTCAGACGCGGGTGGTCGCGCGACGAGAGTGATACATCATCACCGACACCGTGCGAGTAAGCCGCCCACAGAGTCGGTTGTCAAGTGTGACGTGTATGGACGTCGCCGCCGTGTATTCTCGTCGGTCTCTGACGACAATATTTTGTGCAAACTGGTCACAACGCGTGATCTCCGTCCAGTGTTGACGAGTCCACCGTAACGCGTCTCGATCAGTTCGCCATCGGCCAGGCATGCTCGCCTCGGCAGTCGCTGGCTGGCGCCCGTCCGGTTCCGCCTGCCCGCCGAGGCGGTTATCCTTCTCGCTCCCGCCAAACCACCGGCAACGCGTCTGTAGCTCAGCTGGATAGAGCGTCGGCCTCCGAAGCCGAAGGTCGCAGGTTCGACTCCTGTCAGGCGCATTCTCTCCCGTTCCGTCCGCCCGTGAGCACGTCGGCATGCCAGTGTGGCCACTGCCTCCGCGCGCACCGACACTTCTCCCCGGCCGCGTCACTCACGCATGAATGCCGGTACCCGCGACGCCCCTGACGCGACGCGCTCCCAACGAATGCCTGTTGAAACGTCGGAGCTGAAGAAGCTTCATTTTGATGCACTGGCGGTCCGTGCGGATGCTCTTGGCGTTCCGAACGAGCCGGGCCTGCGCGTACCCGATCTGATTCACCGCATCGAGCTCGCCATGCTCCGCAATCGCGAGCAGTTGGTGGCCGAGGGTGTGCTGGACCTCGAGAAAGGCGGTCACGGTTTCATTCGCTACCAGGACTGGAATTTCGCGCCGAGTCCGGATGACGTGTACGTGTCGTCGGCACAGGTGCGGCGATTCAACCTGCGCGCTGGTGACTGGCTGCGCGGCACAATCCGACCGCCGCGACAGTGGGAGAAATTCCTCGCGCTGCTGCGACTCGAGGTCGTCAATGGCGCCGAGCCGGAGATCGGGCCCACGCGCGCCGAGTTCGACTCGCTGCCGGTCAAGTATCCCGATGAACGTCTGCGGCTCGAGTATCCCGACTGCCCGCTGTCACTGCGTGTCGTCGATCTCGTCTCGCCCATCGGCAAGGGACAGCGCGGCCTGATCGTCGCACCGCCGCGCACCGGCAAGACGATCATGCTGCACCAGATCGCGACGGCGATCCGGCGCAACTATCCCGAGATCGCGGTCATCGTGCTGCTCATTGACGAGCGGCCGGAAGAAGTCACCGACTTCCGTGCATCCGTGCCCGGCGCGCAGGTGATCAGTTCGACGTTCGACGAAGAACCGACCCGACACGTCCACGTCGGTGATCTCGCTATCGAACGCGCCAAACGTCTGGTCGAGCAGGGCAAGGACGTGGTGCTGCTGCTCGACTCCATCACACGGTTCGGCCGCGCGCACAACAACGTGCTGCCGAACAATGGCCGCATCATGAGCGGCGGTGTCGACGCGCGCGCGTTGCAGAAGCCGAAGAAGTTCTTCGGATCGGCACGCCGCATCGCCGGTGGTGGTTCGCTGACGATTGTTGCGACGGCGCTGATCCACACCGGATCGCGCATGGACGAGGTGATCTTCGAGGAGTTCAAGGGCACCGGCAACATGGAGATCGTGCTCGATCGCGGCATCGCGGCGAGCCGTGTGTTTCCGGCGATCGACATCGGCAAGTCGGGCACGCGTCGTGATGAGATGCTCCTCGATCAGGTCGAGCAGAACCGCATCATGCTGCTGCGCAGTTATCTGGGCGACATGGAGAAGGAGGACGCGATGGCGTTTCTCATCCAGCGTCTCAAGCGCACGGCATCGAATCGCGAGTTCTTCGCAGACATGGAACGCTGATCGTGGGCCGCCTGGTCGGCGTGGACTGGGGTGAGCGTCGGATCGGCCTCGCGGCCAGCGACGAGCTGCGCATGATCGCAACGCCGGCCGGTGTGATCACACGACGGGCGGGCAAGCGTCCGCCGGTGGCCGAGATGCTGCGACGCATGGAGGAGATCGGCGATGTGGATGCGGTCGTGATGGGCATGCCGCTGGATGGCGACGGCAACGAAACGCCGCGTTGCGCCGAAGTGCGCGAAGTTGCACTCGCAATCACCGCGCGCAGTGGCCGACGTGTTTCGTTCGTGGATGAGCGCTACAGCACCGCGCGCACCCATCGCGCGCTGCACGAAGCCGGTGGCAAAGTCGGTGATCATCGGCATGACATCGACGCGATGACTGCCGCGCTGTTGCTGCAGGGCGTCCTGAATGGCGGCGCTGTGATGTCGTCAGACGCAGCGGCAGACGAGCGCTGACCATGGCACGGCGTCGGCGACTCTGGCCAGCGGTTGTCACGCTGTTGCTCGCGGTTGCGGCGGCAGCGGCCGGACTGGTGCTGATCAACACACGTGTCGTGCGATCCGGCGTGCCGGCCAAGGTCGTGATTCCGAACGGCGCGACACTCGGTGAAGCGGCCGACAGCCTGCGAAGCGCGCGCGTGATCCGATCCGCCACCGTCTTTCAGCTGGTGGCGACGTTCACCGGCGATGGCGGCGGCGAGATCAAGTATGGCCGCTACGTCATTCCACGCGGCGCGAGCACGTCGGAGATTCTCGCACAGCTGCATTCGGGCGATGGCCGATTTCATCGCCTGACGATTCCCGAAGGCTGGGCCATTCAGCAGATCGCGCGGCTGCTGCGCGATTCGCTTGGCATCCCGATTGATTCCGTTGTGAAAGCCACGCGTGATTCGACGCGTCGTGCGCGCGTGCAGACACCGGCCGCGGATGTGGAAGGTTATCTCTTTCCGGCGACGTACGAGTTCACCGACGGCACGCCCGCGAGCGCCGTGATCGACACCATGCTGCTGACATTCGACCGTCGATGGAAGAGCGCCTGGGATACGACACTCCAGCGACAGGGACGCAGTCGACACTCGGCGGTGACACTGGCCTCGATCGTCGAGAAGGAAGCCGGCCGCAACAGCGAGCGATCGTTGATTGCCGCGGTGTACATGAATCGCCTGCGCACGGGCGCGCGATTGCAGGCTGATCCAACGGTGCTCTATTCGATGGGGCTTGTTGCGAAACGTGTCCTTTTTGCCGACCTGAAGGTGGAGTCGCCGTACAACACGTATCGCGTGGCTGGGTTGCCTCCGGGACCGATCGCGTCACCTGGCACTGCGAGTCTCGTGGCTGCGGTCCATCCCGCGAATTCCGACGCGATGTTCTTCGTCGCGTTTCCTGATGGACACTCGCAGTTCTCGAAGACCTTCGCCGAGCACACGACTGCCGTGAAGGCCGCACACGCGCAGCGGGACTCGGCAGCGAAACGGTAGACGTGCGTCAGTCTGCGGTCAGATCCGGCCGCAATACGTGCGTTCCGTTCAGGTAGACGGGTCTGGGCGTTTCTGTCGTCGAGGTACGATCGACGAAGACGAGCACGCAGATGCAGCGGGGCAGATCGTCGTTCGTCGGCATCTCGGCGAGGCAGAGCATCGGCACGTGATCCCATCCCGCCAGTCTGGCCCGCTCTGGCCGGCTTGGCTGATCGCAAGTCTGCGGTTGCGGTGAAGATGGCCATGCGCACGGCGGCTGGGCTGCAGTCGTTGCGGCGATGAAATTCCTTGAGGAGCCCCGTCACCGCGTCGGCAATTGCTTCAGCCGCATCCTCGCGGCAGCTTGTCGCCAGTCGCACCGCGCTCGAAGTGCATTCGACATCGGCAACGGTATGAACACAGTCACTCCCTGGCGATGATCGAGACAGGCGATCCACGGTTGCAGTTGTGCGCCATCACCGATGACCTCCGCGACGGCTCGGATGGCCTCGTGCGGCGCGCGTTGGCTGGAGAGCGCGGCGGTGTGACGATGGTTCTCCTGCGCTTGAAACATGCGGATGCCCGAGCGGTCGTGGAAGTCGGGCGGGCGCTGGTGTCGTCGCTTCGGATTCCGGTGATCGTCAGCGAACGGCTCGACGTGGCACTCGCGTGCGGAGCCGCCGGTGTACATCTGACGTCGCGCAGTGTGCCCGTCGTGGCGCTGCGTCCTCACGTACACGAAAACTTTCTGATCGGTGGATCAATCTCCACCGCCGAAGACGTCGAGCACGCTTCACACGCTGACTACGTCACGATCGGTCCGGTGTTCGGCGATGCCTCGAGTGCGATCGGCATCGATGCATTCCGACGATTCGCGATCGCCTGCGGTCGGCCGGCGATCGCGATCGGCGGCATCGAGCCGGCTAATCTCGCGGTTCTGCCTGGTGCTGGGTCGGCCGGAGTAGCCGTGATCCGCGCGGTGTTCGGCGCGGATGATCCTTCGCTGGCCGCGACGCAGTTGATGGACGCGATGCAGGTCGCTGTCGCTGGGCTGAGCGCCGGCGTTCCACGCAAGGATGAAGACGCGAGCTAGGTTGAGCGTGTTGGTGACTCTCACATCCGGAGCTATACAATGCGCATGGTATACCCTGTAGCCGTTTGCGTCCTGTTGGTCGCTTGTGCGGCCCCGAACAAGCCTGTCGCCGGCACGACCGAGGCTGCGGCGACACCGTTGTCCGGGTCGGCGCTTGATTCGGTGAAGGCCGTTGACGCTGCGTTCGTCGCTGGCATGAAGGCGAAGGACACCACCGCCGTGTTCGCGGTCTACGCGTCGGACGCCAAGGTGATGCCGCCGGACTCTCCGGTGCTTGACGGCGCGGCAGGTCATCCTGTCATCGCCGGACTGATTGCCGGCGGCGCCTCGGATTTCGTCTTGAATTCCACCACGGCCTACGGAGTCGGCGATCTCGCCTACATGGTCGGGACGGCGCACTTCACGATGAGTGGCGTGTCGGATTCGCTGAAGTACGTCGAGGTGCTGCGCCGGGGTGCGGACGGGAAATGGAGGTACGTGGTGGACATGTTCAGCCCTATCGCGCCATCATCCGCTGCGGCTCCGGTCAAGAAGGATTAGCCTGAGTAGACTGTGCTGGGGCGTGACGGTACCACGCTCGGGTTGGGTGTGTACGGCGTGTCGGTGCACTTATGGCCGTGGGCACGTGAGATTCGTCGGGCCGTGAAGAACGGGTAGACACGACAAAGCCCCTGACCACGTGACGTGATCAGGGGCTTTGTACAAGGTGCCGGCGACGGCCTACTCTCCCGCGACCTCGCGGCCGGAGTACCATCGGCGCTGTCGGGCTTAACGATCGTGTTCGGAATGGGAACGAGTGTGGCCCCGACGCTCTAGTCGCCAGCGAATT
>JANLPZ010000064.1:0-3312 GCA_031367535.1 Gemmatimonadaceae bacterium
CCCGTAGTGCACACGGACCAGCACCGTGAGATCGGCGAGCTGCGTAGGAAAGCTGGTAGCGTAGATCGCGTTGAAGACGCCGCGAATGGTGACATTGCCCGACGGCGCGATATCGACACCCTCGGCCAGGACGGCAATCTGCACCTCAAAGCGGTGCGCGCGATCCTCTTCGCGAGTCGTATGCTCCTTCACGCCAGCTCCCGCGGGTAGGTGGCACGTCTTTCCAAGGTGATTGCGTGTGCCAACTCGGCAATCGCCTTACGTACCAAAGTCATCGCCGCGTTGCCACTATCACGCATCCGCGACCGCGACACCTGCTGCAGTCATCACATCGATGAGTGGCGGAATGCGGTGACATCATCGATCTCCCGATATGTCTCGAAATCAGATCGCCGGGGCGTCGAGAGCGGTTTCTGACGCAGGTGCCCGGCGCCGTGCATACGCCCGTGCAGCCCCGACGAAGCGCGAGGCTGATGCCGGTGATGACAAGCACGACCGACGCGATCGACGCGAGGCCGGCGATGGTCTGGCCGGTGGTGCCGAGGACTTCGCCGGTGTGCGCGAAGCGGAGCACGCTGCGCGCCTGACGGCTGGCGGAGAGGCTGTCGAACGGCTGATACTTCGCGATGGCGCCAGTGGCGGCGGTGAATTGCACGGTGGCGCGGAACTGCGGTTGGCCGCCGGTGCCGCGATCGAGTGTCACGGACGCCGTTTTTGCACCGGGCGCCGGCACTTGAGCGGTGACGGCTTTCCAGTCGGGCATCAGCGGGATGGCGGTGCTGATCATGCCCGCCAGCGACGCGGTTGGCGGCGCCGGCGTGTTCGCGGTTGCGCTACGTGCGCCAGGTGGCGGACCGGGTGGTGTGCGTGGCGGCGGTGCCTCGCCGACGGCGCGGTACACGAGGTTACCGGCCCACTGGTAGCCGATGACGGACCCGGATGCGACGATGACGATGAGCGGGATCGCGCTCCAGATACCGAGCACGTTGTGCCAGTTGAAGTCGCGGGCTTTGGGCGACAGGCCGGTGCGAAACCAGAGCACGGCGCGGACACGGACCCAGGTCCAGGTGCGTGGCAGCCAGAGCACCATGCCGCTCAGCACGAGCACAAGGAAGAGCAGGTTCGCGGCGTCGTTGAGCGCTTTGCCGCGGGTGCGATTGGGACCTTCGCCCGCCAGCCACCGATGCCACTCTTCGGCGCCGCTGAAAAACTCGCGAGTGGCGGTATCGCCATTGCCGAGTACGGTGCCGGAGGCGGGATCGAGAAAGAGGATGCCGTCGCGTCCGAACGAGATCTGGGCCGGCTCTGTGGGATTGGAGCGGAGGGTGATGCCTGTGGCGTGCGAATTCGACCTGGCTGACTCAGCCAGTCGAATCAGCGAGTCAGCCGGCAAATGCGTCGACAACGGCGCATTGATGGCTCGTAGATGACGCAAATCGGCCCAATGCTTCATCTGCTTTTCGTACGTCAGCAGGACACCCGTGACCGACATGACGATGATGAGGGCGCCTGCGATAACGCCGGCCGAGAGGTGCAGCCAGAACAGTACGGTTCGCAGCATCGCCAGTGGATGAGAATGAATATCAGCTACTGAAGCTAAGCCTATTTCCGACAGCCGCGCTCGTCAATCGGCCCGGCCCCCCGACGTCAGCGCAAGGCGTCCAACCGGGCCAGCAACCGCGCCTTGATTTCGTCGTCCGACAGCTGGTCGTCACGACGCGTATCGACGGGCGCAACGGCCACCGGTGGCCTCACCATTGGCGATTCCGGCGATGCGAACAACTCCGTCATCAGGAAGGCAGCCAGCGCAGCCACATTCGGATAGTTGAAGGTGAGCGTCGACGGCAGTGCTTTTTCCACCGCCGTCTCGAGGCGTCGCTTGAGTTCCACCGACATCAGTGAGTCGAGTCCAAGCTCGAAGAAGCCGAAGTCGAGCGGAATGCCGGCATCGTTGGCGTAGCCGAGTACCGTTGCCACTTCTCGACGCACCAGCTGCTGCAACGATGGCAGTCGCGCTTCGGGACGCGCGGCACGCAGCGACGCCATCGTACTCGGTGCTGCAACGCCGCTCTTCGGCGACGCGACGCGTGTGTCACGAGATCGAGCGCGTTGCGCAGCGAGGGCGTGAATCAGTGGACGCATGCGTCGTGCTTCGTAGAGCGGGACGAGCGTACTCCAGTCGGTATCGGCGACGACCGCAAAGGTGTCGTCGGCGTTGATGAGACGTCCGAGCAGCTCGAGTGCCGCGTCCGACGCGAGCTGCTGCATGCCGCCGCGCGCTATCGTGGCCTGCTCATCGGAGGACGCGACGCGCATCAGGTCCCAGGTACCCCACGCGACCGACAGTGCGGTCCGTCCCTGTGCCCGCCGGTACGAGGCGAACGCATCGAGATACTGATTGGCCGCCGCGTAGTGCGCGAGGCCATGCACACCGAGCAGCGATGTCGTGGACGAGAACATGACGAAGAAGTCGAGTGGCTGATCAGTCGTGATCCGATCGAGCACGCGTGCCGCGTGCACCTTGCCCGCCCGCATGCTCTCGAGCGCTGCCGGTGACACGTCGGCGATCGATGCACTCGACATCTGCACCGCCGCGTGCACGACACCGCGCAGCGGAGCCCACTGATTGCCGAAGCGCGCGAAAATTGAACGCATCTGCGTTTCGTTCGATACATCGGCGCGCACGACATGCACGGCGGTACCGCGTTCGCTGATGCCAGCGAGTGCGACGTGTCGCGGATCGTCTGGATCCGGCTGCACACCGCTGCGCGAGATGAGCACAATCTCTCCGGCGCCATGCGCGGCCAGCCATTCCGCGACACGAATGCCCAGACCGCCGGTGCCACCAGTCACGAGATACGCGCCATCCTCGCGCAATGTGAGCGGCGTTGCAACGGGAGCGGCGCGCGGTGTGAGTCGCGCCGCAAGTCGTAACCCGCGGCGAAACGCGATCTGATCTTCGGCCTGGCGGTGTGTGATCTCACCGACGAGTGCTTCGGCGGCCGCCTGCACGGACATTGCGGGATCGAGGTCGAGGACCGCGCCCGCACACAGTGGATGTTCGAGGGAAAACCCGCGCATCCAGCCCCACAGTGGCGCCTGCTCCGGCGATGTCGCGGCGTCGGCATCCCCGACACGTTGCGCGCCGCGTGTCACGAAGGTGACATGTGCATCACCGACGTCCCCGGATGCGGCACGCAGAATCGCAAGCGGCAGCGTCTCCGTCAGCGCAACGGCGTCGCGCACAGCGTCGGCCGACTCCGCGATGCCGGGCGCAACGTCGAGTGTGGAGAGATAGACAATCGACACCGG
>JANLPZ010000096.1:0-20244 GCA_031367535.1 Gemmatimonadaceae bacterium
CGGATCACTTCCTCCTCCAACTCCGTCCCGAGATCCGTCGCCGTCCCGACGATCGTGTAGGCAATCAGGTGCGGCAGATGTGACGTGATCGCGAGCACACGATCGTGATGCTCGGCCTCCATCATCTCTACCGTCATCCCGCAGCGCGCCCACATCGCACTCACGCGTGCGACGACGTCGTCAGGCGTTCCGGGCAACGGCGTGAGCAGGCAGAAACGCTCCTCGAACACTTCCGCGAAGCCTGCATCAGGACCAGAGAACTCCGTCCCCGCGATCGGATGCCCGGGCACGAAGTACACACCGCTCGGCAGATGCGGTAGCAGATCGCGGATTACACTCGCTTTCGTCGAACAGACATCCGTCACGATCGCACCGGCCTTGAGATGCGGCCCGATCTCCGCCGCCACCGCGGCAATCGCCGCCACCGGCACGCCGAGTACGATCAGGTCCGCGTCACGCACCGCGAGCGCGTTGTCGGTGAAGACCGCGTCGGCAATCCCCAACTCCAGCGCGCGCAGACAATGCTGCGCATTCGAGTCGCCCACTGCGATGTGCCCCGCCATCCCGTGCCGCCGCATGGCGTGCGCGAGTGAACTGTTGATCAGGCCAATGCCGATCAGCGCGACCCGCTCAAACATCGGTGCAGAGGTTTCATCGAGCATCTCCAGAATCTAGCCCGGTCGCGCTCCGTCACGACTCCGCGCTTCTCCCGTCATCGCCGACAGTTTTCGCGCGGCGCGCGCGGGGGTCGCGGGGGCCACTACAACTACTCGTGGATCTGGTTCGCGCGCTGGCAAAATAGCCTTTGAAACTGCGCTCGCGGCACGCAGTTTCAAAAGCAGTGCCGTTGCTCTTCCCCGCGTTCGCCGCGCGCCCCGCGTGAAAACTGTTCGCGATCTCCAGATGCGAGCCGATCGATCGTGACGCTTGACCGGTCGAGCGCGCGGCCGTCGATTTGGAGTTCCTCGAGTGTCGGAGCTAGTCGCAATGCGAGTCGTCGTGTGTGGGGTGATGCTGGCAGCGGTGGTGGTGGCGTGTATGCCGGTTGTGAAGGACGCGAAGGCGCCGCCTGATGATCGTGCGCCGAAGGTGGCCGCCGGTGCGACGCGCGACTCGGTCAAGGAGGGCTTCATCCAGGTGCCCGGCGGCAAGGTCTGGTATCGCATCGTCGGCGCCAACAAGCCCGGCATCCCGCTGCTCACGCTGCACGGCGGTCCGGGCATGCCGAGTTATTACCTGTCGCCGCTCGCGGAACTGGCGGACGAGCGGCCGGTCATCTTCTTCGATCAACTCGGCTGCGGGCGCTCCGATCATCCGAATGACACCACCCTCTGGACCATCCCGCGCTTCGTGCAGGAAGTGCAGGCGGTGCGCGAAGCACTCGGCTACAAGGAGATCCATCTCCTCGGGCATTCGTGGGGCACACTGCTCGCGTTCGAGTATCTGCTCACGAAACCGACCGGCGTGCGCAGCGTGATCATGTCCGGCCCTGCCATCAGCATCGTGCGATTCCGGCATGACGTCGACTCGATGATCGCGATGATGCCTGACTCGATGATTCGTGCGATCCGCGAGAACGAGAAGGCGGGTACGACGACAGCACCGGCGTACATGGCGGCGAGTGCGGTGTTCTATGCGCGACATGTCATCCGCACCACACCATTGCCGGCGGATGCCGAAAGCACGTTCAAGTACGTCGGCACACAGGTCTACAACACGATGAACGGACCGACGGAGTTCACGGTGGTCGGTTCATTCAAGGACTACGATGGCACGCCGCGTTTGAAGGAAGTGACGCAGCCGGTGCTCTGGATGGCGGGTCAGTTCGACGAAACCTCGCCCAACGCGGCGCGGGACTTTCAGCGCATGCTGCCGGGGAGCGAGTTCATCGAACTCAAGGGGGCCGGGCATATGACAATGTGGGATGCTCGGCCGCAGTATCTGGCGGCAATTCGGGAGTTCATTCACCGCCACCCTTGACTCCCCCCGGTCCCGAGAAAACGTTTGCCCACCCCAGAGGTCGCTCACCAGCATTTCCATCTTTAGACGGTCAGGCGCTCCCACCGCCGCCCATGCCATCTCGCAAGCCCGTTCGATACAACCCCGCTCGTGCATTGCCCGACGACGCGCTCAGAGGCGCGCCGGGAGGCGCCAGCACGGTCGGTCCGACCATCTCGGATGTGGCGCGCGAGGCGGGTGTCTCTGCCGCCACGGTCTCTCGCATCCTGAACGGGCGCCATCACGGCGATCCGGAGACGCGCGATCGGGTACAGGCGACCGCACTCTCGCTCGGTTATGTGCCGCATGGTGGCGCGCGTTCCCTCGTCACGCGGCACAACGGCGCGCTGGGCGTGCTGCTGCCGAACCTCTTCGGTGAGTTCTGGGTCGAGTTTCTGCGCGGCATCGACGACACGTCGCGCGAACGCGGCATTCATCTGCTGGCGACGAGCAGCCACGCCGATCCTGTGCAGCTGCGCAACGCGGCCGCTGCCATGCGCGGTCGGGTGGATGGCTATCTGATCGTCGCGCCCGGCAATCGCGCGGATGAGGTGATCACGATGCTCGCCCAATCGGCACCGGTGGTTGTGGTGGGGATCGATGCGCGGGCATGTGGCGCGCCGTCGCTGATGATCGACAATGCCGCCGGCGCACGCACGGTGGCGGCGCATGCGCTGTCGCGTGGATTCCGACATCTGGCGATGATCACCGGTCCGGAAACGAACGGTGATGCGGTCACGAGGCGCGATGCATTTCGCGCGGCCATCGCGTGTGCGGGCGACGAGGTGACGCTGACGGAATTCGTCGGCGACTTCAGTCAGGACTCGGGATGGAGCGCTGCGCACACGATGCTCGCCCATCCGCGACGCTTCGAGTTCTGCTTTGCGTGCAATGACTCGATGGCGATCGGTGCGATGAGTGCGTTCCGCGACGCGGGCATTCGTGTTCCTGAGAGTCTCGCCATCGCCGGATTCGACGATGTGCCGATGGCGCGGTATCTCACGCCAGCGCTTACGACCGTGCATGTCCCTATCGAGGAGCTCGGCCGACGCGCGATGAGCATGCTGATCAGCTCCGTGATGAAAGGCGCGCCGGCGAAGCCAACGGTGGAGTTGATTGCGACGACGCTCACCATTCGCGGATCGACGGTGGCGGACGCGCACGCACTCTGACGCCCGCCGCTCCCGGCGCGCACACGCGCTCGGGTTCAGCCACATCTAATACGTTTCGATATGTCAGCGAAAGTAGCATGTACCTGCTATTTCAGCGTCGACATTCAAATTCGGCGTCTGCAAGCGATTGATGCTTGCACCTTGACGCGCTCTGTGCGCGACGAAGGTTTGCGGTATCCCGGATCAACATCCGGCGAGCAGGCGCCATCCACCCAGAGCAAGAACGGCTTCTCGTTCATCTTCGGCAACCGAAACGCCAACGGCTCGTGCTGTTCGGACAATTCGGCGAACTACAGCAACGTGCTGCTGTCGGACAACAATCCGCAGACATGGTACAACGCGCTGATGCTGCAGATCGACAAGCCGTACTTCTTCGCCGGACGGGACAAGTTCAACTGGGGCGTGAGGCTGGCGTACACACACGCGAAGGGACGTCAGCGCGGCGGTGATCTGTTCTCGTTCAACTACAAAGACGTGAACGCGTATCCGAAATTCCCGACCAGCGTGGATGTGCCGAACCTGCTGGTGGCGAACTGGATCCTCGACATTCCGTACCTGTGTGGCATTCAATACTCGGGCGTGTTGCGCCTGCACTCGGGTGATCCGTACAACGTGTACGACTTCCGACTCGGCTTCGGTCCCGGGCAGGGCAAAGTGCTGCTCAACACGGGTCGTCCGCCGAAGTATCGTTTCATCTTCCCGGGCAATATCTGGGGCTACCGCAATGTCGACATGCGCCTGCGGAAGGATCTCTTCGCCGGCCGCGGCATCCAGCGGTTCGCGGTGACTGCCGATCTGTTTAACGCGTTCAACTTCAGTAACCTGGCGTGCTGGGAAGGGTTCATTCCTCCTCCGCCCGACGTGAACGCCAACTTTGGCAAGGCGAGCTGCGTGGCCTCCGACGCACGTCGTCTGCAGCTCGGCGCTGTCATCGACTTCTGATCGATCGAATACCTCCGCCGGCACGGCGAGCTGTCTCGGCGGAGAGCACCTTTTAACGCAACGGCGCAACGGCGCAACGAACTGAACTTCCTTCACGCAATGACGCAAAGACGCAAAGGCGCAAAGCGTTCCGTGTGCAGACGCGACCTCGTGGCGCTCGCGACCATCTACGGAAATGCTTTGGGAACTGCGCTCGCGAGGGCAGTTCCAACAGCATTTTTGCGTTCTGCGTGACTCGGGAGGCTACTCCTATCGCGCGCGGAGCGCTTGGCGCCTTTGCGGCTTTGCGTCAAGGCTTTGCAGTTCGTTGCGCCGTTGCGCCGTTGCGCCGTTGCGTTGACGCGGTTGAGCTGAGGTGGGAACTGGAGCTCTGCTGATTCGCACGATACCATCCATGACATGACGACACGATCAGGAATCAGCAAACAGCTGTTGCTTGGTGCGATGTTCGTGCTTGCGGGCTGTCAGCGCGCTGCGACGGTCACGCCGGCACCGGAGCAGGCGGCGTTCGTGCCGAGTGCTCGGCAGCTGGCGCTGGCGGACACGGTGCAGGAGCGGACGTTTCGCTGGTTCTGGGAAACGACCGACAGCACTACTGGACTCGCGCACGATCGCTGGCCGCAGCGGGACTTCTCGTCAGTGGCGAGCATCGGGTTCGCACTCACGGCCTATCCGATCGGCGCCGAGCGTGGGTGGATCACGCGCGCGCAGGCGGCGCGGCGGACGCTGGTCACGCTCGAGTATCTCTGGAAGCTGCCGCAGGGCCCAGATGAAACGAACATGGGCGGCTATCAGGGTTTCTTCTACCACTTCCTGCGCTACGATGACGGTCGCCGGTTCGGCACCATCGAACTCTCGACCATCGACACCGCACTGTTGCTCGGCGGAGCATTGTTCGCGCAGAGCTACTACGACGGCAGTGATCCGACCGAAACATCGATTCGTGCGGTCGCTGACTCGTTGTATCGCCGAGTGGACTGGCAATGGTCTGTGACACGCCCGCCGCGAGTGGTGATGGGATGGAACACGCAGGTGAAGCACTACACCGCGGATTGGCGCGGCTACAACGAGGCGATGATCATCTACATCCTCGGCCTTGGTTCACCGACGCATGCACTCCCGAATGGCGCATGGGAGGCGTGGAACGCCACCAATCGGTTCGCCACCTATCGTGGTCAGGCGCACACGAACTTCTCGCCGATGTTCGGGCATCAGTACAGTCACGTCTGGATCGACTTCCGAGGCATCCGTGACGCGTACAGCAAGTCGAAGGGCATTGACTGGTTCGAGAATTCGCGACGCGCGACGCTTGCGCAGCAGGCCTATGCGATTGCGAATCCGCGTGGATTCACAGGCTACGGCGCGGACGTCTGGGGACTGACGGCGTGCGACGGCCCTGCCGACACCACCGTGACACTCGGCGGGCGCCAGGTCCAGTTGCGCACCTACTGGGCGCGCGGCGCATCGGATGATCGTGTCGAGCCGGTGGACGGCAGCGAACGTGATGACGGGACGATCGCGCCGACCGCGGCCATCGGATCACTGCCGTTCGCTCCGGAGATCGCGTTCCCGGCGATGGTTGCGATGCGCGAGCGATACGGGCGTGTTCTGTTCGATCGCTACGGTTTCAAGGATGCGTTCAATCCGTCGATCGTCGATCCAGCGATTCGTGTGCGGATGGGCACCGTCGATCCGGTGCTCGGCTGGGTCGGTCGCGACTACCTCGGTATCGATCAGGGCCCGATCGTGGCGATGCTCGAGAATTACCGGACGGAGCTCGTGTGGAAGACGATGCGACGAAATCCATATATCGTGCGCGGACTGCAGCGAGCCGGTTTCACGGGCGGGTGGCTCGACAGCACGAAGGTTGGTCGCTGACCGCCTTACGAGATAATGCGTGCTGACGACGAGAACGCGCTCGCGTAGAACCAGCGCTTCACCAGCTCCGCTGTCAGCACGTAGCCCGCGACGATCAGCGACAGGATGCCGAGAAACTCGAATGGCAGCGGCACGAATCCGAAGATCGGGGCCAGTGGAGTGTACGGCACGGCGATCGTCGCCAGCGCCACCGAGACCGTCGTGATGATCAGTGCGCGCGATGGTCGGCTTCTGATCGCGACACCGCGCGTGCGCACGACGAGAACGATCAGCGTAGCCGAGACGACCGATTCCACGAACCAGCCCGTGCGGAACTCTGCCGGGCCTGCGTGGAGGACGCGCAGCAGTACACCGAAAGTGAGATAGTCGAACACTGAGCTCACGAGCCCGAACGTGATCATGAAGCGCTTGATGAAGCCGATGTCCCACCGTCGCGGCTGATTGATCCAGTCGGCGTCCACACGATCGGTGGCGATGGTGAGCTCGGGGAAATCGGTGAACAGATTGGTGAGGAGAATCTGCTTCGGCAGCAACGGGAGAAACGGCAGGAACAGCGACGCGCCGGCCATGCTGAACATGTTGCCGAAATTCGCGCTCGTCGCCATGAACACGTACTTGAGTGTGTTCGCGAATGTACGGCGCCCTTCGCGGACGCCAGCTTCGAGCACCGCGAGGTCGGACTCGAGCAGCACGATGTCTGCGGCGTCCTTTGCCACGTCGACCGCATCGTTCACCGAGATGGAGACATCGGCCGCGTGGAGCGCCGGTGCATCGTTGATGCCGTCACCCATGTACCCCACCACGCGCCCCGCCTTCTGCAACGCGTGAATGATGTGCTCCTTCTGGTTCGGTTCCACCTCGGCGAAGATGTCCACCTGCATCGCGCGCACCGGTAGCGCATCGTCACTCAACGCGCGCAGCTCCACGCCACTGAGGATGCGCGTGCCATCCAGTCCGACTTGCGAACCGACGTACGCGGCAACGAGTGCATTGTCGCCGGTGATCATCTTGAGTTGCACACCAAGCTTCGCGAGCGCCTGTACCGTCGCAACGATGCCGGCTTTCGGTGGATCCTCGAGCGCGATCAGGCCGAGGAATGTCATGCCGCTTTCCGATGTGCGATCGATGGCGGCGGCGGATGGCATCGTCCGCACCGCAACGCCGAGCGTGCGGAAGCCCTTGGCGCTCAGATCGGCGTAGCAGTGCTCGATGGTCGCGCGTTCACCAGCAAGCGCATGGAGTGACCCGTCAGCCTGCTCTGCATCAACGCACACGTCGAGCACATTGTGCAGCGCGCCTTTCACGATCAGGTACGCCGCGCCCTCATGCTCCGCCAGCACGCTCAGTCGCTTGCGAGTGAAGTCGTAGGGCACCTCGTCGCGCTTCGTCCACGCATCGAGTGGGAAGGTACGGTGCGTGCGGATCGCTTCGTCGATCGGGTTGTTGAACGCGGTTTCGAAGCTGGCATTGATGAAGGCGTGCAGCAGGACGCGCTCACTGTCAGCGCCCGTCGCATCGACGGCGGCGTGCACACGAACCTTCCCTTCGGTGAGTGTGCCGGTCTTGTCGGAGCAGAGCACGTCCATGCTGCCGAAATTCTCGATCGCGGACAGCCGCTTGACAATCACCTGATGGGCCGCCATGCGGCGTGCGCCCTTGGCGAGGTTCACGCTGATGATCGCCGGCAACAACTGCGGTGTGAGGCCGACGGCCAGGGCGAGCGCGAACAGGAATGAGTCGAGTACCGGTCGCTGCAGCCACACATTGATGGCGAAGATCGCAAACACGAGCACGAGCGTGATCTGCATCAGCAGATAGCCGAAGCGTCGCACACCGATCTCGAACTGCGTGTCGGTCGGTCGCACGCGCAGACGATCGGCGATCCTGCCGAATTCCGTCGCGGTGCCCGTGGTGACGACCAGCGCGCGACCCGCGCCGCTGACGACATGCGTGCCGAGGAAGAGCGCGTTGTCTCGTTTGGCGAGCGGTGTGTCGGGCGGGCAGTCGCTCGCGTTCTTGTCCACCGGATACGTCTCGCCGGTGAGCGAGGCTTCGTTGACGAATAGATCCTGTTCCGAGATGAGGCGACAGTCGGCCGGTATTCCCGACCCGGCCGAGAGCACGATGACATCGCCGGGCACGATTTCGTCGGTCGGGATTTCACAGTCCTTCCGGTCGCGCAGCACGGTGGACGTCAGCTCCACCGTCTCGAGCAGCTTCTCGACGGCGGTGGCAGCGCCGCGTTCCTGCCAGAAGCCGAGCAGCCCGCTGATAGCGACGATGACGAGAATGATCGTGCCGTCGGCTGGATCGCGCAGTGCGTAGGAGAGCGCACTGGCCGCGATCAGAATCAGCACGATCGGGCTGGTGAACTGTCGCAGCAGCAGGGCCAGTGCATCGGTGCGTTTGCGCACGCCGAGCACGTTCGGTCCGTGCTCGCGCAATCGTGTCGCGGCGTCGGCGGCGGAGAGACCGTCAGGCGACGAGCGCAGTGTGGTGAACACGTTGCTGATCGGCGTGCTCCACTGCGTGGCGGACGCCGCCGGATTACCGGAATGTGCGATCAGCGTTTCCTCGCCAACATCGTGCCGCGACAGACTGCCGCGCCGCAATGACACGGATAGCGGCGCTTGGCGGCCGGTGTATGCCGCTCCGGCAGTGTGAAGGCGTAGTCGTACGCGAGTTCTTCGCCGGGCGAGATGTCGCGAATGCTCTCGATCCAGATCTTCCCGTCGTCGATGACGGCGTCGCAATTCGGATCACAGGAGTGATTGATCCAGCGTGCGTCGTTGCCGTTCACGGCGGCGTCGATCACCACCGCATCGTCGATCGCGAACAGGAAGGTGTGATGCCGCTCACCCGGCACGTCGGGGTAGCGCGCCTCGGCGGCCGAGGGCGTCAACCGCTCGCCGGCGTACTCGACGAGTCGCGTGCTGGCCGGGATGTGGTGCGTCGCGAATGCGCCGAGCCCCTGCATCGGCGATGGGCGTATCTCGAACGGCGGTGAGTCTGTGGCGTCGTAGATCGGCATTCGTCAAATCTGGTGACTGCCCACGAAAGGCGGCTCCAGCGTCACGAGCCCGTCGCGATCGGGTCCGTGCTCGCAGACCGGCGCGCCAGACGACAGATTCCCCGATCCATGACTGCACCTGTCAAACCCTCTGTTGTCGATCGCACTGCATTCCTGCGAATCGTGGCGGTCTACAAGTTCGTGCAGACCGGCGTGCTGATCGCGCTCGGCCTGGCCACGCTTCGCCTCGTGCGACCGGATGCCGTCGCGTCGTTCGAGGCCTGGGTGCAGGATCTGCCCGTGGGCTATGTCCAGCATGTGTCGGAGCGTTTTCTGAACTGGATCTCCGGCCCGACCAATCGCATCGTGATTCTGGGCGCGGCGTTGTTCGGCTATGCGGCGCTGTTTCTGATCGAGGGAGTGGGCCTTTGGCTGCAGCGGCGCTGGGCGGAGTGGCTGACGGTGGTCGCCACCGGATTGCTGATTCCGCCGGAGATCTACGAGTGCGTCACACATCCGTCGCCGATGCTGTTTCTGCTGCTGGCGGTGAATGTGTGCGTGGTCTGGCTGCTCGCCAAACGGTTGCAGCATGAACTCGCGATGCAGGCCCGGTCGACGAGGTAGGTCGGTGAAACCGGGCAAATCTGCGAGCAAATCGGCATTTCGGGTCGCGACGGCTTAAGTTTCCTAGCTTATGACACCGAATACCACAAGTTCAGAACACACCACCGATATGGGCTTTTCCGGACTCGGTCTTGATCCACGCCTCGTTGGCGCACTGGCTGGCCTCGGCTACGAAGAGCCGACACCGATTCAGCGCGAAGCGATTCCGCCGCTGCTCGAAGGACGCGACGTGCTGGCGCAGGCGGCCACCGGCACCGGCAAGACGGCCGCGTTCGCGCTGCCGCTCCTGCACCTCGTCGACACCACGGCGCCGGCGCGCACACGCACCAAGGCCCTGATCCTCACGCCGACCCGCGAACTGGCCATGCAGGTGGCCGAAGCGGTGCACAAGTACGGCAAGGCGATGGGGATCATCGCACTGCCGATCTACGGTGGCTCGGCGATGGACACCCAGATTCGCGCGCTGCGTCGTGGTGTGGACGTCGTCGTCGCGACGCCTGGGCGCGCACTGGATCACATCCGTCGCGGCACGCTGCAGCTCGATGCGGTGAAGATCGTCGTGCTCGATGAAGCGGACGAAATGCTCGATATGGGATTCGCGGAAGATCTCGAGGCGATTCTCGCGGCCACGCCGACGGAGCGCCAGACGGCACTCTTCTCGGCCACCGTCGCGCCGCGCATCGCACAGATCGCACGCAAACATCTGCGTGATCCGCTCACCGTCCGGATCGACAAGGTGAAGGTCGAGCCGGGTCAGACCGCGAAAGTGCGTCAGGTGGCGTACATCGTGCCGCGTGCGCACAAGATGGCCGCACTGGGTCGTGTGCTCGACATCGAGCAGCCGACGTCCGCGATCATTTTCTGCCGCACCCGTACTGAAGTCGATGAACTGACCGAGACGATGAATGCACGCGGCTATCGCTGCGAAGCGTTGCACGGCGGCCTCAGTCAGGACCAGCGCGATCGCGTGATGAAGAAGTTCCGCGCCAACAAGACCGACCTGCTCGTCGCCACCGATGTGGCCGCGCGTGGTCTCGACATTCAGCATGTGTCACACGTCGTGAACTACGATGTGCCGACGAGCACCGAGGCGTATGTGCATCGCATCGGGCGCACGGGTCGCGCGGGTCGTGAAGGTGTCGCGATTTCGCTGGCCGAGCCGCGTGAACATCGCATGCTGCGCAACATCGAACTGGCGACCAAGTCGAAGATCGAAATCGCCACCGTCCCGACCGTCGCGGACCTGCGCACCCGTCGCCTCGAATTGACGAAGGCGTCGCTGCGCGAAGGGATTCTGGCGGGCGATCTGGATGCGTTCCGCAGCATCGTGGAAGCGCTGGCCGATGAATTCGACGTGATGGATGTTGCCGCGGCCGCAGTGAAGCAGCTGGAGCTGTCGAACGGTGGCAGTGCTGACGAGAAGGAAATTCCGGCCGTCGAACCACGTCGCGATCGTCCGACGAGCAGTGAACGCGCAGGTCCGCCGCGCGGTGATCGCCCGGAGCGCACGTCGACGCGTTTCGAGCGCGCCGATCGACCGGAACGTTCCGGCCCACCGTCGGCCCCGCGCACCGATCGCCCCGCGCGCGGACCGGACGCTGATCGTCCCGCGCGTGCGCCGGACGGTGAGCGCCCGGCCCGGCCGGCGCGCAAGCCGCAGTGGGACGTGGCCCGTCTCTACGTCGGCGCCGGTCGCCTCGCCCGCGTGCGTCCGGGAGATCTGGTCGGTGCCATCGCGAACGAACTGCAGCTCGATGCGAGTGTCGTTGGCGCGATTCAGATCCAGGACAAGTTCTCGATCGTCGAAGTGCCCGACGAAATCGCCGACGACATCATCGACGCCCTCCGCAACACCACCATCAAAGGCAAGCGCGTGATCGTGCGCAGAGACCGGGACTGAACTGCTCAGCTGCTGAATCGCAACACTGCAACTGACGCTAAACCGCTTCAACGCAACGGCGCAACGAGTTCAATAGCACGGCTGCGATCTGTGCCATTCGATAGTCAAAAAGGCTTTGGAAACTGCGCTCGCGAGACGCTATTTCCAAAGTCTTTTGCAGTTCATTGCGCCGTTGCGCCGTTGCGCCGTTGCGCCGTTGCGTTGGTGCAGTTGCAGTTCTGCGTCAGTTGCCGTGTCGCGATTCAGCAGTTGAGCAGTGCTTCAGTTGCACTACGCGTCAAGCAGGCTTGACGGAGAGGACGGGTTTGGGCGTCTGGGGCGGTTGGCGGTAGACGTAGAGGGCGACGAGGATGCCGCTGATGATCATGATGCTCGAAAGCAGCTGACCCATCGTGATGCCGAAGGCGAGGAATCCGATCTGGGCGTCGGGCTGGCGTGTCAGTTCGACGAGTGAACGAATGATGCCGTAGCCGATCAGGAAGGCGCTGCCGCCAACACCCGGGCGCCACCAGCCTTCACGTCGCGCTTTCGCTTCGAACCACCAGAGAAAGCTGCCGAGAATCACACCTTCGCCCAGCATTTCATACAACTGCGACGGATGCCGCGGCACCTGCTGCGGATCGGTCGGGAATACCATCGCCCACGGCACATCACTCGGCCGGCCATACAACTCGGCGTTGATGAAATTGCCGATGCGACCGAACGCGAGACCGGGCGTCGCACACAACGCGAGTGCGTCAGTGAGCGTGTGGAACGGAATCTTGTAGTGCCGCGCCGTCCACGCGCAGGCGATGATCATGCCGAGTGCGGCGCCGTGAAACGAAAGACCGCCGTGCCAGACCTTGAGCCACTCGATGCCGGTCAGCAGCGAACGATCGTAGACCAGCACGTAGATCGTGCGTGCGCCGAGCAACATGCCGACGAACATCGCGGTCAGGAATGTGTCCAGTCCTTCCTGCGTGAGCGGCAGTGTGCCCTGCGCCATGCGCTTCTTGCACAGTCGACCGGCCACGATGTAGCCGAGGACGTACATCAGGCCATACCAGCGTATCCGCAGGGGGCCGATGTGAATCAGGTCGGGTGAGATCTTGGGGTAGGGCAGCGTCATGGCTGAAAACTACACGGGCTCATGCCCCGCGGTTTCAGTCGCCAGCTACCGCCGGATCTGGCCTGACGCCGCCGCGCTACGGCAGGTAGAGCGGCAGGAATGGGGTCAGCAGGACCGCGAGGTCGCGCGTGGGCAGTGCCGGGCGGGCGAGGATCGCGAGGGCGGCGCTCGGCCGACACGCGTGTGCGCTCGTCCGCAATGCAGCGTTGCCACCGCGCGGTCGGCCACGCGACCACGGCATCGAGAAAGACCTGCACCTCAATGGGTACTGCGCGGACGCTCGTCACGGCTTTCATCGGAGTCTCGGGAAAGGACGTGCCGAATTTTCTGCTCGGCGTCGTGAAAACCGCATGAGCGATGTGTTCGCGTCACATAAAGAAGACGTGAAATTACTGTCGTCCGGTTCGGTGCCGGGGTAACCTTCAGCCGTGCCCCGAGACACACCCACGCCGACAGGTTCGCTGACGATCCTCGTCATCGACGACGAGCCGCAGATCCGACGACTGGTGTCGAACGCGCTGACGCCGCTCGTGCTGTTCGGAGCCGACGCGGACGTGGACGTGCGTGTGATCGAAGCGGCGACAGCGGTGGAGGGGATCGACGCGGCCGCGGCAGAACTCCCGGCGCTGATCGTGCTCGACCTCGGCTTGCCCGATCGTCCGGGCCTCGAGGTCTGTCGCGAAATCCGAAGCTGGTCCACCGCACCGATTCTCGTGTTGTCAGCGCGGCATCAGGATACGGAGAAAGTCGTGCTGCTCGATGCCGGCGCGGACGACTACCTCACGAAGCCTTTCTCGACGGTGGAATTCGTGGCGCGTGTTCGCGCGCAGTTGCGACGCGCGCGCGCTGGCTCCACGACGCCTGCCGCGGCCGTCGTCGTACGTTTCGGCGACATGAGCGTGGATCTGCAGTTGCGGCGCGTGGAGCGCGATGGCACGCTGCTGCATCTGACGCCGACGGAATTCGCGTTGCTGCGTGCGTTGGTGTCGCATCCGAGGCAAACGCTCACGCATCGACAGCTGTTCACTGCCGTCTGGGGGAACGTCGAAGGTGACGCGCAGCAGTATCTGCGTGTGTATGTCGGTCACTTGCGTCGCAAGATCGAACGTGATCCGGTTCGCCCACAGTACATCCAGACGGAAGCCGGCGTCGGCTATCGCTTCGAGCCTGACGCGTCGTCGGCCACATGAACACCGCGCGCCGCCGGCAGTTTCTTTCGGCGCTGCTCTGGGTCACAGTGCTCGCCGCGACGACCGCGCTGCTCCTTCTCGGTCGCGCGCGGCTCGATAAGGCACACATCGCACTGGCGTACCTGCTGGTGGTGCTCGGTGCGAGCTCCGCCGGCGGTCGCACCGTTGGACTGAGCATAGCGGCGCTCGCGTTCTGCGCGTTCAACTATCTCTTCCTGCCACCGTACTACACACTCGTCATCACCGATCCGCTCGACTGGCTGGTGCTGGTGGCGTTCCTCGTGACGAGTGTCGTGGCAGCGCAGCTGCTGTATCGCGCGAACGCCACCGCGGAGACGGCGATGCGTCGCGCAGAAGAAGTCGATCGTCTGGCAACTCTTGGCGCTGAAACACTGAGTGCACCTGACGCGAGTGCCGCACTCGGCGCGATGGCGACGGTGATTCGTGACGCGCTCGGCACTGACAGTTGCGATCTGTTCCGCATCGACAGCGCAGGCACGCCGATGTGGGCTGCGAGTGCACAGCCGCTCCCCGGCGACGCAAGCATCGGTGCGATCGCGGCACCGGCGGATGGTCTGGTGACGTGGCTTGCCGGTCGCGCCAACAGCGCGGTCGAGTTGCCGGACGGCACGACGCGGCTCGATCCGACGATCACGGACGAGCTCGACGTGCGCGCGCTCTTCCGCACGTTGCGCGTGCGCGATCAGGCGGTGGGTGTGCTGCGTGTTGCGTCGCGCGATGGCCTCACCCTGTCGGCAGATCGAGCGCGTCTGCTTGACGCGCTCGCGTACTACGCCGCACTCGGCGTCGAGCGGGTGCGACTGGTGGCGACGGCCGAACGTGCCGAAGCGGAGCGACAGGTCGAGGCGTTGCGCAGTTCGCTGCTGATGGCGGTGTCACACGATCTGCGGACACCTCTGACGACGATCAAGGGCCTTGCGCAGGAGATCGCGGCGGGCGCGAACAGCGCGGGTCGCGCCGCGATCATCGAGGAGGAAGCCGATCGACTCGATGCGCTGGTCGGTGACCTGCTCAAGTTGTCGCGCATCAAGGCTGGTGCCGTGCGCCCGACGGCGGCCGTCAACACCGCCGATGAAATGATCGGTGCGGCGCTGCAACGCGCGCAGGGATTGCTTGGCGCACACACTGTTGCGGTGTCGCTGTCGGACGACGTACTCGCGGCGCGCTGCGATTTCACGCAGACGCAGCGCATCATCGTGAACCTGCTCGAGAATGCGGCGAAGTATGCGCCCGCCGGTACGAGCATCGAAGTCACGGCATCACGCGATGCGGAACGGCTGTTCATCGCGGTCGCGGATGAAGGCCCGGGTGTGCCACTGGGTGAAGAAGAGCGCATCTTCGAAGCGTTTCATCGGCCGCCGGGCACGTCGCCCGACATTCGCGGCACGGGCCTCGGCCTGTCGATCGCGCGTGGGCTCGCGCAGGCGCAGGGCGGCGCGCTGACGTATCGCGCGCGCAGTGGCGTCGGGTCCGTATTCACGCTTGCGCTGCCGGTGGTGGACTCGCCGAGCGATGTGCACGCGGCGCCTGACGATACCGAGACCTGAGTTTCTTTACACCACTTTTATGTGGTGGTGAGACACGTTTGTGCGCCCTTCACGGGATGACCGGCATACTCCGTCCGGTAATCGGAGGTCCCGTTCCCTGCAGAGGAGTATCCCGTGTTCGACTTCGCCTACATCGTGGGCACCGTAACGTTCTTCGTGTCGATGCTCGCGTACGTGCAGTACTGCGTCGCCCTTGGTCGCCGCAATCCCGGTGACGTTGCACCGGATGAGCGGGCCCTGTGAGCGCTGATTCCCTGATCGGCCTGATTCTCGCCGCAGCGATTCTCGTTTATCTCGTCTACTCTCTCCTCCGCCCTGAGCGGTTCTGAGGCCACGACGATGACGATGAATGGCTGGGTGCAGATCCTGATTTTTTCGCTCGTCACGCTGGCGGTCGCCAAACCGCTCGGCCTGTACCTGATGCGTGTGTTCGACGGCAGTTTCGGATTTCTGCGGCTGCTCGAGCGACCGATTTACGCGATCGCCGGCGTCGACGACAAGGAAGACCAGCACTGGAGCCGCTACCTCGGCTCGTTGTTGCTGTTCAGCCTCGCGTCGCTGCTGCTGACCTACATCGTGTTGCGCCTGCAGCACCTGCTGCCGCTCAACCCGCAGAAATTCCCGGCGCTGCCGGCTCGCCAGGCGTTCGAGACAGCGGTGTCGTTCACCACCAACACGAACTGGCAGAGCTACAGCGGCGAGTCGACGATGTCGTACTTCTCGCAGATGACACAGCTGGCGTTCCACAACTTCGTGTCGGCCGCGGTTGGTCTCTGCGTTGCGGTTGCCCTGGTGCGCGGCATCTCGCGGCGCGGTGAAGAGGCGCGTGGTCGGCTGGGCAACTTCTGGGTCGATCTCACGCGCGGCACGCTGTACGTGCTGCTGCCGGCGTCGCTGTTGCTGTCGCTGCTGTTCGTGCAGCAGGGTGTGATCCAGAACTTCAAGCCGTATCTGGACATCACCACGCTCGAAGGGGCCAAGCAGACGCTTGCGATGGGCCCGGTGGCCAGCCAGGAGATCATCAAGCAGATCGGTACGAACGGGGGCGGATTCTTCAATGCGAACTCCGCGCATCCGTTCGAGAACCCGACGCCGTGGTCGAACTTCTGGTCGCTGATCACGATCTTCATGATCCCGTCGGCGCTCGTCTACCTGCTCGGCCGCATGGCGCGCAACGTCAAACACGGCTGGTCGGTGTGGGCGGCGATGTTCGTGTTGTTCTTCGGCGGTGTGAGTGCGACATACTGGGCCGAAGCGCGCGGCAATCCCATTCATGCGGCCCGTGGCATCGATGTCGCAACCACCGAGATCAATCCCGGTGGCAACATGGAAGGGAAGGAAGTCCGCTTCGGCATCGCGAACTCAGCGCTGTTCGCCGTGGTCACGACCGATGCGTCGTGTGGTGCGGTGAACGCGTGGCACGATTCGTTCACGCCGCTGGCCGGCCTGGTGCCAATCATCAACATGCAGCTCGGCGAAGTGATCTTCGGCGGCGTCGGTGCGGGATTGTACGGCATGCTGATCTTCGTCGTGCTGACGGTGTTCATCGCCGGTCTGATGGTCGGTCGAACACCCGAGTATCTCGGCAAGAAGATTCAGGCGCGTGAGGTGCAGGTAACGATGCTGTACGTCCTTGCGGCCGCCGCATCGATCCTCGTCTTCACCGCGATCAGCGTCGTCTCGAAAAATGGATTGGCAGGCCTCAACAACAGCGGACCGCACGGCTTGTCAGAGATCCTGTACGCGTTCTCGTCGGCGACAGCCAACAACGGATCGGCGTTCGGCGGACTCACCGCCGCCACGTACTACTACAACACGCTGCTGGGCATCGCGATGCTCGTCGGACGGTTTGCGCTGATCGTGCCGGTGCTGGCACTTGCAGGCTTCCTCGCGGAAAAGCGCGTCGTACCGGAGTCCAGCGGCACGTTCTCGGTGAGTGGTGTGCTGTTCACGACACTGCTGATCGGCGTGGTGCTCATCGTCGGCGCGCTGACGTTTTTCCCCGCGCTCGCCCTCGGCCCGATCGTCGAACACTTCCTGATGGGGACCGGAGTCCTCTTCTGATCATGAATGCCTCCAGTGCAGGTTCCGTATCGCGGTCGAGCAGCGCGGACCGTCCGATGTTCGCGCCGGGAATCGTCAAGCGTGCGATCGCTGACGCATTCCGCAAACTCGATCCGCGACTGATGGTGAAGAATCCGGTGATGTTCGTGGTGCTCATCGGATCGGTGTACACGACCATAGTGCTGCTGCTCGATGCCGCACGCGGCACGTCGGGCCTGGGCTTCCTGCTGCAGCTCGCGCTGTGGCTCTGGTTCACGGTGCTGTTCGCGAACTTCGCCGAAGCGATGGCCGAGGGTCGTGGCAAGGCGCAGGCCGATTCGCTGCGCAAGAGCCGCACGCAGTCCAGCGCGCGCAAGCTGGCGTCTGGCGCGGCGCTGAACGGCAAGCCGGAGACGGCGACGGTGACCGAAGTGCCGGCACCGACGCTCCGTCGTGATGACTTCGTACTCTGCCTCCCTGGCGACAGCATTCCGGGCGACGGCGAAGTCGTAGAAGGTGTGGCGTCCGTGGATGAGAGCGCGATCACAGGCGAAAGTGCGCCGGTGATCCGTGAAAGCGGCGGCGATCGCTCGGCGGTCACAGGCGGCACGCGTGTGCTGTCTGACTACCTCGTGATCCGCATCACGGCCAATCCTGGCGAGACGTTCATCGATCGGATGATCGCGCTCGTCGAAGGTGCGTCGCGCCAGAAGACGCCGAACGAGATCGCGCTCACGATTCTGCTGTCCGGTTTGACGATCGTGTTCGTGCTGGCCGTGGCAACGCTGCAGCCGTTTGCGATCTACGCGCAGTCGCCGGTGCCGATTCCGGTGCTGATCGCGCTGCTGGTGTGTCTGATTCCAACGACCATTGGTGGGCTCCTCTCAGCCATCGGTATCGCCGGTATGGATCGCCTGATTCAGCAGAATGTGATCGCGATGAGTGGTCGTGCGGTGGAAGCCGCCGGCGATGTGAACACGCTCCTGCTCGACAAGACCGGCACCATCACGCTCGGCAATCGTCAGGCGGCAGCGTTCATGGCCGTGCGTGGCATCGACGAGCAGGTGCTGGCCGATCGTGCGCAGCTGTCGTCGCTGTCCGACGAAACGCCGGAAGGACGCAGCATCGTCGTGCTGGCGAAGGAGAAGTTCAACATCCGCGGCCGTGATGTGTCGGATGCAGATGGTGCCAGCGCGATGGAGTTCGTGCCGTTCACCGCATCCACGCGCATGAGCGGCGTGAACCTGGCCGACGGCCATCAGGTGCGGAAAGGCGCCGGTGATTCCGTGCTGCGCTGGGTGCGCGAGAATGGCGGCACGGTGCCGTCCGATCTCGATGCGCTGGTCGAGCGTGTCGCGCGTGAAGGTGGCACACCGTTGGTCGTGGCGGAGCGCACTGCAAGCAGTGGCGCGCGCGCACTCGGTGTCGTCTACCTGAAGGACATCGTGAAGGGGGGAATGCGCGAGCGCTTCGACCGGTTGCGCGCGATGGGTATCCGCACGGTCATGATCACCGGTGACAATCCGTTGACTGCGGCCGCGATTGCGCAGGAAGCCGGTGTGGATGACTTCCTCGCCGAAGCGAAGCCGGAAGACAAGATGGCGCTCATTCAGCGTGAGCAGGGCGGTGGACGTCTGGTCGCAATGACCGGCGACGGCACCAACGATGCACCGGCGCTGGCGCAGGCGGATGTCGGCGTAGCGATGAACACCGGCACGCAGGCCGCGAAGGAAGCGGGCAATATGATCGACCTCGATTCCAACCCGACGAAGCTGATCGAGATCGTCGAGATCGGGAAGCAGCTGCTGATGACACGTGGATCACTGACGACGTTCTCGATCGCGAACGACGTCGCGAAATACTTCGCGATCATCCCCGCAATCTTCATCTCGATCTACGGCGTGAAGGGCGCGCTATCGTCGCTCAACATCATGCATCTGTATTCGCCGGAGAGCGCAATCCTGGCGTCGGTGATCTTCAATGCGCTGATCATCGTGGCACTGATTCCGCTGGCATTGCGCGGCGTGAAGTATCGCCCTGCGCCGGCTGCCGTCGTGCTCCGTCGCAATCTGCTGGTCTATGGTGTGGGTGGACTGATCGTGCCGTTCATCGGCATCAAGGTCATCGACCTCCTGCTCGTCACCCTGCGGCTCGTCTGAGTCGCGATACCTGAAGGATATTCAACATGCTTCGCGGACAAATCCGGCCGGCGCTGATGCTCACCCTCGTGCTGTGCGTGCTGACAGGGCTGATCTATCCCGGCATCGTGACCGGGCTCGCACAGACGCTGTTTCCCTCGCAGGCCGGCGGCTCGCTGGTGACGGTGAATGGCAAGGTGGTTGGCAGTGCGCTGATCGGTCAGCCGTTCACGCGCGCCGAATACTTCCATCCGCGTCCGTCGGCGGCCGGGAACGGGTATGATGCTACCGCATCCGGTGGTACGAACAAGGGCCCGACCGATCGCAAGCTGGCCGACACGCTGATTGGTGCGCGCGTGGACAGCGCGCTGACGGAGTACTCGATCAAGCGAGGCACGGTGCCGTCCGATCTCGTGACGGCCAGCGCGTCGGGTCTCGATCCACACATCTCACCGGCGAACGCGCAGTTGCAGGTGACGCGCGTGGCTCTGGCTCGACACGCGGATTCTGCGGCGATGCGCCGTGTGGTGGACGCGCATATCGAGGGTCGACAGTTCGGCATCTTCGGCGAACCGCGCGTGAATGTGCTGCTCCTCAACATCGCCATCGATTCAACGTTCCCGATGCCACACGCCGCCAACGCGGCAGCGCTGGCATCGTCAACTCATTGAGA
>JANLPZ010000116.1:0-1960 GCA_031367535.1 Gemmatimonadaceae bacterium
TCCGGTCGCGTATCTGCTCGCACGCGTTCCGTTTCGCGGGCGCTCGATCGTCGAGGCATTGCTCGAACTGCCGCTGGTCATTCCGCATCCGGTGATCGGCATGGCGCTGCTGCTGGCGATGGGGCGACAGAGTGTCGTCGCACGCGCACTCGCGCCGGTGGGCCTCGCGATTGTGAATTCACCGCTCGGGATCGTGGTCGCGATGCTGGTCGTCAGTGCGCCGCTGTTCATTCTTGGTGCGCGCGAAGCGATCGCGCGCGTCGATGCACGACTCGAAGCCGTCGCACGCACGCTCGGCGATGATCGCTGGCGTGCGGTACGGCGCGTGACGTTGCCTCTCGCGCGTAATGGTCTCGTGAACGCGGGCACCGCAATGTGGGCGCGTGCCACCAGTGAGTTCGGCGCCATCGTGCTGATTGCGTATCACCCGCGTGTCGCCAGTGTGCTCGCCTACGATCGGTATCTCACGTACGGGTTGTCGAGCGCGCTGCCAGTCGCCGCCGCACTGGTGCTGGTGGCGATGCTGATCCTGCTCGTCGTACGCTTCACGCGTCGAGTGGAGCGCGCATGATTCGCGTCACCGGCCTGAGTGCGCGCGTGCCCGGCTTCGTGCTCGATCGTGCATCGTTCACCGTGCCGTCAGGTGATGTCGGTGTTGTCACCGGCCCCACCGGCGCCGGGAAAACGACACTGCTCGAGACCATCGCCGGTGTCCGTAAACATCATGCGGGCACAATCACGCTCGGAGATCTCGATGCCACGGCGCTTCCACCGGAACAGCGCCACGTCGGCCTGGTCTACCAACAGGCCTGGCTGTTTCCGCACCTGAGCGTTCGCGCGAATGTGGCCTACGGCGCGCTTCGCGATCGCGTGGTGGATGACGCGATGTCGATGCTCCGCGTCGCGCCGCTGGTCGAGAAGCCGGTGTCGACGTTGAGCGGCGGCGAACGGGCCCGCATGGCGCTCGCGCGCGAACCGCGTACGCTGCTGCTCGATGAACCTTTCGCGGCGATGGACAGCGCACTGCGATCCGACATTCGCGCGGCGGTGTTGTCATGGGCCTCCGCGCGTGGCGCCACGGTGCTGCTGGTCACGCATGACGCCAGCGAAGCAGTGCTTGCCGGAAGCGTGCAACTTCGGATGAACGGTGGTGTGCTGACCGTGGCGGAGTGACTACTGCCCGAGAAGTCGCAGGCGCAGGCGATGCAGGACACCGGCACTGGCCCGCAGCAGCACGACATCGAGGCTGAAGCGCAGCGTCCGGCCGACCGCCAGCGCGAGTGCGAACAGCGGAAACGGCATTGCGACGGCACCGGCGCCGATCGAGATCGCCTTCGTGCTCAGCGGCGTGAGTGTGCTGCCCAGAATGAACAGCCAGCCATGTTTCACCATCATCGCCATCGCCGACGCGAGCATGGTGTCGCTGACGCCGAGAAAGAGCAGCACTGGTTTGCCGACCGCAGTGAAGGCGGCGACCCCGATCCAGTAGGCGATGCACCCGCCGAGGATCGAGCCGAGGGCGGCGGCGAGCGCGAGTCGAGGAGCACGGGGCGGATCGGCCACGGCCAGCGGCACGAGCAGCAGTTCCGCCGGGCCGGGGACCACCGACCCCTGCCCGAGATTCCAGAGGAATACGGCCGGAATCGCGCCCCGTGCATGGGCGAATCGCTCGATCGCTGCCCAGAGCGCCAACAGGGTCTGCTTCATATGTGCAGTGAAGTTACGCCGACAGGTCGGTGTTGTAACTTTTGCGCATGACACGCATCGCCTACGTCAACGGCGCCTTCGTTCCCGAAGCCAACGCCACCGTCTCGATCTTCGACCGCGGATTTCTGTTCGCGGACGGTGTGTACGAGGTGATCGCGCTGGTGGATGGTCGCTTCGTCGACGACGGGCCGCATCTCGATCGACTCGCTCGTTCGTTGCGTGAGATCCAGCTTGTGTTGCCGATGCCACGCGC
>JANLPZ010000140.1:0-13360 GCA_031367535.1 Gemmatimonadaceae bacterium
CGAACCGCTGCGCCGATTTCGTCCCACGCACCCCAGTCGATGCTGACCGCGGGGCGGCCCTGCGCGCGACGATAGTGCGCGAGTGCATCGATGAACGTGTTTGCCGCCGCATGATTCGCCTGACCCGGCGAGCCAAGGAAGCCGGCCACTGACGCGTAACACACGAAAAAATCGAGCGGGTCATCGCGCGTGAGGCGGTGCAGATTCCACGACCCCGATACCTTGGCCGCGAACACACGCGCGACGCGCTCCGCATCCATCTGCAGCACCGCGCCGTCGTCGAGCAGACCGGCCGACTGGATCACGCCGTGAATTGGCGCCACGGCGCGTACCTGCGACAGCACTGCGCCAAGCGCGTCGACATCGGCCACGTCAACGGCCGCCACATCGACACGCACACCACGTGATTCCAGCGATGCGCGCACACGATCGAGCGCGTCGCTGGTGCCTGAGCGTGAGCAGAGCATGAGTTGTGTCGCGCCCCGATCAGCGAGCCACTCCGCGGTACGCAACCCGAGACCCGACGTACCACCGGTGATGACATAGGCCGCACCGGGCTTCACGGCAATTGCGTGCGCGCCATCGGCATCGAGCGCTTCGCGATGCGAGATCACGATCTTGCCGGTATGCTTGCCTTGCGCCATGTAGCGGAACGCGTCGTGCACATGCGAAAGCGGGAACACGGTCGTGGGCAGCGTGGCGAGCTCACCACGCGTGATGTCGTCGAGCAGCGTTTGCAGATCACGACCGACGCGTTCCGGCGAGGTCTGCGCGATGCCAGTCCAGTCGACGATGTGATAGTCGAGCTGCTTGCCAAGCGCGGCCACCTGTTCGGTCGTCCAGATGCCGCGCTTGCCGATCTCGAGGAACCGTCCGCCGCGCGCCGTCGCAGCGAGCGAACGCTCCACAAAGTCATCGGCGAGCGAATTCAGCGTGACATGCACACCGTCGCCATTGGTGATCGCGAGAATTTCGTCGGCGAAGGCGGTAGTGCGCGAATCGAAGACGTGTGGGACGCCAATACTGCGCAGGAACACACGCTTGGATTCGGATCCCGCGGTCGCGTAGATCTCCGCGCCAAGGCGCTGCGCGATCCGGATCGCGGCCAAGCCGACGCCGCCGGCGCCAGCGTGGATCAGCACACGGTCGCCGCGCTGCAACTGCCCGAGCTCGATGAGCGTATGGTGCGCCGTCAGGTACGCGATCGGCAGCGACGCGGCAGTGTCGAGCGACACACCATCAGGCACGCGCACAAGTAGCGATTCGGCGGTGCGCACGTGTGAGCTCATGGCGCCAGCCGCGAGGCCGACTACGCGGTCGCCGACGGCTAGCGAGGGTACGCCATCGCCAACGGCAACCACGTAGCCCGCACACTCGCCACCGATCGCACCTGCGTCGCCAGGATAGGTGCCGAGGACGTTCAGCACATCCTTGAAATTGAGCCCTGTGGCGACGACACGAATCACCGCCTCACCGGTCGCAGGCACCGGAATTTCGCCTGGCTCGATTGTCAGTGCATCGAGCGACCCGCGAGTGCGCGGTTCGACGCGATACACAGTCGGGAAGGCAGGCGTTGTGTGTGACGCATGCGCGATACGAGCGACGTAGCGCTGCGCGTTGCGGAGGACGATCTGCTGCTCGGGCGTACCAGCCAACAGTTCAGATACCAGCGCATCGATATCAGCTGCGGCCGGTGCTGCCGGCAGATCGATACAACTCGCCAGCAACTCAGGATGCTCGAGCTGCAGTGTGCGCACGATGCCCCACAGTGGCGCGGCCTCGAGCATCGGAGCTTCGTCGGCGGCGGACGTTCGCACACTGCTTCGCGTCACACACCACAGGCGCGGCCTGGCACCGTGTGTTGCCTCATGATCCATCGTCAGCAGTGCCTGAGCGACGGCAAGCGCGCGGACCGCCGACGTCGTCGCCAACGCGGCCATCTGTGGATCATTGTCAATGCGCGCGTCGGCATCGAGCTCGAGACAATTCACGACACCAGCGATCGGTCCGCGCACCGCGGCGAACGTCGCGGCGAGTTCGGTACGCAGTGCGTCGCCTGTTGCCCCGGGGCTGACGCGCACGACATGCGAGCCACGCGCTTCGAGTGTTGCCGCGATCGACGCTCCCTCACTGCTCATCAGCTCCGCGCTGACCGGTAGCGTGACGAGAATCCACGAGCCGTCGCGCGGCCGGGCCGGTGCTGCCGACGTGCGTGCGAGCATCAGGAACTGTTCCTCGAGTCCATCGCCAGCGCCTGCGGTGCCGAGTGCGATCGCAGTGTCGGCGAATCCGACGGACATCAGTGCACGCTGCCATTCAGCGGCCGGCAGCAGCGGATAGTCGGTGCGGAACGCGTCATCGAACGCCCACCATCCGGCTGTGAACCCGAACGACATGTCGATCCAGCGCGACGGGCGTGAAAGTTCGAGCATCAGCAGCACACCGTCAGGCGCAAGCAATGTGCGCAGCATGCCGAGCGTCGCGGCCACGTCGCGCGTTGCATGAATCACGTTCGCGGCGACGATCAGATCGACGCTGCCCGCGGTAAAACCCTGCAGCGTCGCGTCCTGCTCGAGATCGAACACGCGGTACGACATGCCACGTCGAGTGGCGAACCGGTCGCTCGCACGCGTCAGGAAGAGCGGCGACGCGTCGGTGAAGAGATACTCCGACACGCCGTCGGGGATTGCATCGAGGATCGCCGCCGTGGTGCCACCGGTGCCACCGCCGACTTCGAGCACGCGCAACGGCTGCGTGGCGACGCGGTCTGCCAACAGCGTCGCGACGGCATCGCGCACGAGCGCGTTGTAGGTTCGCGGGAACGGCGAATCGCGATAGATGCGATGCACCTGATCGAGCGATCCGTCGGGGAAGAGCAGCGACAGTGCGTCAATTGCACCGGTCAGTGCCGGCGCGAGCTGCTCGCCGCAGCGCACCAGCAGATTCAGTTCGCCGCTGAACGGTGTCGCACGATCGTACAGCGCCTGAATGGCCGTCGGGATCGCCCGCGTGTCGAGTGACACACGCACGACATAACGTGTGCCGTCACGCCGCATCACGCCATCCTCGACAAGCATGTCGAGCAGTCGCACGAACAGCTGTGCATGCGCCGGCAGCACAAACAAGTCGCGACCGAGTACGTCGGGCAACAGTGCGACACCGAGCGACAGATCGGCACCCAGCTGCTCGAGCGCGCGCCAAACGAACAGCGTCGCCAGTCGATCCATCGCCGGCCCATCAGTCGCATATCGTTCGAGGGACTCGGCGGCGGCCTGCGACGGTGCACGCTGCATGACCGCGTCGGCGATCCGCGACAATGGCGCACGGTCGCCCGTCGTCAACTGCAGCGACTGCAGCGACTGCGGCTCCCACAACATCTCGTACCGATCGTTGCGCGCCGAGCCACCGGTGACGAGGCGCAGCGCCTCACGCGTCGCACGCTTGAGCGTCACACCACGCAACACACCGATGATGCGACCGCTCACGTCACTCGCCACCACATCGGCGACAATCGTTTCAGCACTCGACACGCCGGCACGACGCGAGACCGAGCAGGCGAACGAACCACCGGGTGCGGCAAACCATTCACACTTCTCTACCGCGAGCGGCATGTAGAGTACGTCAGCACCGTCAGCGGCCCGCGGTGTGATCAGCGCGATCGCCTGAATGCAGGCGTCAAGCAACACCGGATGCACCAGACCGTGCAGCCACGCGGCTGCGTCCGATGCGGCGACCGTCGCGACTGCCGTGTCACCTGACGCCGACGTGTATTGCAGCAGTTGAAATTGTGATCCGAGCGAAAGCCCGATACGCGTGAACCGATCGTACAGCGTCGCGCGACCGCCGTCATCGACCGTTGGCCAGGTGACAGAGATCGGCGTCGGTTCCGCAGCAAGCGGTAAGAGCGTGGCTCGTGCGTGCAGCGCCCATGCGCCCGCCACATCCATCGCGTCGCGACTGTATGCCTCGACGCGTGGCGCAGAGATGCCGTCGCGCGTTATGATGATCTGCAGCACACGCGTCCTGTCGTCCGGCACATGCAGCGGCGCGTGCAGCGCGAGGTCGCACACTGCCCACGTCGAGCCTGCGTACGCAGTGCGCCCGGCAGTCGCAAACGCATCCAGCCACGCAGCACCCGGCAGGATGGCGTTGCCGAACACGCGATGCTGATCGAGGAGCGACAGCGTGAGCGCCGCCACGTCGCGCTCGAACACGACGCCGCTGATCGCCGGTGACGACACACGCGTGCCAACCAGTGGATGACCGCCAGCGCTCCGCTTCGGTTGCGCACCAACGCGCGCAAACTCGAGCCAGTGTTTCTCGCGCGCGAATGGATACGTCGGCAGGTCGGTACGTGCGAAACCGTACGGCGCATCGAACGCATCCCAGTTCACCGCGCCACCAGCCGTCCACCAGAGTGCAACAGCGTGTGCGATCGTATCCCACGCGCCACGACCGCGGCGCAGTGACGCAATGCCACTCGGTAATTTCGGATCGTCGGCTGCCGCGACAAGCCCGGTCAGCACTGGATGCGGCCCGATCTCGATCGCGTGTGTGACACCACGTTCGCGCAAAGCCGAAATCACTTCGCCGAACTGCACGGTGCTGCGCGTCTGACGGCGCCAGTAAGCGGCAGTCGGTGCCTGATGCGGCTGGAGCGCCGCGCGACCGAGGTTCCAGCAGACGGGAACGCGTGGTGCAGAATAGGTGATCGTCGAGGCGACGCGTTCGAATGCGTCGAGCATCGGCTCGATGTACCGCGAGTGGAAAGCGTTGGTGGTCGCGACCAGTCGCTTGCACTCCACACCCAATCGCTCGCGCAGCAGTACTTCCACGGTCGCGATGGCCTCGGTGTGGCCGGTGAGCACACATTGCGTCGGACCATTGTCGGCTGCCATCTCGACCTGTTCGCCGACGAGTGCGCCAAGCGCGGCGTGCACTGCGGCGACACCGAGCGGTACACTCGTCATCGTGGCATCGACTGGCGGCAGCTCGGTCATCAGCCGGCCGCGCGCGGCCACGAGGCGCAACGCATCGTCGTAGGACATCACACCAGCGAAGGCCGCCGCGGCGTACTCGCCGAGTGAATGACCAGCCACCAGTGCCGGCTCGACGCCCCAGACGCGCCAGAGCGTGGCCAGTGCGAGTTCCACTGCGACGATCGCTGGCTGCACGTAGCGTGCATCGGCGAGCAGCGACGCGCTGTTGAGACCGAATAGCACGTCCGTCAGCTGCACGCCGTTCCATTCACCTGCGAGCACGACTGACGATGAATCGATCGACGCCCTGAACTGTGGCGCGGTGTCGTACAACTCACGTGCCATATCCGGATACTGCGAGCCCTGTCCCGTGAACAGGAACGCGGCGCGCAGTGAGGCCCCAACCGCATGCTCGGTGATCGGCCCGCCAACCGTGATTGCGGTCAGTTCTTCGCGCGCGACCGTCGCATCGCCAGTCACGACGGCAGCGCGCGCACCGAGCAACTGCGCTCTGCCAACGCTGGCCGTGTGCGCGATCGTACTCAGTGATACGTCACCATCGATGCGTGCCGCATACCCCTCAGCGAGCAGGCGCACAGCGTGCGTCGTCTTTCCGGCGATCGGTATGATGTGCACCGGGCGCACCGGCCGATCAGCGGTGACGGCAACCGCATCCGGTGCCTGCTCCACGATCAGGTGCGCGTTCGTGCCGCTGAATCCGAACGAACTGACGGCGGCGCGACGTGTGCCGGTGGCTGGCCACGCCTCACCACCCGATGCTGGCAGCCGCAGGTGCAGCGATTGCCAATCCACATGCGGTGTCGGCTGCTCGATGTAGAGCTGCGACGGTACGCGCGCGGCATTCAGCATCAGTACGGTCTTGATCAGCGACGCGACGCCGGCGGCACCTTCGAGGTGCCCGATATTTGCCTTCACCGAACCGACGACCAGCGGTGCATCGGCCGTGTGCGCCGCACCATACACCGCGCCGAGTGCGCGCAGCTCGATCGGATCACCGAGCGGTGTGCCGGTGCCGTGTGCTTCCACGACGTGCACATCCTTGGCCTGCACACCGCTCTGCGTCAGCGCACGTCGGATCACCGCCTCCTGTGCCGGTCCACTTGGCGCAGTCAGACTCGCGGACGCTCCGTCCTGATTGACAGCCGAACCTCGGATCACCGCCAGCACGCGATCGCCATCGGCACGCGCATCGCTGAGGCGCTTGAGCACCACCACACCGCAGCCTTCGCCACGTACGAAACCATCGGCCGACGCATCGAACGGTGTGCAGCGTCCGTCAGTTGCGAGCATCTGTGTGCGACCGAATGCAACGAACGATTCCGGTGTCAGGATCAAGTTGACACCCGCTGCGAGCGCGAGGTCGCATTCACCGGCGCGCAGATTCTGGCAGGCGAGATGCACCGCCACCAGTGACGACGAACAGGCCGTGTCGAGCGAGATGCTCGGGCCGTTCAGGCCAAGCAGGTATGACAGGCGGCCCGACGCGATGCTGTGCGCGATGCCCGATGCGTAATGCGCGTCGATGTCGTCCAGCGTTCCGCCGCGCAGCTGCAGCTGTTGATAGTCGGCAGACGGCAAACCAACGAACACACCTGTTGAACTTCCAGCGAGATGATCGGGCGCGATGCCGGCATGTTCGAGCGCTTCCCATGCGACTTCGAGCAACAATCGCTGCTGTGGATCCATGCCCGCGGCTTCACGCGGCGAAATCCCGAAGAACTTCGCGTCGAACCCTTCGACCGGTGCATCGAGGAAACCGGCGTGTTCGGCGTAGGTCGTTCCGGGGCGCGATGACGTCGGATCGAAGTACGGCGCGTGATCCCAGCGTGTGCCAGGAACGGTGGTGATCGCGGAGCGTGCATCATCGAGCAGCTGCCAGTAGCCACGCGGACTCGACGCGCTGCCAGGAAAGCGGCAGCCCATGCCGACAATCGCGATCGGCTCGCGCTGACGGTACTCGACAGCCGACAATCGGCTGCGCGTTTCCTCGAGCGCGAGGAAGGCGCGCTGCAGTGGCGACAGTTCTGCACTCATCCTGCGGTGTTCCGTCTCAAGCGTCCTGCCCAGTGCCGGCGGTGCCGTAACGCTGTTCGAGCAACGCCGCGATGTCGTCGTCGCTGAGGGTTCGAACCTGGCCCTCGTTCAGACCATCGCGCGGTGCAGCGGTCGGAGCAACGGTCCCGGAACTTGGCGAGGTCACCACTTCGGCAAACAGTCTCGCGTGCAGGTGCTGCGCGATCGCGTCGATGGTTGGGAACTCGAAGATGAGCGTTGCGGGCAGTGGCGGCTCGATCAGCAGCGTGCGCGAGAGCGCCCCGCGCAGCTGCACCGCCATCAGCGAGTCGATGCCTTCTTCCATCAAGCGCGCGGTGACGGCGACCGGTTCGTCGCTGCGTCGACGCAACAGCGACGACACCGCACCAGCCACAATCGTGCGCAGGAGGGGCACACGTTCGGACGGCGTGATCGTGTCCAGCTCACCGCGGCGTACGATGGCGGAGCCCGTGCTCGCGACCGTCGTGACGCCGACAACCGACATCGCTACACCATTGTCGTGTGGCACATCGATGCGCTGCTGCACACCATCGGGCACACGCGCCAGAATCACGCGCTGGCCCATCTCTGCCGCTACCGAGCCATCATCCGGCAGCGAGACAACCTCCACGAATCCAGCGGCGAGCAGTGCGTCACGCCACACGGCAACCGCGAGCAACGGCACGTCGGTGCGCAGATCGTCCTCGAAGTGCTGCCACCCTTCGATCAATCCGGTGCTGATGTCGAACCACGCGTGATGCGCGACTGTCTCGACGAGCAACAGATACCCACCGGGCGCCAGCAGGTTGCGGACGTTCGCAATCGCGGTGGTGAGGTTCTTCGCGGCGTGCAGTGCATTGGCCGCCGTGACGACGTCGAAACTTCCGTGTGGGAGCCCCTGCTCAGCGCCGCTCCGGTCAGCGTCGAACACTGCAGTGCGCAACGACACCTGCGCACCGAATCGTTCGTGCGCACGACCGAGGAAGGCATCCGACATGTCCGTGAACCAGTACTCGGCGCCACTGCCGGCGAGCCGCGCAATCAGCGCGGCTGATGTGCCGCCAGTGCCGCTCCCGATTTCCAGCACGCGCGCCGGTCGACCGTCGGGTGCGAACTCGGCGCACGCCGCGATCGCTGACGCCGCAAGCGCATTGATGTACTTCGCACTCGACGACGTCGTGTAGAGCGCTTCGGCCACGTCGAAGGCGCCGCCCGGAAACAACGTCTCGAGCCCCGTGACCTGGCCGGTCATCACCTGTGTCAGCAGCTGCGAACAGTTGCGCACGTAGTCCAGCAGCGGGCGATCACCAGCGAGCTGTCGCTCGACTTCCGCCATCGTGTCGCGCGGATCGAGGGCCGGAAGTGCGACATCGCTCACATACGTTTCACCATCGACGCGCAACATCCCATTGCTTGCGAGCCGCTGCAGCCAGCGCGCGAGCAGTTGATGCTGCGCCGCGGCGATGCCGCCACGACGTGCCGCGTCCGCTGCCGTCGCACGCTCACCCGACGCGGTGAACAGGCCACAAGCCCGAAGCGTGTCGACGATCAGCGCGGTGGAGTGCCGTTCGAGCAACGCCCAATGTGCCGCGTAGCCAGTGACGTCGACACCGATCGGGGCTTGACCGGCCTGCAGACGCGCGGCCCGCAGTGTGGACGACCAGCGCCGCGTTGCAGGCGACACGTGGGCGCGCGGCGCGAAAGTAGTGCGCTCTGGAATCCAGTAGCGCGTGTGTTCGAACGGATACGTGGGCAGCGGAATTCTCGCGCCGGCGTACGGCGCGGTGAACGTCGCCCAGTCTATCGCACCACCCGCCGAGAAAAGCTGTGCGACGGACTCCGCGAGCTCGATCCACTGTGCGGTACCGCGTCGCATCGACGGTAGCATCAGCAGCGGCGTGGCATCGACATTGGCGGTACCCGCAACTTCCGCGACCTGCGACGTGAGCACGGGATGCGGGCCTAGTTCGATGAATGCAGTCGCACCAAGTCGCAGCAGTTCGTGTGCGGCTTCGTAAAATCGCACCGTGCCGCGGGTCTGCGCGGCCCAGTAGCCGCGCGGCGGTGCTTCGCCACTCGGTACTAGCGCGCCGGACTGTCCGGATACCCATGCCATGCGCGGCGGATGCATCTCGATGCTTTCGCCAATTGTCGAGAACTCAGCGAGCACGGGCTCGAGCTGCGCTGAGTGGAAGGCGTGATGCACACCCATCAACCGGCGGAATTCGATGCCGTGTGTGGCAAGTGTCGACTCGGCGGCGCGCAACGCGTCAACTGGCCCGGTGAGGACGATCTGCGCCGGGCCGTTGTCAGCCGCCAGTTCAATCGCGCCTGGCGCAAATCCGCCGATGTGCACTTCGACCACACTGCGCGATGCCGAGACGACAGTCATCGAGCCAACGTCGGCAGGAATGCCACCGACGAGACGTGCACGGGCAATCACCAGTCGCAGCGCGTCGTCCGGCGTGATCACACCCGCGAACGCTGCCGCCGCGAACTCACCGAGCGAATGGCCCGCGATCATCGACGGTTCGACGCCCCAGCTGCGCCAGAGCGCGGCATTCGCCAGTTCGATTGAAATCGTCGCCGCCTGACCGTAGAGCGTATCGGCGAGCAGGTCAGCGGCGCGTTCGCCCCACAGGATATCGGTAAGCGCGATACCGAGTTCGCGCTCGATGGTTGTGGAACAGAGAGCGATGACCTCACGGAACAGCGGTGACGTGTCGTACAGGTCACGACCCATGCCCGGAAACTGTGCACCGTAGCCGGTGAACAGGAACGCAATACGCGGACGCGCGCCGGTACCGGGTTGCGGGATGTGCGTTGCGCCGTTTGCGATTCGCTGCAGCGCGCGAGTCGCGTCAGCTGCATTCTGTGCCACAACGACATGCCGTGCCCACGGCAGATGTGCACGCGTCGTCGCGGCGCTGTACGCGACATCGTCCAGCGGTGCAGCGTCAGAACCATCGAGCCGTGTGGCGTACGATGCGGCGAGCCTGCGCAACGCATCGGGTGAGCGCGCCGAAAGCGGAATCAGCTGTACCGGCCGCATCGGGCGCGACGGCGCGGCAACCACCGCATCACCTTCTTCAAGAATGACGTGTGCGTTCGTACCACTGAACCCGAACGAACTGACGGCCGCCGCACGCGAGGCGTTGCCGCGCGGCCACGCTTCGCCATTTGCCGCGGGAAGGCGCAGATGCTGTGCCGACCAATCGATGAGCGGCGTCGGATTCGGCGCATGCAGATGCGCGGGAATCCATTCGTGCTGCAGTGCCAGCACTGCTTTCACCACGCCGATCACGCCAGCCGCTGCCTCGAGATGCCCGAGGTTCGTCTTCACGGTGCTCACGACCAGCGGATCACGCGCATCGCGACCCTCGCCATACACGGCACCGAGTGCGCGCAATTCGATCGGATCACCAAGTGGCGTACCCGTGCCATGCGCCTCGACGTAGTGCACATCGGACGGTGACAGCTCGGCACTCTCGAGCGCGCGGCGCATCACCGCTTCCTGCGCCAGACCATTCGGCGCGGTGATGCCATTGCTGCGTCCATCCTGATTCACAGCGCTGCCGCGGATGACCGCCAACACGCGATCACCGTCCGCACGTGCCACAGAGAGTGTCTTCAGCACCAGCATCGCGCAGCCGTCGCTGCGCACGTATCCATCGGCCGATGCATCGAACGACTTGCAGTGCCCATCCGGCGCCAGCATCCGCGCCTTGCTGAAGTTGATCGTGCCTTCGGGCGACAGGATCAGGCTCACGCCGCCGGCCACCGCGAGCGAAGTCTCGCCAAGCCGCAGACTCTGACACGCGAGGTGCAGCGACACGAGCGATGACGAACACGCCGTGTCAACGCACATCGTCGGGCCGTGCGCACCGAGGAAATACGCGAGGCGTCCGGCCGCCACCGACAGCGCGCCACCGGTGCCCGCGTACACGTCGATCGCGTGAGCGTCGGAATACAGCGCGCGCCAGTAGTCGCTGTTCGAGATACCGAGAAAGAAGCCGGCGTCGGAGCCCATCAATCGATCGGGCGCGATGCCTGCATGCTCGAGCGCTTCCCACGTCACTTCCAGCAGCAGCCGGTGCTGCGGATCGGTGGACTCGGCCTCTCTGCGCGAGAGCCCGAAGAACGGCGCATCGAACTGATCGACGTCGCGCACGAAGCCACCGAACTTGGTCGCGACCTTGCCAGGCGCATCGGGATCGGCGTCGAAGAGCGCGGCGTTGTCCCACCGCTCGCTTGGCGCTTCGGTGATCGCGTCGCGACCACTGCGCAACAGCTCCCAGAACGCGACCGGATCGGTGGCATCGCCGGGCGTGCGCAGCGCCATCCCGACGATCGCGATCGGTTCATGGCGCGCCGCATCGCGCTGGGCGAGCTGCGCGCGCAACTCGCGGATCTCGAGCAGCGCCTGCTTGACGGGTGAGAGCGGCTCCATGCGCGGCTACCTCGGCTGACGCGGCGACGAACTGCGCGATGCGGCGAGCTCCGCCAGCAGCATCGCTTCCGCATCATCATCGCTCATCGTCGCCACATCACCACCGGCACCTGCAGCAGGACCGGCGCTGATCGTGCGTGCTGTCGGCGCCGTGCGCTCGATTCCGGCGGCAGGCTTCGGTAACGCCAGCACATATGCCGACAGCGCGTCGACCGTAGGATGCTCGAACAACAGCGTTGCCGGCAGCGTGCGTGCGACGGCTGCGCCTACAGCCGTGCGCAGTTCGACAGCCATCAGTGAATCGAGGCCAAGGTCACGCAGCGGTCGTGTTGCGTCGAGGCGCGCGCCGGACGGGAGGCCGAGCATGCGCGCGGCCAGTTTCATGACGGCGTCACGCACAGCGTCAGCACGCAGCGATTCCGGCAGCACGGCGACGGTGTCGAGCAACGATGTCTTTGATGGCGCGGAGTGCGCGGCGCGTTCAGGCAGCGCCGTTCTCTGCGTTGAACGAATGCCGCTGTACAGCAGCGCGTCCGCCGGTCGCATGTCGGCGAAGGTGCGCCAGTCCGCGCGCATCAGCATCACGCGATCGAACGCCGTTGCACGGTACGCCAACATCAGGTCGAGCGCTTCCGACGGCGAGAACGCCATGATACCGGTCGCGTCGAAGCGTCGCGCGCGTGCCTGGACACGAGTTGCCATGCCGCCGCCGTCCCACGTGCCCCACTGCATGCTCACTGCGGTACGTCCGCTCGCATGTCGCAGTGCGGCCACCTGATCGAGTGACGCATTCGCCGCCGAGTAGGTGGCCTGTCCTGGCCAGCCAATCACACCGGACGCGGACGAGAAGAGAATGAAGCTGTCGAGGGCGTCATCACGTGTCAGCGCGTCGAGGTGCATGGCGCCATCCACCTTGCCGCGCAGCACACCGCGCAGGCGCTCGACGCTTTGTGTGACCAGCGCGCCATCGTCGTTCACGCCCGCCGTATGTACGACTCCACGCAGTGGCGACATCGTGCTCCGCACATCTGAGAGAACACCGGCAACCGTGGTACGATCGCCGACGTCCACGCGGAACGACTTGCACGACACGCCTTGTACGGCCAGTGTCTGCAGCCACGCAGCGGCGTCGCTGTCCGGCGCGCGTCGTGCGAGCAGCGCGAAGGAGCGCACACCGTCGGCAACCAGCCGCTCGACGACGACCCGGCCAAGCGCACCGAATGCGCCGGTCACCAGATACGTGCCGTCGGTGCGGAGCATGCTGGCGTACGTCGGCATCACGATCGCGATCTTGCCGGTGTGCCGAGCCTGCGCCATGAAGCGGAATGCCGACACACAGTCATCGAGCGCGAAAGTCACGGTCGGCAGCGGCGGGAGCGCAGCACTGCTCACGAGCCGCATGACCTCGCGCAGCATCGCGCCGAGTCCCGCCACGGCATCCGGTGCGAGACTCGACAAGTCGAAGACGGTGTACGTCACATCACCCCGTCGTGCAGCGATGGCCTCCGCGCTCCAGATACCGCGCTTGCCGATTTCGACGAAGCGGCCATCACGCGCCATCACATCGAGCGAGGCGGGAATGAACTCATCGCTGAGCGAGTTGAGCACGACGTTGATCGTGCCGCGGCCATCAGCGGTGGTGAGTGCGTCGCGGAAGGTGACGGCACGTGAGTCGAAGACATCCGCGACCCCGACGCTGCGCAGATAGCCACACTTCTCCGGCGAGCCTGCGGTGCAGTTCACCTGTGCGCCGCGCCAGTGCGCGACGTGCACCGCCGCAAGGCCAACACCACCAGCCGCCGAGTGGACCAGCACACGTTCACCCGGCTGCACATTCGCGACATGCACCAGCGCGTAGTACGCCGTCAGATACGCG
>JANLPZ010000143.1:0-5410 GCA_031367535.1 Gemmatimonadaceae bacterium
GCGCGGCGCGCGATCGTTCCGTGCGCGCAGCGCTGCGATCTGGCGGTCCTGCCACGTCGAGAACAGCAGCATCGCGATGGTCGCGCCGAGGAATGCCATGCCCATATCGGACTGCGTGTCCCACGGGTCGCCCTGTGTGCCGAGAAATGCATCCGCGCCCTGGCCCATCGCCACGGCGGCGCCCCATTCGATCAACTCGTAGATCAGGCTGACCGATAACGCGATGGCGACCGCGAGCACCGACGGCCACGCGCCTCTTTTCACGATGCCCTGTCTGACGAAAATTTCGCGTGCCACCAACGCCGGCACGAACCCCTGCGCCAAGTGCCCGAGCTTGTCGTACGGATTGCGCGACAGATGGAACGCGTCCTGCATCCAGAAGCCGAGCGGCACCCGCGCGTACGTGTAGGCCCCGCCGACAAGCAGAATCACGGCGTGGAGTGCGATCAGCACGTAGAGCAGATTCGTGAACGGGAATCGCCTTGCGGTGAAGAACAGCACCGGTGCCGCAAGAAAGATCGGCGCCGTCTCCATCCACCACGTCGAGCGTTCGAAGGGGTGGATGCCGGACCAGAGCAGCAGTACACCGACGAGTGCCGCGAGCGCCAACAACCAGCGACGAGACTTCACACCGGCAGCAAGGTCGTCTGTATACATCATCCTGGGCGAAAAATGTGTGGCGGGGCGATGCACAAGACAACACTGCGAATCACGGAACTCGCAAGCTTGCCGCAATACATTTCACCGACGATCGCTTTCGCGTTCAGACCTTCGACTACACTGCACGGTCGTCCGCACGCGCCTGCGCTTCGTGCGTCTCCCATCCATCGTCATGCCCAATATCTCCGCTCGAGCAATGCTCGGAGCTGTCGTGGTCGGGGCGATCGGTGTCACGATCAGCATGACGGGCGCAGGGATATCGGCGCGTGCCGCCGCGATCGCTGCGCTCTGCCTCACGCTCTGGCTCACGGGCTGGGTGCGCGTCTGGGTTCCGACGCTGGTGCTGTGGTGCGCGACGCCAGTGCTGCTTGGCGTGCTGTCGCCGCGCTTCGGACTGGTTCCCGTGCTTCAGTGGTCGGTCGATCCCGTACTGGCGCTCTTCCTCGCCGGATTCGCGTTCGCGGCGGCGGCGCGCACCTGTGGTGTGGACGACGCCATCGCACGATTCGCATTGCGTGCCGCGCGCGGTTCGCCGTCACGCCTCATCGTCACCGCGGCGCTCAGTACCGTGCTGCTCGCAATGTGGATGTCGAACGTCGCGGCTGCGGCGCTGATGTTGAATGCGTTCAAGCCCATCTGGGATCGCGAGCCGGCCGACAGTACACTGCGTCGTGCGTTGCTGCTTGGTGTTGCACTCGCGGCTGATCTCGGCGGTATGGCGACGCCGGTCGGCACTGGTGCAAACGGCATCGCCCTGGCCGCGGTTGCAGCGACGCGATCGGTCACCTTTCTGCATTGGATGGTGTTCGGCGTGCCGCTCGCATTCTGCATGACGGCTGCGGCCATTATTCTCGTGCTGCGGCGGTTTCCGCTCTCGTCGTCGCCCAACTCCATCGTCATTGCTGCCGATCCCGGGTCTGCATCTCACCGCTCACCTGTCTGGCTGTCACTGATCTTCGCTATTACCATCCTGCTCTGGCTGACCGCACCGCTGCATCACATTCCGGAATGGATCGTCGCGCTCGCAGCCGTTGCGACTCTGATGATCACACGACTGATCGGATTTCGCGAACTCGTCACATTGGACTGGGGCACGCTGCTACTGGTCGCCGGCGGCATTGCGCTGGGTTCGCTGCTCGAGCAGTCGGGCCTCGTGCGCTTGCTGGCATCGCACCTTCCGTTCGCTGGCCTGCCACCTGTTACGCTCCTCTTCGGCCTGTGTTTTGTCAGCGCGCTGTTGTCGTCGCTGATGAGCAACACCGCGACAGCCGCGCTCCTGATTCCTCTGGCTGCGACCGTGAGTGCCGCACCATCCACGGCCATTCTGGTGGCCATCGCCGCGTCGTTCGGAGTGCCATTCGTTGTGAGTACGCCGCCGAATGCGATGGCGGTATCGAGCGGATTGCGTGCCGCTGATCTGCTCTGGCCGGGGCTGATCCTGATGATTGGCGGTTGTGCGCTCGTTGCTTTGACGGGGCCGTGGGTACTCAGCGCGGTTGGGATTCCGTGACAGGCAATCCCGGATAGCAGCGCACGCAATCATTCAACATTGTGTGTGCGCTGAGTACGCTCGCGTGCACCGTTCGTCGTACGTTCACATCGAATGGCGGCTCCGCGCTGATGCGTGCGGAGGCGCTGAAACGCTGTGGCCCCTTCTCTCAGCGAGTCAGGCAACGCCACACCGTGACCTCGTGAAAATTGCATTGGCAGGACTGCTCGCGCTACACGGCCTGATCCACCTGATCGGGCCAGCGAAGGCGTTTGGTTGGGCAAACGTCACGCAGCTTCGGCAACCGATCTCGCCAACCGGCGGCATGCTCTGGCTGCTCGCAGCCGTATTGCTCATTGGCGCGGCGATCGCGGTAGCCATCGGGACACAGTGGTGGTGGTGCTTCGCACTTCCAGGCGTCTTGCTCTCGCAGTTCCTGATCGCGCAGATGTGGAGCGACACGAAATTCGGCACCTTCGCTAACGTCGTGATCGTTGTGCCAGTGCTACTCGCCGCATTGGAGGCACGTCCCAGCAGCTTTCGGTCGCGCTTCAGACATGACAGCACAACGCTGCTCGCCCGACCGAATCGCCCGGCACCGGTCGTGACGGAAACAGACATCGCGGCGTTGCCGCCGCTGATGCAGCGCTACCTGCGGAATGTCGGCGCGATCGGGCGGCCACACGTGTACAACATGCGCGTCGAGTTCGATGCGCAGATGCGGAGCAGCAGCACCGCGCCGTGGATGACATCGACCGCAACACAGTACGAATTCTTCAACCCGCCGGCGCGGCTGTTTCACATGAACGCGTCGCGATCCGGAATTCCTTTCGACATCTACCATCGATATGTGGATGGCGCCGCCACCTTTCAGGTGAAGATTGCCGGTCTGTACCCGATGGTGGATAAAGCCGGCATCGCGATGACGAAAACCGAAACGGTCACGCTGATGAATGACATTCTCGTGATGGCGCCGGCCGCGGCCCTCGATCTGCCGTTCACCTGGGAGACGCTCAGCGAACACACCGTTCGCGCCACCTTCAGCAATACTGGCTTCACCGTGGCAGCGACGTTGACCTTCAATGATGCCGGTGACCTGGTCGGATTCGTCTCGACCGATCGTTGGCTGCCTGATGGGACAACAGCGAAGGATGTTCCGTGGTCGACTCCGATCTCCGCGTACGCGACCGTGAACGGCATTCGTATCGGCACGAGAGGCGATGCGAACTGGATCGCGCCGAGCGGCGAGTGGACGTACGGGAAATTCACGATTCGCGAGCTTGCGTACAACGTCGCGAAATGACCAACAGAATCCCTGACGGTTTGCGCGATCAGCGTGACGCATGATTCGTCGCCACCCGCTGATCTCGTATTTCATTGTCGCGTACGGAATTTCGTGGCTGATCTGGGCGCCGCTGTGGCTGCCGGCGTTCGGAATCAACTCGTTGCCACAGCTTCCGTTTCACCACGCGTTCGGCGCACTCGGCCCGATCACGGCCGCGTTCCTCGTCTCGGCCATCGAGACAGGATGGCCGGGCGTGCGCGATCTCCTGCGTCGCATGGTGCTCTGGCGGGGACGATTTTCCTGGCTGGCGGTCGCTTGCTTCGCACCTGTTGTGCTGTTCGTGGCTGCACTCGCCGCAGTACTGCGTGCGGGTGACGCAGCCATCTCGCTGTCGTGGATCGGCAGATCACATGAGTTTCCCCAGTTTTCTGCGCTCGGATTTCTGATCTACAACATCGTGTCGTTCGGTTACGGCGAAGAGGTCGGCTGGAGAGGCTTCGCACTCCCGCGTCTGCAGGTGCGTCATTCCGCATTGGTCGCTTCCCTGCTCCTCACGGTTGGCTGGGCGATCTGGCACATACCACTCTTTTTCTATCGACCCGGCTACACGCACATGAACGCGGCCGGAGTCGCGGGATGGTTGTTCAGTCTGGTCACGGGCTCAATTCTCCTCACATGGCTCTACAATGGCAGCCGCGGGAGCCTCCTCGTCGTCGCGATTTTTCATGCGGCAATCGATGTGGTGTTCACCTCCGCGAACACATTGCCCGTCGCAGTGAACGCTGCTGGAGCACTGATCACCGTGTGGGGAGTGATCGTCGTCGTCACGGTAGGACCAGCGTACCTTTCCCGACGAGGCAAAATGGTTCGGCAGATGCATGGCACCGATGTCACCGAGTTTGCTCAGCGCGACAGGCACCGGTGACCCGCTTGCAGAATGCTGCTTCGTCGCGGCGCAAATTTCGCTGGTCCAGCGCATTATTGACGACCGCGCTCACGGTCTGCACGGGGCTCGTGCCGGGAAGAGTATCCGCCCAATCGACGACCGGCGCCGCAAAGTTGATCCGCGCGATAGTGCTCGCCGGAAAGCACCGAGTGCAGCGCTGGCCGTTGCTGAGCGACGTCACACCGACGATGCGGACACTCTATGAGAGTACTGGTGCTCCGCTCTGGAGCCGAAACGGCACGGCCACGTCCGCCGCGGCGCTGGTGGTTCAACAGCTCGAGTTGCTCGACGAACGTGGGCTGTCGGCAGCCGACTATGACGCGTCGCGACTGCACGCGCTTGTCACGACGACGAATCTGGACGCGGCAGCGAGCGCGGAGCTCGACGTGTCGCTGACCGTGAACACCGTCCGCGCGCTGCGTGCGTTGCGATTTGGTCGTGTGTCAGCGAAGGTGGTCCACGCCGAGCTGGGTTTCGCGCGTGAAGCGTATGATGTCGCTGCGGTGATTCGCGAAATGACGACGTCCACCAATCCGTCACTGCTGTTCGATGCGGCGGAGCCGCCGTTCCTCCACTACCACCTGCTCAAGAGTGCGATGGCGCGGTATCGCGCGCTGACGCCGGACACGACGCTCGTGCAAGTCATGGTGACCGGTACGCTGCGCCCCGGTGGTGTGGACAGTGGCGTCCCACACATCCGGCGCCTCTTGACCGCCCTTGGCGACTTGCCGGCCGCTGCGGCGCGCAACGGCGGTACCGATTCACTGGCGTACGACAGCACGCTGGTCCTCGGCATGAAACGCTTTCAGTTGCGACAGGGCTTCACGACGGACGGCATAGTTGGTCGCGCGACGCTCGCGCGCCTGCGCCGGCCCTTTGCGGCCCGTGTCGCGCAGATGGCACTGACGCTCGAGCGGTGGCGCTGGTTGCCGCACGCACTCAGTGATCCGCCGCCGATCATCGTCAACGTGCCGGCATTCCGGTTGCACGCGTTCACGAGCAACAGCGATCGCGAGTCGGACCTGATCAG
>JANLPZ010000165.1:0-10617 GCA_031367535.1 Gemmatimonadaceae bacterium
TGGGAGCGGAGCGCCGGTATTTCACGGAGTGCGTCGCTTGCAACCCTCCGCTTTCTTCGACCCATCGCTGCCTTTTGGGGGGGTTTGGGGGGGGAGATCGGGGAGTGCTCCGAATGCAACCCTCCGCGTATCGCGCACCGACGGCAATTTTTTTGTTGAACTGCCGTTCCAACAAAAAGTCAGCAATGCTTCGCGCTGCGCCGGACGCTGCAACAGGCACCCTCCGTGCGCTCCGTGTGCTCCTCACCCAAGAAAGTCAGCGATCGCACGCGAAACACTGAACGATGCAAGCGACGCACTCTCCGATCTCCCCGCCCTATCCACCCCAAAAACTCAGGGATGGTACGCGAAACGCGGAGCCTTGCAACCGCGCTAAGACTTCTGCAGCGCCAGAACGGCTTCGCGAGCAGTTCTCGAGCGAGCACCGCGGAGTCGAGCGCCAGCTGCGATGCCAATCATGTCGGCGACGATCTTTCCCGAGCCCATCACGCCGGGGAGGCCTGCACCGGGGTGAGTGCCGGCGCCCGCGAAATAGAGATTGGGGATATCCTCGCTCACGTTGTGCGGGCGCATCCACGCGGACTGCAGCAACGTTGGCTCGACGCTGAAGGCGGTGCCGAGGTAGGTGTTGAGTGTGTCCTGGAAATAGCGCGGGTCGACGTGATGTTCGCTGACGATGCGCTGCTTCAGACCCGGCAGATAACGCGCGTCGAGATAGTCGATGATCCGGTCCTTGTACTGCTCATGGGCCTTTGACCAATCGGTATCGCTGCCGAGGTGTGGCACAGGCGAGAGCACGTACCACGCATCATCGCCGTCCGGTGCGAGCGACGGATCGGTGACGGTCGGGCGATGCAGGTAGAGCGAGAAATCGTCCGACAGGATCTTCCGATCGAAGATGTCCGCCAGGAGTTCCTTGTAGCGCGGGCCCATCAGGATTTCGTGGTGCGCCGTATCGGGCCACATGCCGCGTGTGCCGCGTGTCCCGAAGTAGCTCACGAACAACGACATCGAGTAGTTCTTCTTCTTCAGCTTGCGATCGCTGTTCTTTGGCCGGAACTCGGGCTTCACGAGTTTCATGTAGCTCATCGCCACGTCGCCATTGCAGACGACCGCGTCAGCCCGCAGCGTCTCGCCACTCATCATCATCACGCCCGTCGTGCGGCGCGTCGTGGCATCGACCACCACTTCCCGCACTTCGGCGTTCAACTGCATCACACCGCCGAGGTCCGTGAAACACTGCACCAGGCCACGCACCAGCGCGCCGGTGCCACCCATCGCGAAATGCACGCCCCACTTCTGCTCGAGCGCGTGCACCAGTGTGTACAGGCAGCTCGCCTCGAATGGATTGCCACCGATCAGCAGCGGATGGAAGCTGAACACCTGCTGCAGGCGTGGATCCTTGATGTACTTGTTCACGAACGTCGCCACTGACCGCTGCGCGCGCAGCATCGCCAGCTCGGGCGCGACCTTCAACATGCTGCCGACCGTCGTGAACGGCTGATCGACGAGCGACATGCCGGCCACGAAGATCTTCTCTGCTTCCGCAAAGAACGCGTTGTAGCCCGCCACATCGTCGGGATTGAAACGCGCCACTTCCTTCAGCACCTGTTCTTTCGTGCCGTTGTAGCGGAAGCAGGTGCCATCCTCGAACCGCACATTGTAGAACGGGTCGATCGGCACGATCTGCACGTACTCGGCCGTCGACTTGCCGGCGGCCTTGAAGATGTCGTCGATCATCCACGGTGCCGTGATGATCGTCGGGCCGCCATCGAACTTGAATCCGTCACGCTCGAATACGTAGGCGCGCCCGCCAGGCTTGTCGAGTTTCTCGACGATCGTGACCTGATGTCCCTGTGCCTGCAGGCGGATGGCGGCGGAGAGCCCGCCAAATCCACTGCCGATCACCACGATACGCATACGGAAAGTCCGGATAATGCGCGTGCGGCTCAGCGGCGCGCGCGCAGGTGCAACAGATGACAGATGAATGCGGCGCTCAATGACGGCGCCAGCGTCCATGCGGGCCAGCCCGCCGCGAGTGAACGGCAGGCGAGCGTGAAGCCAGCACCGGCGCCAAGAAACGAGGCGAGCTGCGGCAGCGGTAAACCGCGACCGGTGCGTCGGGTCCAACGGGAAAGCACCACCCCTTCAACCACCAGAATCAGCAGAATCGCGTCGTACAACAAAGGCGCGCGCAGCCAGGCCAGCACGGTGCGCGCCGGTGCCGATCAGCGTCCGGCGACAGCGATGTCGCCGAGGGAACCGCTCGCGCGTGACGTGCTGCCGGCAGCACGCGGACCCTTGCGCAGCGCGAGTGCAAGCGGAATCGCCATGGCGATGGCACCGAGCACGAACGCCAGCCACAAACCGCGGCCGATGCAGATGCCAAGCGGCAACACGGCCGCGATGCCATACAGAATCAACGGGAAGTTCGATGGCGACACACGCTCTGCCCACGTCGTCGGTGGCACGATCTGCAGCATCACGCGCGCCACGATGATTCCGGTCAGCAACCAGCCAAGCCAGTTCGTGAGCGGCATCCCGTAGAAGTGTCCGCCAATGAGGATGTTCTGCCAGAGCGGCATTCCTTCCAGCGACGGCAAGTGCCACAGCCAGTGCACACTGACCACCATCGCGGGATCCATCGACACATCCCACGCTGTCAACACGAATCCGGCCACCAGTGCCCACCACCAGCGACTCACATTGTCGTTCTTCGCCGGCAGCAGACGACCGCAGATCGCGATCGAGCAGTACAGCATGAAGAACCACGACGTCGGAATGTTGAACGGCACCAGTCCGAGAATCTTGAAGCCGAGTTGATTGGTGTAGCTGTACGGGCCGAATGGCAGACCGGTGCTCGTGCCGAGCAATTCCGACGAGAGCGAAATGCCGAAGCTGGCGATGAAGACCCAGATCGCGGTCTTTCGTCCGAGACGACCGATCGAGTGCAGCAATCCGGCCAGCGCACCGAAGACGACCGTCGTCTGGCCGCCCCACTTGAAGCCGAAAACCATGATCCGTTGGTTCGCCGACGTCTGCAACCATTCCGGGAATGGTGGCGACAGGAACGTCGCGAACGCGATGCCAGAGAACAGCATCAGCGCGCAATGGACGAGCAGGCACGCGAACGCGGCGCGCATCAGCGGCGACGTTTCGTCCTGAGGCATTTCAGTAGCAGTCGTCACCGTGCGGTCCCTCGGGTCGAAGCAGCGGGCAGAGAATTCAGCATGTCATGCAAAGGAGAACTCGTCAATCAGGCAGAACCGGCGGTCACGCGATGCGCGCGAAATCGTCGGCGGGAGGTGCATCGGCGGCGGCCCAATGCAAATGTGGTCCGGCGGCGAGGGGTGACGGTCGCGACGGCTGCACAACGGGTCGCATCCGCCATACCGACCACAACACCTGCATCCGCGACGTGCTGCCCAGTCTGGCACGCTGCGTGAGGCTGTCCGCGCCGATGCGCTCGATGGCGCCAAGGATTCCGCTGTACCCGATGGCGCACGCCCACGCGCATCGCTGCGCATCCGGCGAGAGCAGGGGAATGCCAGGCATCGCGGCATCGTACAGTGCGCGCGCGCGAGCGATCTGCTGCGTCATCAGTCGCTGCCAGCGCGGATCGGTCGCGACAAGTTTGCCGGACAGAATGTCATCCGTGGTCAGTCCGACCGCCGCCAGATCCTGCGCTGGCAGATAGCAGCGTCCGCGGCGCGCATCCTCGCCGACATCACGCAGGATATTCGTCAGCTGCATGGCGAGTCCGAGTGTCCGCGCATAACGCAGCGCAACGGTTCGCACGTCGGCGTCACCCTGCACGCCGAAGACGTACGTGCACATCTCGCCGACGGAACTGGCCACACCTTCGCAGTACGCCGACAGGTCAGCCCACGTCTCGTAGCGAACCGGTCGGAGATCCATCGCCACCCCATCGAGCAGTTCGCGCAGCACCGCTTCCGGTACGCCGAACACGCGCATCACGCGGTCCAACTCACAGAAGACGGGATCGGACGGCGTCCCGGCCATCGTGTCGTGCAGCTTTCGCTCGTGTGCGGCGAGAGCCGCGATCACATCCGGTGCCGCATCGGTGCCATCGCAACGGGCCCGGTCGGCGCGGTCCACGATGTCATCCGCGACTCTGCAGAACGCATACAGCGCGAACGCGGCCCGCCGCTTGTGCTCGGGCAGGAAGACGCTGGCCAGGTGGAACGTGCGTGCATGCTCGCGCACAATGCGCTGGCACACCTGCGCATTTCGGTCACTCATCGCGGGACAGCGGGTCAGGGTATCGCTGAAAGGCACAGGCCACCAGACGGGGCTGCCAGCTGAACGCATTCAGGGGCATGGAGTTCCGGATGAAGACACGGAAGGGCTGAGTGCCTTCGCCGACACTCAGCCCCCAGATGCAAGCTACCCCATCCGGTGACCGGGGCGAGAGGCCCCGGATCAAACCGGCTCAGATCGGCTCAGCCGCGGGCGCCGGCGACCAGACTAAGGACCATGCCGATCGGCTTCAGGATCATCTCGAACGCCTTGCCGATCGCATTGAACACCATGCCGATTGGGGCGAGGGCCAGTTCCGCCGCCTTGCCGATGGGGCCGAGGATCATTGCGGCCAGCTTGTACGGCGCATCAGCCCGGCCGACTTCACCCAAGGCACTGCCGATCGGATCCATCAGCGAACGACCCTTCTTGTAATCCTCAGGCGACGGCGCCCAGCCCATCTTCTGCAGGCGGCTGTAGTGATCGCCAAGCAGCGCTGCCAGCACGATCAGGATCAGAACGAAGAGGACGGTGAACGAATCCATAGGGGCGCACCCGAGGGGTTGGGGGGAGAGCAACGCGGCACCGCGGCAGCACAGCCACACGACGATCGAGCCCGCGCCGACAGCGTCGATCGTAAGGGCCCGCGAGTCACTCGGCAAGGCGTGATTTTCGCACCTAACCGGCAACCGCAATGGATGCTCGGAATGCCAACGCCGGGACTCGAACCCGGACACCGTGAGGTACCAGATCCTAAGTCTGGCGTGTCTACCAGTTCCACCACGTCGGCACTGCGACAAAATCTACAGGCGCAGATACATCGGCGCGACGGCAACAAAAAACGCGGCGCCCGGAGAAGAAATCCGGGCGCCGCGTTTTGTACTGCCGTGTGCGATCAGTTGCCGCCGATGCGGATCGTCTCGACGCGGGCGGACTGCGTCTGCACGTTGAACACACCAAGCGTGATCACGTCGCCGGCCTTGAGACCATTGAGCGCGGCCTGCAGTTCAGACGTCGTGCGCACTGCACGACGCGGCCGCGGATAGACGACTTCCGTGATGATGTCGCTGTCGAACAGCTTGCCGCGCGCACCGCTCGCAATGTCAACGTCGGCGACATGCACACCCTTTACCGTCGCCGGCACGTGTGCCTCGCGTGCGAACGCATCGGTGACCGGTTCCACCGTCACGCCCAGCTTGTCAGCGGAGACCGTGACCGGCTTCACACCATCCTTGTCAGCACCTTCCGGCGGCGTGGCGGCATCTGCCGATGCCACGGTCGATTCACCCGGGGCTTCAGCGAGCTTCACGCGAAACGACTTCTTGTCGCCGAAGCGCATCACTTCCACCGACACCACATCGCCCGGCTTCTTCATCCGCACGACGCGCTGCAGCGTGCCGACACGATCCACCGGCGCACCATCGATCGCAATGATCACGTCACCCGGCTCGAGGCCCGCGGCCTTGGCTGGACTCGGCGCGTTGCCGTCATTCGAGAAGTCACCGAGCGTCACGCCCGCAATCGCGGTCAGCTGCGCGGCCTTGGCCTCTTCTGCCGAGACTTCCTTGATCTGGATGCCCAGCACCGCACGACGCACGCGGCCATGCGCGATCAGATCGTCCGACACACTCTTGGCGAGCGAAATCGGAATCGCGAAGCCGTAGCCGCTGTAGTAGCCCGTCTCGCTGGCGATCATGCTGTTGATGCCGATCACTTCGCCGCGGGCATTGACCAGCGGTCCACCGGAGTTGCCCGGATTGATCGCCGCGTCGGTCTGAATGAAGTCGGTGATCGCGTAGCGATTCTCGAGGGGGCGTGACAGCGATGCACCACCGCGACCCTTTGCGCTGATGATGCCGGCAGTGACCGTGAAGTCGAGGCAGAGCGGATTGCCGATTGCGATTACCCAGCTGCCGATGCGCGCCGTGTTGTCGTCACCGAAGGCGACGGTCGGCAGGCCACTGCCATCGATCTTGATCACGGCCACGTCCGTCGTCGGATCCTTGCCGATCAGCTTCGCCGTGAATTCGCGATGGTCGGTGAGGATCACCTTGATGCGATCCGCATCACCCACCACGTGATTGTTGGTGAGGATGTAGCCGGTGGGCGAAATCAGGAAACCGGTGCCGCTGCCTTCCATCGGCTGTCGCGGCTGACGTCCCTGAAACTGATTGAAGAATTCTTCCATGCCGGGTGGCACGTTCGTCGGGCGTCGGGCCGTCGGGCGCTTCGGCGCATCCTTCTCGACCTGAATCGAGACGACGGCGGGCGTGACGCGTTCCGCGACATCCGCGAAGCCCGGTGCGCCGCCATCATCGCGCGGTCCACTGGCCGCGCGCACGGTGCGCGATGCCTGTGCGAAGCCCGACTGCGGCAACTCGAACGCCGTCGCGATGCCCAATCCACCAACAAACGCCGCCGTAACGGCGCCCACAACCTTTGCGCGTGTCATCATGCTCATAGCGTGCTCACAGATCCGGGAAGAGTCATTCGTCAGTACCCGAACAGAACCACAACAGTTTCCTTGCCGTTCCGGCCTTCGTGCATCGTAACCACCGAAGCCACTGGCCGGACGGCGTCGCCCCCATTCCGGAAACCGAAATGAGGGCGATGTCCTGCCGAGCCTCCACCGCCAGCACCCATGCCGGTGTCAGCGGGGAAACCCGTTCGTGCACATGCGACGTCGACGCTTACTTCTTCTCGTCGACGATCTCGTAATCCGCCTCGACCACATCCTCGGCCTTTGGTGCACTCTCAGCCGTCGGCTCAGACGCTGGCGGCGTGTTGCTCGCTTCCGCACCGGCCTGGGCGTACAACGACGCACCCGCCTCGCTGTAGATCCGGCTCAGGTCATCCGACGCGGCCTTGATTTCGCCCAAGTCTTCACCGCGCAGTGCCTTGCGGGCGCGTTCCACGGCTTCGTCCAGCTTCGTCTTCAGTTCCGGTGACAACCGGTCCGACCATTCCTTCGCATTCTTCTCGACGTCATACGTCATGCTGTCGAGACGGTTCCGTGTGTCGATCGCTTCGCGGCGTTTCTTGTCCTCTTCGGCATTCTTTTCGGCGTCCTTGACCATGCGATCGACTTCGCCGTCCGACAGACCGCTCGACGCTTCGATGCGGATCTTCTGTTCCTTGCCGGTCGTCTTGTCCTTCGCCGTCACGTGCAGGATGCCGTTGGCGTCGATGTCGAAGACCACTTCCACCTGCGGCTGACCGCGCGCTGCCGGCGGAATGCCCGTCAGCTGGAACTTGCCGATCGTCTTGTTATACACGGCCAGGTCGCGTTCACCCTGCAGCACGTGGATTTCCACCTGCGTCTGGTTGTCGTCGGCCGTGCTGAACGTCTCGGACTTCTTGGTCGGAATCGTGGTGTTGCGCGGGATCAGCGTGGTCATCACGCCACCGAGCGTTTCGATACCGAGCGAGAGCGGCGTCACGTCGAGCAGCAGCACGTCCTTCTGCTCGCCGGTCAGCACGGCACCCTGCACGGCGGCACCGATCGCCACGACTTCGTCCGGGTTCACACCCTTGTTCGGTTCCTTGCCGAAGAACTTCTTGACGATCTCCTGAATCTTCGGGATGCGGGTCGAGCCACCGACGAGCAGGATTTCATCGATCTCGCCCGGCTTGAGGCCGGCATCCGCCAGCGCCTTCTCCATCGGCGGAATCGTACGCGTGATCAGGTCGTCCACCAGCTGCTCGAACTTGGCGCGCGTCAGCGAGTAGTTGAGGTGCTTCGGGCCGCTCGCGTCGGCGGTGATGAACGGCAGGTTGATGTCGGTCGACTGGGTCGAGGACAGCTCCATCTTCGCTTTTTCACCGGCTTCCTTGAGCCGCTGCAGCGCCATCGGATCCTTGGACAGGTCGATGGCCTGATCCTTCTTGAATTCCGCGACGAGCCAGTCGATCACGCGCTGGTCGAAGTCATCGCCACCAAGGTGTGTGTCACCGTTGGTCGACTTCACTTCGAACTGACGCGAACCGTCGACGTCGTACAGCTCCAGCACCGAGATGTCGTAGGTGCCGCCGCCCAGGTCGAACACGGCGACCTTCTCATCCTTCTTCTTGTCGAGGCCATACGCGAGTGCGGCGGCCGTCGGCTCGTTGATGATGCGGAGCACGTCGAGGCCGGCAATCTTGCCGGCGTCCTTGGTGGCCTGACGCTGCGAGTCGTTGAAGTAGGCCGGCACCGTCACCACGGCCTTCGTCACGGCGTGACCGAGATAGTCTTCGGCGGTCTGCTTCATCTTCTGCAGGATCATCGCGGACAGCTCGGGCGGCGTGTATCGCTTGCCCTGCACTTCGACCGTGACGAGATCGTTCTGGCCCGCGACGACCGAATACGGCACGCGGCCCTTCTCGGCAGTGGCTTCGGACATCTTGCGGCCCATGAAGCGCTTGATCGAGAAGATCGTGTTGGTCGGGTTGGTGACCGCCTGACGCTTTGCGATCTGGCCCACGAGGCGTTCGCCGTCCTTCGAGAAACCGACCACGGACGGGGTCGTGCGGCCGCCCTCGGCGTTCGGGATCACGACCGGATCGCCGCCTTCCATGACGGCGACCACGGAGTTCGTGGTGCCGAGGTCAATGCCAATCACCTTATCAGCCATTCGTCTGCGTCCGCAGTGTCGTATTTCGAAAACTGGCTCCAAGGCAGGACGCCGGAGCGGTCGACGTCGCCGCGATGCGAGGCACGCATGCGATCTGACGTAAGCAACGACTGGGCAAGAGCGAGACCGGGGTTCTCTGCCTGATTGGCAGGAAATCTGGGAAGCGGTGGCAGACATGCCGTTCAAGGGGTCAGAGCACTTGAAAAAATTACAAGTGCACTGACCCCTTGAACGGGCCGACCCCTTGATCGGGAGGCATTACTTTCACCGTCCCACCGCCTTCCACCCGCGAGTCATGTTCCCGATCGGCGACGAAAACCCGACCGACAATCGTCCGGTCATGACCTGGACAATCCTCGGGCTGATGGGCGCGACATGGCTGCTATTTCAGGGCGCCGGCGCTGACGGCACCGCACTCATCAAGAGTGTCTGTGAATTCGGGCTCGTCCCGGGCGAAGTGACGCGCATGGCGCCGGTTGGCCTCGCGGTGCCGATGGGCCAGGGCTGGGCCTGCCTCGTCGATCGATCGGCTGTCAATTGGCTGACCCCCCTGACCTCGATGTTTCTGCATGGCGGGTGGGGCCATCTGCTGGGAAACGCCCTCTTCCTCTGGGTCTTCGGTGACAACGTCGAGGATCTGATGGGGCCACGCCGATTCCTCGCCTTCTACCTCGTCTGCGGACTTGCTGCGGCCGCCCTGCATGTCGCACTGTCGCCCGCCTCACCAATCCCGACCGTGGGCGCGTCCGGCGCCATTTCCGGGGTGATGGGCGGCTATCTGGTGCTCTTTCCCCGGCACCGCGTGCGCATGTTCTTCCCACCGATCTTCTTCTTCCACTTTCCGGCCTGGCTGGTGCTGCTCTGGTGGTTCGCGCTCCAGGTGCTGGCCGGACTGCCGCAGCTGACGATGCTGCATGCCGACCCGTCCGGTGGCGTGGCCGTGTGGGCCCACGTCGGCGGCTTCGTGGCCGGTGTCCTGCTCGTCCGCACGTTTTCGCTCCCGGATCGCCTGGCGCGACGGCTGGCGCGACAGGTTTCGGGTGGTGCACGCGCATACATGTAACGGTCGCGTGTCGATTTCATGTAACGCCGTTCTCGTCTTCTAACTTCCGGTTGCACTCTGTGCGACGGAACACTGTCGGCACTCAATTCCCTGATGGAGTTCTCATCTCGTGCGTCTGATTCCCCGCGACGATCGCTTCTTCGATCTTTTCGCAGAGATGGCCGGTATTCTCGTGACATCGGCCAACACGCTGCAGCAGCTGTTTGCGGATCCGTCGCGCCTCGACGAGTTCCAGACCAATATCAAGAATCTCGAGCATCAGGCCGACCGCCTGACTGCCGAGGCGAATCGGAAGGTCGACACGACCTTCGTGACGCCGCTGGACCGCGAAGACATTCACGCCCTCGTCACGCGTCTCGACAACGTGGTGGACCTGATCGACGGCTGTGCCCGACGCGCGCAGATCTACCGCATCACCGAGGCACGCGACCCGGCCATCCGCATGTGCTCCGTGCTGGGCGAGGCCTGTGTGCAGATCCGCGAAGCCGTCGCCGCGATGAAGAAGCCGCAGATGGTCTACGAACACGGGGTGCGCATCAAACGGCTCGAAGAACAGGCCGATGCCATCTATCACGAGACCCTCGGCAACCTGTTCGCGGGCACGCCCGATCCGCTCACGGTGATGAAGTGGAAGGACCTGTACGACTCGCTCGAGACGTCGATTGACGAGTGCCACTATGT
>JANLPZ010000172.1:0-4293 GCA_031367535.1 Gemmatimonadaceae bacterium
CAAACCCCCACCCACTCGTCGAAAACACATACAACCACCCCACCAACGCGATCACACTCGGCACCGGATACCACCACATCCGAAACGGCAGCGCAAACCCCTTCCGCCGCCGCAGTATGTGAAGCGCAGCAATCTGCCCAACAAACTGAATCAGAATCCTGCTCGTCAGCAGCGCAGAAATGACGTCGCCCAGCGAGAAGAAACTGCAAAGAATCGAAAGAACACCAAGTACTATGACCGCCACATGCGGAAAATTCCCCGTCGGATGCAGCTTCGCGAACACCGCGAAGAAATCGCCCTCCGCCGCCGCCGCCCAGGCGATCCGGCTGTAGCCAAGTAGCAGGGCAAAGACCGATGCGACCGCGGTCCACATCACAAGAACGGTGACTGCTTGTGCCGCCCGCGGCCCATATAGCCGACTCATAAAGTCCGAGACGATAAACTTGCTGGTCATCGCCTCGCGCCACGGAATCACGGCGATCAGACTCAAATTCGTCAGCGCGTACATCGTCGCCACGGCCAGCACGGACCAGAGGATCGCGCGCGGAATCACCTTCGCGGGATTCTTGATCTCGCCGGCGACGTAACACACGTCGAAGTAGCCGCTGAAGTCGTACATCGCGATCAGCATCGCTGAGCCCAGGCCGCTCACGAAGCCGAGGTTGAACGTGAAGGCGTTCGGCGGAAAGTCGAAGACGATCTTCGCGTCGAAGTGTGTCAGGCCGCTCATGATCACAATCGTCACGGTCAGCAGCATGCCAAGCCATAACACCACCGTGAGTTTGCCGATGCTGCTGATCTTGCGATAGAGCAGGGCAATCACCACCAGACCGATCGCAACACTCACCGCTCTCGCGCCCCACACACCCATGCCGGGCCAGAAATAGCCCGCATACTGACTGAAGCCGATGTAGCCGCTCGCGATCTCGAGTGGCGCACTCAAGATGAATTGCCAGATGAACAGGAACGGCAACACACCACCAAGCTTCGTGCTGCGGAACGCCTCGCGCAGATACACATACGTGCCGCCGGTGCCGGGCATCGCCGCCGACAACTCGCTCCACACCAGCCCGTCGCTCAGCGCGAGGACCGCCCCCAGCACCCAGCCGAGCATGCACTGCGGACCACCCATCGTCGCAATGATCAGCGGGATCGTGATGAACGGCCCCACGCCGACCATGTTGCTCATGTTGAGCGCGATCGCCTGCACCTGGCCAAGACTGCGCTCGAGCCCGCGTTCGCTGCTCATGGTTTCCGTCGCATGGGTGTTGCATCTCGTTGATCAACATCACGTTACGACGCGCACAGTTCTTGCGCCACCTGATGTGTCACCGCCGATGCGCTTGCGGGGAACCTTCGTAGTTCAATACTTGTAGAACCACTGAAGCGTTGCGCGGCCACCTCTCACCCCACGCGCGACACACTCGCTCAGCCGATTCCACGGAGTACTTGCATGGCCACCACCGCCACCACCACGCCGACCTCGCTCGATCCGATCGTCGCGTCACTCTTCGATCCAATCACGTTCCGCGGCGTCACGTCACGCAATCGCATCGCCGTCAGCCCGATGTGTCAGTACTCGTCCATCGACGGCTATGCCTCCGACTGGCATCTCATCCACCTCGGAAGCCGTGCGGTCGGTGGCGCAGGCATCGTCATCTCCGAAGCCACCGCCGTCACCGCTGATGGTCGCATCTCACCGAGTGACCTCGGCATCTGGTCCGACGCCCACATCGAGCAGCTGTCGCGTGTCACGCGCGCGATTCGTGATCATGGCGCGGTCGCCGGGGTGCAGCTCGCACACGCGGGGCGCAAGGCGAGTTCCGCACGCCCGTGGGATGGTGGACGCCAACTCGCGTTCGAACACGGTGGATGGCAGACGGTGGGCCCGAGTGCGATCCCGTTCCACGACACCGATCGTGCACCGAGCGAACTGAATGCACTCGGCATCGCCAGCATCGTCGCCGCCTTTGCCGAAGGTGCGCGTCGCGCCGTCGCCGCCGGATTCCAGCTGATCGAGATCCACGCGGCACACGGCTACCTTCTGCACGAATTTCTGTCGCCGCTCAGCAATCAGCGCACCGACGACTACGGCGGTACCTTCGAGAATCGCACGCGCTTCCTGCGTGACGTCGTCGCTGCCGTGCGCGCCACGATGCCCGACGATCTCGCGCTCTGGGTGCGTCTCTCCGGCACCGACTGGGCCGAGAATGGGTGGAATGGGGACGATACGGTTGCGATCTCGCGTGTGCTGGCGATGATGGGCGTCGATCTGATCGACTGTTCGTCCGGTGGACTGGTGCGCACGCAAAAGATCGCCGATGCGCCGGGTTACCAGGTGCCGTTCGCATCGCGTGTGCGCAACGAAGCGGGCGTCGCATCGGGTGCGGTTGGTCGCATCACGCGACCGGAACAGGCGGCCGACATCATCGAACGTGGTGAAGCCGACGTCGTGCTGCTCGCGCGTCAGCTGCTGCGCGATCCGTACTGGCCGATCCACGCCGCCAATGCCCTCGGCGCACCGAAGCTCTGGCCGCAGCAGTACACCCGCGCCGAGACCTGACATGACGACGCGTCACGCTTCGCCCGTCGAGGTGTCGGCCGAGCATCGCGCCGCGGTCTTCAAGGCGCTCGGCGAACCGACGCGCTTGCGCATCGTGGATTTTCTGCGCCGTCGCGGCAAGGAAGCGACGGGCAGCGAAATCGCCGACCACGTCGGCATCAGCCTCGCGCTGCTCTGCCATCACACTGATGCACTCATCGAAGCTGGCCTGGTCACCAAACGCAAGGAAGGCCAGACCAGCATCTGGCGGATCAATCTGCCGTCGCTCGTTACTGCGCTCAAAAGCCTCGGATCCTGATCGTTGCTTGGAGCCGAGCAGATTCAACGCAACGGCGCAACGTCGCTACGAACGGCAACTGCCTTGACGCAAATTCGCCAAGTCGCTAATCGTTCTGCGCGCGGCTTCAAATTCCTGTGAAGTGCAATCGAAGTTTTTTTGTGAACTGCAACTGCTCGCGCTGGCTGACGAGCGAGCGCAGTTTCAAAAAATCCTGACGATGACTTCTGTACGCGCCCTCATCCACGGGCCGACAGCTTGGCGTCTTAGCGTCAACGCAGTTGCTGTTCGTAGCGCCGTGCCGCCGTTGCGTTGAAGCGGTTCAGCTACTGAATGCCGATCTCGAACGAGACATTGAGCGTGGTCGGTGCGCCGGAGCCGATCGGCTGGAGGGTGGCGGAGAGGGTGCCTTTGATGCGGGAGCTGGTGGCGCTGGTGATGACCATTGTGCCGACGGTCGATGCGGCGGAGCCGCCCCAGCTGCCAGTGGGGGTGGTGACGTTGGTAAGTGTGATCGTGCGCGCCACACCGCCACTGCCCATCGTGTACGTGCCGACGCCGGTGTAGTTGGACAGGATCACATTCATCGACTGCTGCGCGTTGCTGGCGCCGAAGGTGAAGGTGCCGCCGATGGTCGGTGACGTGACGGTCACGATCGTCGCGGCGTTGAACGCCTGGCCTGCCGCGGTACCTGTCACCTTGCTGCCCGCGTTGTCCGGCACGACGAGAGTCGCCGGTCCACCCGAGACAGGAATGTCGAAGGCGCCCGCCGTCACGGCACGCGTATTCGTTTGCGTCGAACCGAGCAACGGTGGCGCGTTGAACGCGAAGTTGCCGGCGATGCGTGTCGGCGACACGGCGGTGACCGTCACCGTGCCCGCCGCACCACTGAGCGGTGTCGACCAGATCGAGCTGCCCTGCGTGACCGACGCGATGCCGCCTGCCACAGTGGGCCCTGTGCCGAGCGGGAATGTGCCCGGTGAGCCGATCGCATACAGCGTCATCGTCATGCCGGTCGCGGATCCAACCTGAACACCCGTGATCGTGAAGATTCCGCCCGCCGCCGCGGCAGAGCCGACGGTGTTGGCGGTCCATGCCGCACCATCGATCGTCGCGCGGAAGTTGCCGGTGTTGCCGTTCCCAGCCGGGTTGTCGTTGCCCCCGCCGCACGCGGTCAGCAGCAACGTCACTACGGCGGTCAGGGCACGATTGCGAACAAACATGAATTCCTCTGCGAACAGGAGCGCGACGCTCGTCACAGGACTCTACGTCCGATCGCCTGAAGAACCGTCACCCACATTCGGCTGGTGTTCGACAACCGCAACAGCACAGTTTTCACGCGGGGCTCGCGGACGACGCGGGGAAGCGCTACAGCTCTTGAAACTGCACTCGCGAGACGCTGTTCCAAAGTATTTTTCAGTTGCACTTCCCCGCGTCCCCCGCGAGCCCCGCG
>JANLPZ010000220.1:0-14388 GCA_031367535.1 Gemmatimonadaceae bacterium
ACCACCGGATTCGCCGCTTTCTCCCCGCAGTCGCCCTGCTGCTCGCGGGCACAGCCAGCTCGCTGCAGGCCCAGTACGTCGCGTACGGCCTGACCAGCAATGGCCAGGGCGTGCAGCAACTCGTTCGTTTCGGTACCAGCGCTCCAGGCGCAGTCACCACGCTGGGGCCCACCGGCGTCACCCTCACCGGCATCGACTTCCGGCCGGCGACGAACCAGCTCTATGGCTACGACGGCGACAAGCTGTACACGATAAACGTCGCAACCGGCGTCGCCACGCTGGCGTTCGATGTCGGCAACACACCGGGTAACGTCGGGTTCGATTTCAACCCGACGGTCGATCGCATTCGCGTCGTCGGGCCGTCGGGCACCAACTTCCGCCTCAATCCGCTCGATGGTTCGACGACTGTTGACGGTGCATACACGTTCGCGATGGGCGATGTGAATTTCGGCAAGGTGCCGTCGTTTACGGCAGTCGCGTACACGAACTCCGATACCGATCCCGCCACCGGCACCACGCTCTATGGCATCGATCCGACACTCGGCGCGCTGATTCAGATCAGCACACCGAACGGTGGTTCGATCGCAACGGTTGGCACGCTCGGCATTGGCGCGTTCGGCGCGGTGACCGGTTTTGACATCATCACCGTCGGTGGTGTGAACACTGCGTTCTTCACCACGATCATCGCCGGTGGAATGTCGAGCAACCTGTACACCGTGAACCTCGGCACCGGTGCGGCGACACTCGTCGGTGCGATTGGCGCGGCGAATGGCATTCAGGGCCTTGCGCTGACACCGGTGCCGGAGCCGGGAACGTGGGCGCTGATGCTCACTGGCCTGGTCGGACTTGGCGTGGTGGCGCGGCGACGTAAGTCGGCCTGATAACACGGCGACGTAGAAAGCGCGCCACGTCGATACTGACGTGGCGCGCTTGTCGTATGCGGTATCCGCGTGGACCGACGTCAGGTCAATCGTCACCATCGACGCGACCGATTCGCCGAGCGAATCAGTGCTGGATGATCGGTGCCAGCCACTCGCGCACGATCGCCGTCACGGCATTCGGCTGCTCGAGCACCGGAAGATGCCCGCAATCCGCGATCACTTCGTATCGCACGTTCGGTAGTGTCGACGCGAGCCGCTCACCGATAGACAACGGCATGATCGCGTCGTCGCTGCCCCAGAGGACGAGCACCGGCATGCGGAGTGTGGCGAGCCGATCCCATGCATCGGCGCGACCCGCGAGCGCACGCGCCTGTGCGCCACCGGTCATGCCGCCGACGCGTGCGGCCATCGTGCGAAAGGTGTCGGCCGAAGTCGTGTCCGTCGAGCGCACCACGACACCGGCGAGATAGTTCACCGCCGCATCAGCGCTCGTTTCGAGCATGCCGGCAAGGCCGAGTGTTGTGTCCGCGCTCGACGATCCCGGATCACAATCGTTGAGCCAGAGTGCGATCACTCGCTCCGGCGCCGCCAGCGCGATGTCGATCGCGACCGTGCCACCGAACGACGATCCAACGAGTACGAATTGTGGTGGCGCCTTCTCGAGGATCTCGGCAACATTTGTGCGCATGTCTGGCTGCGTCGCCAGCATCACCGTCGCTTCGACCGTATCGCCCAGCGCTGAGATCACATCGCGATACAACGTGTCATCACAGAGCAGGGCAGGAATGAGGACCATCTGCATCTGTCGCACGTCGCTCACTTCGCCGCTCCTCGCGCGGCAAACAACGCATTCGCTTCCGGCGATGGCACCTGCTCGGCGAGCGATGTGTAGGTGCCCGCGCCGAGCACTTCGGTCGCGGTCTTGCGGATCTGCGCCATCACTGCGCGTGCGAGACCTGGTCCGACACTCACGCGTGCCACGCCGAGTGCACGCAACTCCGGTACAGTCGGCACACCAGGTCCGCCGATCACATTGAGCGGCGCACCAACGGCTGCGGCGAGTTTCTGGATCGTCGGCGCGTCGGACACGCCTGGGACGAAGATGCCGTCGGCACCGGCGGCCAGATACAGTCTTGCGCGACGCACCGTTTCCTCGAAACGTGTCGACTCGTCACCGACCTTCTTCAGGTAAATGTCGGTGCGCGCATTGATGAAGAGATCGACACCAGCCGCCTGTGCCGCTGCGCGACCTGCTGCGATGCGCGCTGCCTGCACATCGGCGTCGAGTACCAGCGCGCCATTCACGCCCGGCGCATCTTCGAGATTGAGCCCGACCGCGCCGGCCACGAGCACCGCACGCACTGTCTCGGCGACGTCCTCGGGTGTGCCAGTGCCGTAGCCGCTTTCGACATCTGCAGTGACGGGAACGCGCACGGCATCGACAATCACGCGGACGGCGGCGGCCATCGCATCACGTGTCAGGCCCTGACCGTCGGGATGGCCGAGCGCCCACGAGATTCCGGCGCTGGTGGTGGCAATGGCCTGCGCGCCGGCGGCTTCGATGAGACGCGCGCTCATGGCGTCCCATGCATTCGGCAGGACGAGAATGTTGCCGGCGCCGGCGGTGTGCAGTGCGCGGAACTGCGCGGCGAGATCGTGTTGGGACATGGTGAACCGAGTGAATGAAGTCGTCGAAGGTGATCTCTGTGTAACGCCGCTCTACGATTCCGGTTCCTGAAGGACACGACGCTAACCAGACGTTACCGGCAGCGCGCGCTGTGTCCATGGGTCGCCAGCGTTCCGCAGGTAGTGCTTCAGCACGTACGACCACGGAATCAGCAACGGAAACAGCACGATGGGAAGCACGTCGTTGAGCGTTTGTGTGGTCGCCGCGTCCATCTGGTGCGTGGACCAGAGCAACTTTCGTTCAAGGGGTCAGAGCACTTGAACGGAACTCCGTCCCCATGAGCTCACGAACTCCGTCCCCAGGACATCATTTTCGCGCACGCACCCAGCACCGTCAGCAACACCACCCCGCCCACCACCCGGTGCTCCGCCAGCGACGCCATCGCCACCACGACCCGCGGCGGCGGCGCGAAGAACTCGTGACTCACCCCACTGCGAGCAATGATCGCCACCTCCGGCGCGCCGCCAGGTTTTGTCGCCTTGATGATGAACTGCTGCTCGTCGGCTGCCACGCCAAACAGGGTCAGGCCAAGCTGAAGCGTCGCGGGCACTGCCGCGAACGACTGCCGCACCAGCACCAGCAAATGCGTGCCGCCGTGCACAGCCAGCGAATCAGCCTCATCGAACTCCACCGACGGCAGCAGCAACGCGCGCGTGCCTGCGTCGCGTGCGGAGGAGATGCGGATGCCCGCATCGAGTTGTGCGACGATCGTCGTTCGGTGTGCCACGAACTCCGCGGTCGACATCCGTCCGTCGTGATTGTCGTCCCAGTTGCGCAGCGCGCTCACTGGAATCGAGAACGCACCGAACGCAGCGCTGTCACGCACGTTGAGTGTCGCCTGCTGCTTCGGCATCAGGTGCGCGCGCGCTGGTGCGGCGACACACATACTCGCCGCCACCAGCGCCATCGCGGCGTGAGCGGCCCGGTTCATGTGCCGGTCACGCCCTTCACGCAGCGCTGGATATACGGATACTTCTCCGTGATGTAGTAGTGATAGGTCCCGCTTGGATATTCCGGCGTGACACCGGTGCGGCCGTTGCACTCATCCAGATCGCCCGAGCCGGCCGCGTATTCGTAGTCCTGCGTGAATGTCCCCATCGGAAAGGTCGACACCGACGGACGCCCCGCGTCCGGCGCCGCCTTCAGCCGATAGCTCGGCTTCATCACTCGTACGCTCGACGTCGCGTCAGTCGCCGAGTTGTAGCCGTAGCGCGCGTAGATCGGGAACCCGTCGATCGCAAATCCGATCATCGTCATTGCGACACCCTTGTTCAACTTCGTCAGATACGCTTCCGGCAGCCCGTGATAGTGATACTGCCCGTTCGGCTGCACATGCGCGTTGCTTTCGTCCGTGCCGAATGTGAACGCACCGCCGATCGCCTCGAGACGCCACGGGTCACGTCCCATGATCGCGACGCATCCGCCACCAGGCGCCGTCGATGTCGCGGTGGCCGCACACGACCCGTCAGTCGCCGGGTCGAACTTGACGCTGTTGAGCGCGTACCCCGGCGTCATGATCGAACCCGCGCTCGTGCCGGTGTTCGTCGGTGTGAGACGGAACGAGACGGTGAGCGACTGCACACCGATCGGCGTCGCAAAGTTGCCGGTGGTCACGGGATGATTCGGAATGCCGTTGCCGGTCATCACCCGCGTCGTGCCAGCGCACGTCCATTTCGCCGAGCTGGTGGCGTTCACCTTCGGGCTCGCATTGACCTCGGAGATGGTCAGGCCGCAGGCGACACCGGTGGCCGTGCTGGTGGTGTCGGTGGGTGTGCTGCTGTTGGAGCCGCAGCCGGTGAATGTGGCCGCAACGGCCACGGTCAACAGTGAGAGAGACGTACGCACTACGGACCTCGGTGGGTGACAGGCGGGCCGCCGGCGTGGCGGTCAGAGCTTTGACACCGCACAGCAGCCGGCCATTCCCCGCGGCCGGGCCAACGCCTTGATTCACTTCATCGACCGCTCGGTGCGTGAACGACTGAGCGTGCGTACCCAAACGGATGGACCCGCCACACATTCCTCATCCCTGAGCGCACGGATGCCTTACCGTTTCATCACGTGACTGCGGGCATGTCTGACCGCCGCCTCAACATCGGTGTCCTCGGCTGCGGCCCGATCGCCCAGGCGGCGCACTTCGAGAGCTGCACCAAGGCACGCAATGCGTCGCTCTACGCGATCTGCGATGTCGCCGAAGATCTGCTGACACGCATGGCCATCACACACGGCGCGTCGAAGACCTACGCGTCGTATGATGCGATGCTGGTTGATCCGGAGATCGACGCCATCATCATCGCGACGTCCGATGCATTTCACGTGCCGGCCGCGATACAGGCCGTGCGCGCCGGCAAACATGTGCTCTGCGAGAAGCCGCTCGGTGTGAGCGTCGCCGAAGTCGAACAGTTGCGCGCGGAAGCCGCCACGTTCGCGCGACAGGTGATGGTCGGCCACATGAAACGCTTCGATCCCGGACTGCAGGCCGCGCGCGCGTTCGTGCAGGACGAGATGGGCGAGATGCTCGCATTCAAGGGATGGTACTGCGACTCGACGCATCGCTATCAGGTGACCGATGCAGTACAGCCGTTGATAGTGCGAAGCGCCGATGCGCGCAAACCCGCGAATGATCCAAAGGCCGATCGCGCGCGCTACTACATGCTCGCCCACGGCAGTCATCTCGTCGATACGGCGCGATTCCTCTGTGGTGACATCGTCAGCGTCGATGCCAAACTCACGCAACGCTACGGCGCGTCCTGCTGGTTCATCGCAACGGAATTCGCGAACGGCGCGGTGGGTCATCTCGATCTCACGGTCTCGGTGCGCATGGACTGGCATGAAGGAGTGCAGATCTACGGCGAACACGGCAGTGTGCTCGCAAAGACATACAATCCTTGGGTTTTCAAGTCGTCCGATGTCGAGATCTTCCGCGAGGCTGACGCCACGTACGCTCGACCACTCGGTGCCGACGCACACTTCTATCGCCGTCAAATCGAGGCGTTCGCGGACGCGATTCTCTCAGGCCGCGACGTGACGACGACTGGGGCCGCCGGCATCGACGACGGGATCGCTGCAGTGCGTGCGATGGTCGCGATCGTGCAGTCGGTCGAGTCGGGCCAACCAGTCCGGATTGCTGATGTGACCGGAGCGGTGTGACAGGCGCCGCCGCGCCAGCGCCGTCATCACTCGGCATTTTCGCGAAGACATTCATCGGCTCGACACCGATGGAGGTGCTCACACAGGCGTGCGACGCCGGCTACACCACGGTGCAGTACAACATGGCGTGTTCGGGCCTGTCGTCATTGCCGGCCGTCATCGCGCCCGATGTCAATGCCGCGATTCGCAGCGCGACGCAACACACCGGTGTCAGCATCGTCGCGCTTTCGGCGACGTACAACATGATTCACCCCGACGCGTCGGTGCGTACCGCCGGCCACGCATCTCTCGCAGTGCTCGCCGAGTTGGCGCACACGCTCGGCATTCCGATGCTGACACTGTGCACCGGCAGTCGGAACGCGGCGGATCAGTGGGCCGCACATCCCGACAATTCGAGCGCAGAGTCATGGCACGATCTGCAAGAGAGTCTCGAGAGGGCGATCGTGTTGGCGGAGCGATACGACGTGAGCCTCGGCATCGAACCGGAACCGTCGAACATTGTCAGCTCCGCCATCGTGGCGCGACGTCTTATCGATGAATTGGGCAGCGCGCGTCTCGGTTTCGTGATCGATGCCGCGAACCTGATCGGCGACGTGCTTCGGGAGTCCGCCAGCACGCGCCATGACGTGATTTCGCGTTCAGTCGACCTGCTCGCCGATCGCATCAACCTCGTTCACGCCAAGGATCGCCGCAGCGACGGAACATTTGTATCGCCAGGTCAAGGCGACATCGATTTTGTCGAGTATTTCAGCGCGCTCAAGGCGGCAGGTGTCCAGGCTCCCGTGATCACCCACGGGCTCGCGGCCACGGATGCACGACGTGCCGCGGTGTATCTGCGTGAATGTCTTGTCGCGTCGGGTCTGGCGTGAACATATCGCTGCCCATCAGCACAGGTCAGGATTTGCGTCGCGCAGAATCTGTCCGCACCGTCACACGGCTGACTCGGCCGCGTCACCGACGACGTTTCGGTTCCCGCATCGCGCGCAGGTAGTCCACGAACGCGCGCAAGTGAACTCCCATCGATTCGGTTTCGTCTCTGCCGTCGCGTGCCAGTTGATGCAGTCGTGTGCTGCAAGATCACGTGGGTGCGCCGGCTTCGTGCGACGCGCAAAGTATGACGGCGCACCGACCACCAGCAGTCGCAGGTCACCGGAGATCGGTTCGGCAATCATGTCGCCGTCAATCACCTCGCCGAGTCACACGCCGGCAGCGTATCCTTCCGAGACGATATCGAGGACGTCGTCGCCGAGTACGATGTCGAGATTGACGTGCGAATGCTTCGCCAGAAATCCGGCGAGGAGCGGTCCGCTCAGGTACGTCTCGGCGGCGATCGAGACGTGCAGCCGGATCGTCCCGCGCGGCTCGCTGCCCATGTCACCGCTCGCTGCCACCGCAGCGTTCACTTCGTCGAGTGCGGGGCGCAGTGCCGAGTAGAGGCGTACGCTGCGAGTAGTGCTCTGCCGGTGACGGCGCTGCAGAGTGAATACTCGCTGTGGTGGCGCGAACCTGAAGAGGCGATCCTGCCTGTGCTCGAGGAACTCGGCATCGGCTTTGTGCCGTTCAGCCCGCTCGGCAAGGGATTCCTGACCGGCAAGATCGACCAGGATACGACGCTCGACGCTACCGACTTCCGCAACACCGTGCCGCGTTTCACCGCGGAGAATCGTGATGCGGATCAGGTGGTGGTCGATTTGCTCAACACGATTGCGCCTGAGAAGCAGGCGACACCGGCGCAGGTCGCGCTGGCCTGGTTGCTCGCGCAGAAGTCTTGGATCGTGCCGATTCCTGGGACGCGGAAGATCACGCGCCTGGATGAAGATCTTGGTGGTGCGACTCTCACGCTCTCGAGCGATGATCTCGCGAGCATCACTGCGGCAGCGTCGAAGATCGCGGTGCAGGGCGAGCGCTACTCCGAAGGGTCGCAGCGAATGATCAATCGGTGAACATGGGCAAGACCGCGTTGCGTACCGCGAAGCGAATCTCTCGGTGTGACGGCCGCGTGCCGGTATGGTGAGCTGCCGGAAGTGCGCGTCGCGCGGCATTCCGAGAGGAGCTGACGATGCACAGGGCGCTTGTCAGGCGCAGACATGCGCGTCGTTCCCCGAGGAATCTGGAGCGGTTGGTGGCAATGCTCACCCGTTTGATACGAACGCGGGTGATGCGCGTCCTCGAACAGCGATGCACGGCGCCCCGGGAGCTCGGTCCACCCAGACAGCGGTGTGTCAAGGCGAGACCTCGACCGTTCGATACTCACTGTATGCTCCCGATTCTGCAGTCAGACAGCCCGTCGGCGTTCACACGGGAGCGGCGCACGTGCGTGCGCTGCGAGGTATTGCCTCCGCTGGTCAACGGTGGTGGCGATCTGCATTGCTGGTTTCCGACCTCGCACGTCACGAACAAGATGCGTGCGATGCTGTCCGGCATGGGGCTGCGTACCATGCCAACGTCGGCCGAGGGCGTCGCATGCACGATTCCAGGCGGCGCGTTTGATCGGGTGATCGCGGCGTTTCGCGATCAGCTCTCCGATGTCGAGCGTGCCGATACGCGCACATTGCTCACGCCAATCGGCTCAGCGCCGGTCGCCGATGACCTGGCGCGCGTCGAATCGCTGTCGCGCCTCATCGCACGCTCGGCCAGCAACTGGCTCATCACGTTACTCGACGAGGAGCGCCTGACGTCGTTCTTCCAGCCGATCATGCTGGCGTCGTCTCCCTCGACCATCTACGGCCACGAAGCGCTGCTGCGCGGCCTTTCGTCCGAGGGCGATATCCTCGCGCCACGACACTTGTTCGAATCGGCACGCGACGCGGGGCTGCTGTTCCAGCTCGACCTCGCCGCGCGCCGTTCGGCCATCGCCTGCGCGCATGCCCAGGGCCTTCAGGGCAAGCTGTTCGTGAATTTTGCGCCGACGGCGATCTACGACCCGGCCTCGTGCCTTCGCAGCACGGTTGCTGCGGTCGATCAGGCGGGCATCGCTCGCAGCGATGTCGTGTTCGAGATCGTCGAGACGGAGCGGGCGCATGATGCGAAACACCTGCGCAACATTCTCGACTACTACCGCGGCGCCGGATTCCGCGTCGCGCTGGACGACGTTGGTGCGGGCTACTCGTCGCTGAATCTGATTCACGAGCTGCGTCCGGACCTCCTCAAGCTCGACATGGAGCTGATCCGGAACGTGGATCAGGATGCGTACAAGGCACGTCTCGTCGCGAATCTCTTCGACGTGGCGAGTGCCCTTGGCATCGACACGCTGGCCGAGGGTGTCGAGACGGAGGGGGAACTCGCCTGGGTCGTGGAGCATGGGGCGACATATGTGCAGGGCTTCCTGCTTGCACGACCCGCTGCGACGCCCATGGCAGTCAATGGCGCGCGTGCGGGCGGTGGCACGGTCACACGGAACCGCCGCGCACGTGCCGCTTCCGGAACGCCAGCGGATTCTCGCCCGTCACGCCACGAAACACCTTGTTGAAATACGACAGGCTCTCGAAGCCGCAGGCAAACGCGGCCTCGGTGACGTTGTTCCCGGTCAGCAGCAGCCGCTGTGCCTCATGCACACGATAGCGGTTCACGAACTGCGTGAACGTCAGCTGCGTCATACGCTTGAACGATCGGCAGAACGCCGCCTCCGTCAGATTCACCAACGCAGCAGCTTCGCGCAATTCGATATGTCGCGCGTACTCGTCGGCCACGAAGACACTGAGCCGCTTGAGTCGCTGCTGCTCGTCCACATTGTACGCGCCCGCAACGGCCTCGCCATGCAGCGGCGTCACCTCGTTGCTGTCGGCCAGCGTGTGGAAGATGCCGAGCAGCAGCATCAACCGATCGAATGGCGGCAGCTCGGCGAGTCGGTGCAATTCGCGCCCGACATTTTCCTTCGTCGCCCCATGAAACGAGAGACCTGAGCGCGCACGCGCGAACAGATCCGCCACGATCGCAAATTCCGGCGCGTGCCAGAGTTGTGGCCCAAGGAAATCCGGATCCAACTGCACGACCACTTTGCGATACTCGGTCCGCACACCGTAATCGAAGTTGAGATGCGGAATGTTCGGGCCGATGAACACCAGGTCACTGCCGTCATAGCGCGAGATGTGATCACCGACATGCCGCGTACCACTCGCCCCGTCGATGTAGACGATTTCGTATTCGGGGTGGTAGTGCCACAGAAACACGTCTTCGAGGTGTGGCGTCAGCAGCAGCCGGAATGAACTGTTCGCGTCGGGATGGATGCGCTCGAGTGTGCTCTTCACGGGCGCAGCTTTCACGATCGGGCCTCTATGGGATACGAGTGCACCAGCGGCTGCGGCGAATCGCCCGGACTGACGGCTGCACGCCTCCGGTTTCACCGAAATACGGCGTCTGGTCACCGATCCGGCAAGCCACCGGTCAATATTGTGCAAAAACCAGCGACTTCTGTCGTATCCGGCTGCGGTGCACGCACGCAGTTTCTACTGCATTCGCTCCAGCGACACTCGCATCCCATGAGGACGTCATGCAGCCCCCGGCCGCCGCACCAGTCACGATGATTCCCGACAACGCACACACCGACATTCCCGGCAACCCGTCGACCGCTGCCAGCAGCAGTATTCGCCTGCGTGAACACGCCGACGCAGCGTCGCTGCGCGTGTTGTCCGTCGAGGACTGGGCGTTCTGGAAACACAACGGCTACGTCGTGGTGAAGAAGGCCGTGCCGCGTGAGAACGTCGACCGCCTCGCTGCGCTGCTCTGGGAATTCGAGGAGAAGAATCCGAACGATCCCTCCACCTGGTATGCGCCGCCGCGCGCCGAGATGAAGATGAAGGAGCTGACCAACAGTGGGATGGTCGAGCTCTACAACCATCAGTACGAATGGGACAATCGCTCCGCACCACGTCTTTACGATGCCTTCGTCGACATCTGGGGCACGGAGAAGTTGTGGGTCACGATCGATCGCGCGAACCTCAATCTGCCGGTGCGCCCGGACTTCGAGTTCAAGGGTTTCATCCACTGGGACTACGATCCCGAGACGAAGCCGCAGAATGTGCAGGGTGTGCTCGCACTCGCCGATCAGACGGACGAGAACATGGGCGGCTTTCAGTGCATTCCGGAACTCTTCCGCACGTTCGACACGTGGAAGCTCACGCAGCCGGCCGATCGCGATCGCTTCAAGCCCGACATCAGCGGCTTCGACCTCGTGAAGGTGAAAATGGAAGCGGGCGATCTGCTGATCTTCAACAGCTCGGAGCCGCACGGCATTCGTCCGAACCGTTCGGTCGACAAGGTGCGCATGGCGCAGTACATCTCGATGTCACCGGCGCAGGAAGAGAATGCTGCACTGCGCGCGTGGCGGATCGCATCCTGGCGCGATCGACGCGCACCGGAAGGGCATGCGTTTCCGGGTGACCCACGCAACTGGGAGCAGACGCGCTACGAGACGGCGGTGCTGACACCACTCGGCGAGAAGTTGCTGGGGCTCGAGACGTGGGAGAGTCCAACGGTCGTCGGTGCTGTGGCAGGCTGAGCTTTGTAGCGAGGCAGGAAGATACTGTGGGATGGCCTCAGGCGAATTTCGGCCACGACTCGAATCCCGGCTTCGATGCCGTTGTCGACAACGCGTCGTCGATCTTCGATCCGGCGCGCCGGCGCGTCTACCACGCCCGTGCCTATCAGCGCAACGGCGACGATGCCGCCGCGATCTTGCTGCGCGGCGCGTTGCACGATGATCTCGGACGCTCGTTCATGAAAAATCAACCCGTCGTGACGATTGTTGGTGCGACGCTGCGGAACAGTCTCCTGCTCTCGGCGGCAGGGCTCGTCGCGGCGATTCGCTTGGTCTCGGAATCGGCAGTGCGCAAGGCTGAGATCCAGAGAATCGGATGAGGCGCATGCTGGGACGGACGCTCACCGCGCTCTACGCGGTGCCGGAGTTTGTGCTCGCGCTTGCACAGATCGCACTGCTGGCGTACGGCGCCGGATTGTTTCCGGTCGGCGGAATGAATGATCCCGTCACGAGTCTGCTCGGCAGCGCATCGGAGAAGTTCGCCGATGCCGCGCGCCATCTGCTGCTGCTGCCGGCGCTGACATTGGCACTGGGATGGGGCGCCGGTGTGGTGCGGCAACAACGTGCGGCGATCGCCGTCCGTGCGGGCGACGATTTCTTCGCACCGCGCGCGCCAAGGGTCGCAGTGAACGGGACGCGCTGTTCACGCACGCGCTGCCTGCAACGCTTGCACCTGTGATTGCCGTCATCGGCCTGATGCTGCCGACGATGGTCGGCGGATCGTTCATCATCGAAGTCGTGTTTGTCTGGTCCGGTCTCGCCGTGGCCGTTGTGCACGCGGGCGCGCAGCGTGACGTGCCGGTGGTGCGTGGCGCCAGTCTCGTGATCGCGCTGCTCGTCGCATCTGTCGATGTGATGATTCGCGCTGCCGATCCGCGTCAGTGCACTGCGTAGCCGCACGCTGCGTGTTGCCATCGCACGGCGTGCGCCGATCGTACTCGTTGGTCTGACTGTGACCGCCGCACTGCTTGCGCCTTGGCTCGCGGCGCACGATCCCGCCGCGCAGCTCGACATCATCCTGCTCAAGAATGTCGCGCCATCATTGACGCATTGGCTCGGCACCGATCCCTACTCTCGCGACGTATTGCGCCAAGCCATCTTCGGCGCCCGAACGTCGCTGAGCATTGCGGCGCTCGCCTCGACACTGGCTATCGTCGTTGGCTGCGCGTGGGGTACGCTGGCTGCCTCCACTGGCACGGGGTTGGGTGACACGCGGATGTCGGAGGTGGACGTGCGGCGCAGCACGCCGCGCGTGCTGTTGTTCCCGGCGGTCGCCGTCCTGCTCGGTCCACTCGGGACCGTCGTACTCGCGATCGCGCTTGGCGCCACGGCGTGGACGGGCGTGAGTCGTCTGGTGTTTCGTGCTGGTGCGCGAGATGACCGCCAAACCCTTCGTCGAAGCGGCACGGGCGATGGGTGCCTCACGCTGGCAGCGAGTGCGTCGCCACGTGTTGCCGCAGCTGATCGATCCGATCGCGGCGTCGGGTGCCCTGCTGCTGGCGGTCGAGGCCGGGCTGTCGTATCGAGCTGGGTGTCCGCCCTCCCAAGGCGAGCTGGGGCAGCGTGCTACGGGACGGGCTGCCCTACAAGCGGTCGGTGTGGTGGCTGACGGCGGTGCCGTCCGGGCTGCTGATCGTGACCGTGCTCAGTGCTGCGGCGATCGCGGACCGGCTAGAGCGGCCTTCATGAGGGTGGCCTTCAGGGGGACGGAGTACCTGAGCCGATGGGGACGGATTTCATGCCCCGACGCCGTGCGTGAAAAAGGCAATGAAGTGCTCTGACCGCTTGATCGGGCGCGCCTCATCCCCGACCGCCGTGAAAATGTCCGGGTACATGATTGTGTCGGCGGCCGCGAACGCCTCCGCCACGACGGCGACGCCCGTCACGAAGCCGCTGACGGTCAAGGTCACGGTTTCCGGAGTCCAGCTGCCGACGCTTACCACGTCGGGCTACAACGTTCCTGCGAATTGATGCCGCGGGCAGCATCGTGACCTGCTGCCCTGCCGTGTCATAAGTACGGAGCACGCACTACGCGCGGACGTATCGCCATCTGGCGGTGCGTCCGCGCAGTGCGTTTGCGATATGTCTCGACCGCGTGTCGCGGTCGGCGTCGACGCACCGTGGCGAGTGAGACCAGGACCGTTCGCGGCCACTGCGTTCGCGGCGCACGCGCGAGGTAATTTGACCGGACTCACGACACACCGGCCGGAACTCTCGGCGCAGCTTTGCTTCTCACGACGCTGGGGTCTCGCATGTCGAATGTTGTTCACGGTCAACGCCGAGCACGCGGCTCCACGATGCTGGCAGTGCTCGTCGTCTTGGGCGCGCGAGGCATCGAGGCGCAGGCGCCAGCGCGTCCGCCGGCCACCAGTTGTGTGCCAAGCGGACAGTTCGCACCGCCTCCGCCCTATCAGTCAGTAGAGCAGCTGGCTGACAGCCGCGTGACGTTCAGGCTCTGCGCGCCGGACGCGACGACGGTGTCGGTGACGAGTGCCGATGCCGATCCTGCGATTCCGATGGGGATGGGTGGTGGGCCTGCCGGCCTCCAGATGACGAAGGATGCGATGGGGCTCTGGAGTGCGACGACGACGGTGCCGGTCGCTCCCGGGACGTATCGCTTCAACTTCCGCGTCAACGGCGCGCGGGTCCCTGATCCGAAAGCGACGCGATTCTCCGAAGAGCGCACCGGCACGAACTCGACATTCGAAGTCACCGGCGCTGCGGGCGCGTTTCAGGCGTTCGATCCGAAGGTCCCGCATGGTGCGGTGAGCACGATCGAATATTCGTCCACCACGATCGGTGCGAAGCGGCGCGCGCATGTGTACACGCCGCCCGGGTACATGAAGGGCAACACCAGTTATCCGGTGCTGTATCTCGTGCATGGTGCCGGCGACAGTGATGACAGCTGGACCTCGGAAGGTCACGCGCACTACATCCTCGACAATCTCATCGCTGCCGGGAAAGCGAAGCCGATGATTGTCGTGATGCCCTTTGGACATACTCCGGAGCGTGTCGGCTCCGACATGCTGCGAAATACCGACTTCGGCGACGACTTGCACAAGGACCTGATTCCGTTCGTTGCAGCCAATTTCCGAACGCTGAACAATCGTACGACCCGTGCAATGGCCGGTCTCTCG
>JANLPZ010000025.1:0-2607 GCA_031367535.1 Gemmatimonadaceae bacterium
GACCGACGGAGCGGAGCGCTTCAGGATCGGCGTCCTCGCCGCACGCACAGGCACCACGACGCCTACGATTCGCTACTACGAGGACGTTGGCCTTCTGCCCCACGCTGAACGACAGACGGGCGGGCAGCGGCGCTATGGCCCCGACGACGTCAGGCGGCTGCAGCTGATTCGACGGTGCCGCGAGTTCGGCTTCCCGATCGAGCAGGTGCGCGAACTGGTGACCCTTATCGAGGACGACCGTCGCTGCTGCACGGACGCCCGAACCATTGCGCACGCACACCTAGAAGAGGTCCGTGCGAAGTTGACCAAACTCCGCGCGCTTGAACGACGCATCGCCGCTTTTGTTCGGCAATGTGACGCGAGCTGTGCGGGAGGGCCAGGTCCGTCTTGCGTGCCGCTCACTCAGCTGGCGGACCGCCCGATGGCCGCGCCTGCGCCCGCAACGGCTCGTGGCATCCGACGTGTACGCATCTGACCCGAACCCTCACACTGTTCGCCGCAGCCGCACCCTGCGAAGTCGCGGACTGTTACGCTATCTGGATGTGGTTGATTGAAGGCAGTCGCTGGCTCGGCTCAGGGTCGTCGAAGGCGTGCGTCCTGCCAAGCTCGCAGGAGCGTGCCTGTGTCTGCTCGGCGCTGCAATCATTCTCGGTGGTGAAGGTGCCGTAGGTGACAAGCGCGAGGGGGCCAGTCGTATCTCGGAGCATCAGCAGATTTACTGAGGGCCGGGGCGATTACCTCGGAGTTTACACCGACGTCATTCGCGCGGGACGCGATGACGATCGATACGAATTCCGACATTGACAACGCGCCCATCCAGCGGTGCCCAGGCATCGGTCGTCAGGCGTCCACCGAGACCGGCACGACGCAGCAGCAAGGGATCGAACTTCGTCTGCCGCACATCCAGCAGATTCTCGGCGTTGAGAAACAGCAGCGCACCGCCCACGCGCATCTGTAGCAGGGCACCGAGCAGCGTGAACCCGGGCGACCGTGCGCGATATGGATTGTCCTCGAGCGCCTGCACGCCGGTGTGATACGCCTCGAGTCCGACGCGCGCGCCGTCTTCCGATTCCCACGAGACAACGGCGCCGAAGGTGTGGTGAGGTGAGAGCGGCACAGCGCGACGGGATCCTGTCGCGCTATCCCATTCCGTTGAATTGAGGAATGCGTATGTGCTCGTGATCTGAAACTCGTCGACGCGATACTTGAGCAACAACTCGGCGCCCAGATTTCGCACCGGCTGCTCGATGCCGACCAGCATCACGTCACGCGTGCCGAGCGGCAATGTCGCGGCGATCAGTTGCACGGAATTCTCGATGCGCGACACGAACGTGCTCACATTCACTTCGAGCCGTCCAAGCTGCGCACCGACGTCGGCGGACGCGTTTCTCGCACGCTCAGCCTTGGGTCGCACCAGCGCGGCAAGGCGTGTAAAGCTCAACTCTTCTGTGGACTCGTTCAGCGGCGTTGGCGCGAACGCACCTGTGCCGCCGGAAATGCGAAGTGTTGTCGGAAAACGTTCGGCCAGGTTGCGCCGCGCAATCATCGACACGCGTGGACTGAAGATCGTTCCGATCGCGCTGTGATGATCGAGACGCGCGCTGCTGGTGAGACCGAACGCGACTGCCGGTGACCAAGTGTGCTGCATGAACACCGCCGGAACATCGTAGGCATAGCTCAACAGCGGCGACTCGGGTTCGCTGAACGCGTCTCGCTGATACGCGAATCCGACAACGCCGGCATGCGCGCGCCACGATCGGCTCACCGACGCTTCCGCGAAGGCTGTCTGTCGTGCGTCCCGTTCCGTCAACGGACCGAACACCTGTCGACGCGCCTGCAGCGTGTACGACCCGCGTACGGCGAAGGTGATGGCATCGGCCACAGGAACGTGGACGCTCACGCCAGCGTCAACGCGCGATGTCCGCTGCGCGCGCATGGCGGTCGCACCATCCGGCAGTCGCGCGTCCGCAAGTGTCCCACCCATTCGGCGCTCGCCGTTATAGCCGAGCGTGGCAAAGCCGGTCGCACCGCCGGGGCGGGTGTAAAAAAGGCGCGGGCGCAGCGCAATACGTTCGAAGCCGACAATATCCGCCCAACCATCGTCGTCCAGGTCTGTCGCGCGCTGACGGTGCGCGCTGGCAAGCATCGTGACGCCGAAAGTCTTCGACAACCGACGGCTGTCGTACGCGATCAGGTCAGTCGCGTCGCGCGAGGTCTGGTTCAGAACCAGATCGCGAGAATCGTCCGGTCGGCGCGAGATGAAATTGACGACACCGCCGAGTGCAGTCGGTCCGTAAAGAGCTGACGCGGCACCCTTGATGACTTCGACCTGCGCCAGATCAAGCGGCGGAATCTGAAGGATTCCCAGACCTTCCGTCGAAAGACCGAAGAGCGGCAGCCCGTCCGACAGCAGCTGCGTGTAGCGTCCGCGAAGCCCCTGAATGCGCACGCTGGCTCCGCCAAGCGATGGTCCGGTGGCAACGACGCGCACGCCGCTCGTCTCGTTGAGCAACATCGAAACGTTTCCGGGCGACATGCTGACCTTTTCCGCGATCTCTTCGCTGCCGAGGACTTCGATGCGCGTCGGCTCGTCCTCGACACGACGGC
>JANLPZ010000075.1:0-3001 GCA_031367535.1 Gemmatimonadaceae bacterium
GGCACACAGGGCGACCCGTGGGACACGCAGTCCGATATGGGCATGGCATTCCTCGGCGCGACCATCGCGATGCTGCTGTTCTCGACGTGGCAGGACCGCCAGATCGCAGCGCTGCGCGCACGGAACGATCGCGCGCCGCGCTGAACGACCTCAGTGTGGCAGTTGCAGGGTTGCTTCACGCGGCGCGGTGACGTCGCTGCCATAGATCGCGATACTCAAGCGCCCGGATTCCAGCGCACGTCGTTCGAAGCCATTCAGCGTCAGTGAACCGCTACCGGCGGGCATTCCGGGGCCGAGCAGTCGCGAGATCACGCGTGTGCTGCCTATAGGTCCCATGCGTGATGAATCTGCGTTCACGCGTCGGAGCACGACGGCCTGCATGTTCGCCTGCGCGCTGGCTCGTACGCTCACGGACCAGGTGAGTGTGCTGTGCGCCGCATCCCATTGGAACCGCGATGCGCTGAAGCTGGCTGCGGCCGCGGGTCCGAGTTGCAACGCTTTCGGCGATGGCGCCACGCCGCGCACGAGCGCCGGCGTTGTCGTTGGCGCATGACGGCGCGGATTCGCCTGCTCGAACGCGAACGCGAGTGACACAAGTCGTGCATCGGTGAACGCTCGACCAAGCAGCTCCACACTCAACGGAAGCCCATCGGCACTGAACCCGGCCGGTATCGCGATTGCGGGCAGGCCGGTCTGTGCACTGAGCTGACAGGTGCTGCCCGTCTGCGCTTCGCCAACCAGCACGGGCTTCTGTTTCACGGTCGGATACGCGAGGGCATCGAGCGACAGACTGTCCATGACCTGAACGATGCGCGCACGCAACACGGCCTGCTTCGCCAGCACTTTGCGGTGCGCCTCACTGCCCGGTCCCTGCATCGTATCGAGCAGCCGGTAGCGTTGCTCCTGAAACTTGTCGAACAGGCCACGGTCCACGATTTCTCGTAGTGAATGCACCGGCGCGTTCGGCACGTGGCTCAGGTACGCCAGCAGGTCGGTGCGCGTCTCGTAGTTGATGATGCCGGTATTGGCGATCAGCGAATCGAAATCGGCGATCGTCACGTCAACGACGGTCGCACCCTGCGCTTTCATGGCCGCGATGGCAGCGCGCACCGAATCGGCGATTTCGGGATCGGCGTCGGTGAAATAGTGCGTGAACACCCCGATGCGCGCGCCACGCATCGCGTTCCGATCCAGTGAAGCCTGAAAGTGCGGCAGCGGGCGATCGCGCATCACCGTCGTGACGGAATCAGCCGCATCGTAGCCTACGCTGATATCGAGTGCGATGGCGAGATCGGTGGCGGTGCGCGCGAGTGGCCCGCCGATATCCTGCGTGTGTGACAACGGAACGATGCCGGTACGACTGACCATCCCCTGCGTGGGCCGCAATCCGAACAGGCTGCCGAACGCACTCGGGATGCGGATCGAGCCGCAGGTGTCCGATCCCCAACCCACCGCCGCGAAACTGGCCGCGATCGCCGCACCGGTACCGCCACTCGAGCCACCGGGGCAACGCGCCGGGTCGTACGGATTGCGCGTCTGTCCGCCGAGTGAACTGACACTGGTGATTCCAGCCGCCAGTTCGTGCATGTTGGCCTTCGCGAGAATGATCGCGCCCGCGTCACGCAACCGCTTCACGACGAATCCGTCCTGCGCGGGCTGCGATGTCGCGAGTGCGAGGGAGCCGGCGCTGGTCGGCATGTCGCGGGTGTCGTAGTTGTCCTTGATGATCACTGGAATGCCGTGCATCGGGCCGCGCACTTTGCCGGCGCGACGTTCGATGTCGAGCACGCGGGCATCATGCATGGCGTTCGGGTTGATGCGGATCAGCGCGTTGATGCCGGGGCCTGCGTGATCATAGGCGGTGATGCGCGCGAGGTAGGCGGTGACGAGTTGTTGAGCGGTCACACGGCCGCGGGTCATGGCGTCCTGCAGGGACGTTACAGAGGCTTCGGTGACTTCGATGCCGGATGGAGGCGCGCTGGGTCGTGGCTGGGCAGTGATGCTCTGGACACAGAGCGATGCGGCGGACATCGCCAGAAGCGCGGGACGCAGGTGCATGACGTGTGTGCGATGGCGGGTGGGAGCACCGGAATTCGTAGGCCTCATGCACAGTAGTCAGAAAAGCCAGCAGCGGCGATCGCGACGTGCTGTCAATCGATCGCCGGCGCCGGTGTGCTCACGGAACCGGCGGCGTGTCGAGATCCTCGATCCGCGCCGCTGACGGCAACCGTGTGCGCTGCAGGCGCGTCGCCGTCCGCTCCACCTGCCGCATCACGCGCAGCATGTTGTTGCCGATGATTTTGCCAACCTGCGCGTCGGTATATCCGCGACGCAGCAGTTCCGCCGTCAGGTACGGATACCGACTGACATCCTCGAGGCCCTTCGGATGCACACTCAGTTCACCGAAGTCGGCGCCGTAGCCCACATGATCGATGCCGGCCACCTGCACGATGTGGTCGATGTGATCGGCCACTTGATTGAGCGTGCCCGGCTCCATGCTGTTCATCGTGTTCGTCAGCCAGACGAGATACTCGGCCGAGGCCTTCTTCGGATCGTCGGGATACTTCGCGAGAAACTCACGTTCCTTCTCGAGTGCACCCTGGGCCTGCTTCGCTGCGACAGCGTTCACGAAGCCCGGAAAGATGTTCACCATCACGATGCCGCCATTCTTCTTGAGCAGCGTGAGGATGCTGTCCGGCACATTACGCGGGTGGTCGGCGATGGCGCGCGCGGATGAATGACTGAAGATCACCGGCGCTTCCGAGACACGAATCGCGTCCGACATGGTGCCATCCGACACGTGCGAGATGTCGACCATGATCCCGCTCCGATTCATCTCGCGCACGACTTCCTCGCCGAACCGTGTCAGTCCGCCATGCGCCGGCGCTTCCGTCGCGGCATCGGCCCACGCGGTATTGCCGCCGTGGGTGAGCGTCATGTAGCGCACGCCAAGCTCCGCGAACATGCGCACGTTTGCGAGCGAGTTCTCGATTGCGTAGCC
>JANLPZ010000080.1:0-10543 GCA_031367535.1 Gemmatimonadaceae bacterium
CAGTGTGCTCGAGGCGATCGATCTCGATGATGTGCGGTCGAACGGCTACGCGTTCCAGATAGAAGTCAGCTTCCGCGCCTGGAAGAAGGGCTTTCGGATCGCGGAGATTCCGATCGTGTTCACGGACCGGACGGAGGGCGAGAGCAAGATGTCGAAGCGCATCGTTCGGGAAGCGATCTGGATGGTGTGGCGCCTGCGGTGGTGGGCGATGACGGGTCGCGTTTGACCGCCGGATCCGGTCGTGCGTTCTGGAAGATGACGGGGTCGGGCAACGACTTTGTCTTCTTCGATGCGCGCGCCGCGGGGCACGACGTCGACCCGCTCGAAAACACCGCGGATATCGCGGCGATCTGTGCGCCGCACCTTGGTGTCGGCGCTGATGGCGTCGTCTTCATTGTCGAGTCCGATGACGCCCGCTTCGCGATCCGCTACTACAACGCCGATGGATCACGAGCCTCGCTGTGCGGAAATGCTTCACTATGCGCCGCGCAAAGTGCTGTCAAGCTTGGACTTGCAGCATGTGAACAAACGTTTCACTTCATGTCCGACGCTGGTCGGATCGCGGCCGCCATCGATCAGGAAGGCGTCGCCTCGATTCGCCTCGCACCGGTGACCGATCTCGAGACGACGGCACCTGAAGCGCTGGCGCGTCGCGAGCTGCGGATCGGGTATGCGGTGGTCGGCGTGCCGCATCTGGTTGTGCTGGTGGACGATGCGGCGGCCATCGATGTAGCCGGCAGAGGACGGATACTTCGCTACGGCGTGAAGCGCGCGCCGGTCGGTGCCAATGTGAACTTCGTGAGCGCTGGTGCGACGCCTGGCAGCTGGAAGATCCGCACCTATGAACGCGGCGTCGAAGCGGAGACGTATGCGTGCGGCACAGGCGCCGTCGCGACGGCCGCGTGTCTGCAGGCCTGGGATCTTGCGCCCTTTGGTGCGCCCGTGGCGCTGCTGACGACGAGCGGCAAGACACTCACGGTGCAATTGCCGGAGCAATCCAACGCCCGCTACAGCGAGCTGTCTGGTGAAGGTCGCGTGGTGTTTGACGGCGTGCTTGACGCGCTGCGCTGAGCGGGTCGTCGAGCGTGTTGCCGAGCGTCCATTGAATCGCTGGAGCGGGGCGTTCGAGCGCGTGGCGGTGTGACCGGTCCGTGACAGGACACGAAGGTCATTTGTGCGGAACCGCCAAGGCTTTCCACACCGTGAGCGCGAAAGAGGCACTTATCCACAGTTTTCCACTGCCTGTAGTTTACATAATACTTCTTATAAGAAGTACGTTCGCGCCAGCGTGACGCCACCCCGCCAGTGAAATGACCGACAATCCGGCTCGATTCGGACACTCAAATCCATGCGCCAGAACGACGTGCCTCGGTCAGATCTCGATCGTCCGCTGCACACTATCCAACCGCTGCTTTCGCATGATCCCGACAGCATCCGAGAGTTCAGACTCGCCAGCTGTCGACGACTCCCGACGGTCGACCGGCAGCAATTTCGAGCGTGTAGCGTCGGGTCGTCCGGCGTCCGTTCCGAGCGGCCGATCTGACGCCAGTCGTTGGACTATTGCTTGACGATCAGCTCGCCCAGCCGGACATGCGCTTCGGCTGCCAGCGGACCTTTCTCGTCTTTGGCCAGCTCAGTCCACAGCTTGATTGCCTCGACCGAGTTACCGGCCGCCATGTAGGCGCGGGCGGCATCAGCCTGGCGCTGCGCCTTGGCATCGCCGTAGCTCGCCGCCGCCGCCGCCAGATAAGCCTTGGCCGCATCCGTCGGCTTGTTGAGGTTCTCATAGGCCGCGGCCAGCAGCGTCTGCAGCGTCGCGCCCAGTCGAGCCGTACCGCCTGCCGCCGCCAGCTCCTCGAGCTTCTTGAGGGCATCGGCGGACTTCCCGTCCGTCATCATCGCCTGCGCCGCGAGCAGCGCAGCGCGGTCGCCTGCCGACGTACCGGCATACCGCGTCGCGACCTTCTCCAGCTCCGTCGCCGCAATGGCCGGATTCTGCGCCGTCGCCGTCTGCGCCGCAAAGAAGGCGCGCTCGGCATTATCGATCTTCGTGTCGGCCGACTTCTGCCAGATCACGATGCCCACTGCCGCAGCGGCCAGGCCGCCAAGCACGATCGACACCAACTTCTGGTTCGATGTGAACCAGCTGGCGAGCGAGTCGAGCCCGCCCTCTTCGAATTCCGACATCGTGACAGGTCTGGAGAGTGGGAGACTCTGGGGTCCCCGAAGCGTGCCGCGCCATGGCTCAGTCAGCCCGGCGTCATATAGCCTGCAAAGTTGATGGGTTCCGGCGCTGGCGACAAGCGCCCGTTGGCCAGAGTTGCCGATACTGACTCCCGAGGCCTGACCAACAGCGGCCTCGTGCGTGACTGCATCTTGTCGCCGTCGTCCCCCTTGTAGAAGCGAAGCGTGGACCGACACTGGTTCCGGCTGAGTGGCCGGTCAGTCCGATCCACACGAGTCGTCGAGAGGCCCGCTGTGCTCGGTGATGAGTTCAGGTACCCTTACCTCCATGCCCATGCCGATCTCTTTTGCCACTGCCCTGCGCCGTCTTGTGATGGTGCTCGGGCTGGTCGCGATCGTCGTCGCCACGCCGTCCAGCGCGGCAGCCGAGAAGCCTCGGGGCAAGAAGCCGGTCGCGACGGCGCGGCGCACGAGCAAGCAGAAGCCGGTCGCCCGCAGCCGCGCACGCACGACATCAACGCGCACCTCGGCCCGTTCGAAGAAGGCCGGAGTTTCGCGCCGGTCGCGCCACCGTCGTGCGCAACACGTTGCGACCGGGCCACTCTACCCCGATGTGGCACAGGCGTCATTCGTATCGGATTCCGCCGATGCGCTGCGTGATTCGATTGTGTCTGTTGCGCGCCAGCAGATTGGCTTGCCATACGTCTGGGGCGCAGAAGCGCCTGGTCGCGCCTTCGATTGCAGCGGCCTGGTGAAATACGTCATGTCGTGGCTGCACGTCGACCTTCCGCGCACGGCGAACGAGCAGGCCTACACCGGCATCCGTATCGGTCGGGACCTCGATCGCATGAAGCCGGGCGATCTGCTCACGTTCGGCACCGGGCGTCGCATCACACACATCGCGATCTATTCCGGCAACGGCAAATACGTGCACGCCAGCCGTCCCGGTGTCGGTGTCGTCGAAAGCCTGCTGAATACGCGCGCGGCGCGCTTCAAGGGTGCGATTCGACTCGTTGCCGACGCGGACACGATCACGACCAAGTCCGAACCGATTCCCTGACATCTGCGCATCTGCTTGTCATCGACGCCCTCGGTCTGTGCCGAGGGCGTCGTTCGTTTGGACGGTCTACTGTTTGACGGTCGCTTCGTGACAGGCGCGGAAGCCGTTGCCGGGCTTGATATCTTCCGGGAAACGCCGCGCTGCACGCGCTCCCCCCTGCCCTGGAGTTGCATGCGCTATCGCGTGCTCGTAACGGATGAAATCGACCCTGATGGCCTTGCACTTCTGACTGCGGAACCGCGGTTGCAGGTCGATGAAGTCCCGACGCTCCCTGCCGCCGAACTGCTGGCGCGCATTGCCGACTACGACGCGATTGTCGGCCGCAGCGCATCGAAGATCAGCGGTGAGTTGCTGCGCGCCGCGACGAAACTGCGAGTCGTCGGTCGCGCTGGTGTCGGCGTGGACAATGTCGACATGGCAACGGCAACCAGTCTCGGTGTTGCTGTCATCAACGCGCCGGCCGGCAACACCGTCGCCGTGGCCGAGTTGCTCTTCGGATCGTTGATCGCGCTGTTTCGGCACATCGTTCGCGCCGACACGTCGATGCATGCAGGGCGTTGGGATCGATCGGCGCTGCTCGGCAGCGAGTTGAAGGGCCGCACGCTCGGCATCGTCGGCGTCGGGCGCATCGGCTCCGAAGTCGCAATGCGCGCCATTGCGTTCGGCATGGACGTCATCGGGTACGATCCATACGTCGGTGACGAGCGCTTCCGGGCATTGCGCATCCAGCGCGCGCCATCACTCGAGGCGTTGCTGCCGGACGCGGACGTCCTCACGATCCACACGCCGCTGACGGCGGAAACGACCGGGCTGATCGGCCGACGTGAACTGGCGCGTATGCCATCCGGCGCGGTCGTCTGCAATCTCGCGCGCGGTGGCATTGTCGATGACGGCGCGCTTGCGCAGGCGTTGCAGAGCGGTGTGCTGCGCGGAGCCTGCATCGACGCGTTCGCCCAGGAACCGTTACCGGCCGATCACCTGCTCCGTTCCTTGTCGAATGTGCTGCTCACACCGCATCTCGGTGCGTCAACGGCGGAAGCGCAACGCAACGTGGCGGTGGATGTCTGCGAAGCGGTGCGTGATGCACTGCTGCACGGCGAATTGACGCGTTCACTCAACGTCGCGTCGGTGACTGGCACTGAATGGCGTGACCTGCAGCCAGCGTTGGTGGTGGCACAGCGTGCATCGGCGATTGCGCGCGCGCTGCTGCTCGATCAGGGCATCAGCATCATTCAGCGCGTGCGCCTGCGTGTCAGTCCTGACCTGATCGGCGCCGGTGCCGCGCTGCTGTCGGCCGCCTGCGCAGGCATTCTCGAAGGTGTGATCGACGACGGTCGGTTGAACCTGATCAACGCGCGCACGATGGCCGAAGCGCGCGGCATCGAATTATCGATCGGCGAGCTGGCGGACAAGGATCGCACCGCGACGGTCGATGTGTCGCTTGGGGGCGGCGTGCGCGAGATTGGCGTTGTCGCGATGGCGCCACCGGGTGGCGTCGCGCGTGTCACGCGCATCGGCGCATTCCATGTCGATGTCACACCACGACAGACGATGATCGTGCTCACCAACAACGACGTGCCTGGCGTCATCGGACGCGTCGGCACTGTGCTCGGCGACGAACAGGTGAACATCGCGGAGTATCATCAGGCCCGTCTGGCGCAAGGTGGCGAGGCACTGGCGGCAATTTCCGTCGACGGGCTTGTCGCACCGACCGTGCGTGACCGTCTGCTGGCGCTGCCCGATGTGCGCACAGCCACAATTGTTCGCTTCGGGAGCAGCACGCAACCGGCCGCAGTGGTATGACCAGCGCACTCATCACGACTGATGCCGATGTGCGGCAGAGTGTCAGCCGTGATGCGTCCGGACTCGAGCTGATTCCGGATGCGGTCGCGCGTCCGACGTCGCGTGATGACGTGCTGGAACTGCTTCGCGAAGCGCAGCGCGATCGTACGCCGGTGACCACGGCCGGTGGCCAGACGAGTACCACCGCCGCGTCGTTGACGGATCGCGGACTGCTGCTGTCCTTGCGGAACGTCGGCGGCATTCACGACATCGATCATGCGGCGCGCAGCGTGCGCGTTGGTCCGGGCGAGTTGCTTGGCCCGCTCAAGCGCACGCTCGCGTCTGAGGGTTGGCTGCTGGCGCCTGATCCGACGAGTGAAGAGGACTGCACGATCGGTGGTGCCATCGCATGTAACGCGTCTGGTGCGCGGTCACTGCGCTATGGCGCGATCCGTTCGCATGTGCGCGGACTGACGGTTGCACTGATGAATGGCGATATCCTCGAACTGCGTCGCCCGTCAATCGAGAAGAACACCGTCGGCTACGCACCGGTGCACGACCTGGTGGACTGGTTCGTCGGGAGCGAAGGCACGCTCGGTGTGATTCTCGAAGCCGAACTCGGGTTGCTGCCGTTGCCGGCGTGGGTGATTGGCCTCGGCATCCCCTTCCCTACGGAAGCAGACGCGCTGGCATTCGTGATTGCCGCACGCGAATCACCGTCATTGGCGCCGCGTTGTCTCGAGTATCTCGACAGTGGCGCACTCGCCATTGCGCGCGGCGCTGCACAGGATCCGTTGTGGGCCGTTGGTGCGGAGGCACTGATCTACACTGAACTGTCTGGCGGCGAGGCGGATGAGCCGCCATTGGATGCGTGGCTCGAACTGGCAGCGGCGCACCATGCCGCCGACGATGACATTCGTGTGTACGACGGTGAAGCTGCGCTGCGTGATGCACGACGCCTGCGACATGCCGTGCCCGCGACGATGCACGAACGCGCCGCACCGCATCGTGCGAATGGGGGGCGTCGCGTTTCGACTGATTGGGCCGTGCCGTACGCGCGACTTGGCGATGCGCTGCGCGCGTCACGACAGGCAGTGGAGTCACGCGGTCTCGCACAGCCGGTCACGTTCGGTCACGCCGGCAACGGCCATCCGCATCAGAATTTCATCGCGCGCGACACGGCTGAGCTCGAACGCATCACGGACGCCGTGAGTGAAACGCTGCGCGACGTCATCGCGCTCGGCGGCACTGTGGCGGCGGAACACGGCATTGGAAAGATCAAGGCGCGCTGGCTGCCGTTGCAGATGTCAGGGACGCAGCGTGCCATGATGCGTGCCATCAAGCATGAGCTGGATCCGCATAACTTGTTGGCACAGGGCAACATCCTGTGAGTGCGTTCAAGTCCGTAGTACTCGATGTGGACTCGACCGTTTCGTCGCTGGAAGGCATTGATTGGCTGGCCGAACACAGGGATGCGACGGTTGCGGCGACGGTCCTCGCGCTGACGGCGGATGCGATGGAAGCGCGTGTTCCGCTGGATGAAGTGTATGGTCGCCGGCTGCGCATCATTCGTCCGACACGTGATGAGATTGCGGCGCTTGGCGCGGTGTACATCGCGACGGCGCTGCCTGGTGTGCGCGCGGCGGTACAGGCGTGGCGCAATGCTGGAGTGCACGTCGTGCTCGTGAGTGGCGGACTGCGCAAGGCCATTCTGCCGCTCGCCGCATGGCTCGGCATCGCCGATGCGGATGTGCATGCGGTCGAGGTGCTGTTCGACAATCTCGGCGCTGCGACCGATGTCGTGGCGGATTCACCGCTTGCACGACGCGGCGGCAAGCCGCTGGTCGTGGCATCGCTGGCACTCGCGCGGCCAATCCTCGCGGTTGGCGATGGTGCGACGGATGCCGAGTTGGTGTCGGTTGTCGATCGTTTTCTCGCATTCACTGGTGTGGCGCGGCGCGAGAGTGTCGTGGCATGCGCGGCCGGCGAAGTGGACAGTTTCGCGGCGCTCACTCCCATCGTGCTCGGACTCTGATGCTCACCAACGGCACGTTCTTTCTGCCCGGACCAACCGAAGTACGGCCGGAAATTCTGCACGAACTCACGCGTCCGATGCTACCGCATCGTGGGAAGGCGTTCGAGTCGATTTATGCGCGCTGCGATGCTGGCCTTCGCACCATCTTTCGTACGACACGACCGGTCTACATCGCGTCGGCATCGGCGACGGGCCTGATGGAAGGAGCAATCCGATGTGCGCCAGCAGGAACAGTACTGTCGCTGGTGAATGGCGCGTTCTCCGACCGATTCGCCGACGTGGCGGTCAGTTGTGGGCGGCACGTTGTGCGCGATGTTGTCGCACTCGGATTGCACCACACTCCCGAACAGGTCGCCGCATTGCTCGCGGCAACTGGCGCGATGGTTGTCACGCTGACGCATTCCGAGACGTCGACCGGTGCAATGAACGACATCGAAGCGATCGCGCGTGTAGTGCACGCGGCGGGCGCGGTGATTCTGGTGGACAGCGTCACGGGCCTCGCCGGCGCGAAACTGGAGACCGACGCGTGGGAGCTCGACTTCGTATTTACCGGGTCGCAGAAAGCGCTGGCACTGCCACCCGGCCTTGCGCTTGGAGTGGCGAGTGAGGCGTTCATTGCGGGCGCCGCGCACAACACCGATCGCGGGACGTACTTCGATCTCGTCGAGTTCGAGAAGTATGCGGTCAAGAATCAGACGCCGAACACGCCGGCGATCTCACTGTTCTATGCGTTGGCGGCACAGGTCGAAGCGATTGCGGCAGAAGGGCTCGAGGCACGATGGGCGCGGCATCTCGCGATGCAGGCAATGACGGTCGCGTGGGCAGAGCGACTCGCACGCGACGTGCATTCTGCATTCGGTGTCCTGGCGCCAGTTTCCGGTCGCTCACCGACGGTGAGTTGCATCACACTGCCGGCGTCGATATCAGGGAGCGCAGTCGCTGCTGCGGTCGGCGAGCTCGGTTACGTGATCGGCGCCGGCTACGGCCCGCTACGCGACCGTACGATTCGTATCGGGCACATGGGTGACCATACGCTGGCCGGACTGTCGGATTGTCTGACCGTCGTTTCGGGCGTGCTGCAGGCAATGCTGAGGTAACGTGCGGCTGGTGACTCAGGCGCCGTACAACGGACGCAGTACCGCCATCGCATCGTCCCACGCGCGCGCCATGTCGTCGACCGTGTGACCCACGTCGGGCATCCGTCCTGACTGCGACACGCGCACCAGTCGCTGGTGCAATGCGCGCGCCGCGTGTGATACGAGACGCAGCGGCGCGACAGCAGCCGTCACCGGTTCACCGTGATAGGCGAGCCACGAGCAGACGTCGGCACCGACTTCAAACGATGCCCCGCACTGCTGCAGTGTGGCAAAGGCCCAGCGCTGATAGTGATCGGCGTCGCCGCCAGCGAGCCACGCACCGTGTGAGCGCAATGCGTCGGCAAAACCGCGCACAGGATTGCGCACTGGCAGTCGCGTGCCATGGAAACGCGCCAATGCAACGCCAATCGTCGCACGTTCTGCCGCCGTGCGCGCCGCAACACGATCGAGCTTCACGATCTGCGCGTGCGGTGGCAACTGTGCACTGCCGATACCGCCACTGAGCAGCGCATCGAGATCGTCACCGGCGACTTCCGCACCAATGCTCCCGTGCAGATAGCGCAGGCGATGTGCATGACGATCGTAGCCCGTCACGGCGACGAGCGACTTGACGTGTTCGCGGTGATAGCTGCTGCCCGTCATGTCGGGCAGATGGAACGCATCCACTTCGACCAGGATTGCATGTCCGCGATCGAGCTGTTCAACCAGATGCGCCAGCAACGGGCGCCACACGAGCAGTTCCTCGACGACGATGCCGTAACACGCCCAGAGATCGGCCGGCGCGACGCTGGTCATCGTCCACTGATCGCCTTCGAAGTCGGCGCAGATCGTCGGCAGAAGAATCGGCGCCGGATCGAGATCGAGCGTGTGGAGCAGTTCGATCCACACATCGAGATGACTATTGGTGGTGCTCCAGACGCGCTCACCCTGGTGCCAGGGGTGCGGACCACGCCAGTTGAGCCGGCCAGATCCTACGAAACCGGCGTGTTGAGCGAAATCAGGACGCGCAGCCATTCAGACGAATCCACCCATGCGCCCGCGTCGTCGCGGGTACGGTGTGTTACCAAGGAGAACAGCAGGCAACCAGACTCACCCGAACGAATTCAGGCTGCCACGAAATCATCCAACTTCTGACCGGACGAGCGAGCGGTACGAAACATCTAAGACTTTTCTAATCCAGGCGTTCTGAGAACCAGTGCGTCTGGAACAGCTCGCCAACGGCGCAAACCCGAACTGCTTTGGTCTCGCGATTGATAACCCTTTTGAGTTCCGTGACGCCACTTTGCCCCGGCGCGGCGCCAACGAACTGAACTGTCATTTCAGAGCGCGCAGGTCTCGAGCGCCGTCAGACCGGCCGCGCGATCCTGCGGCGCGTACAGATGCAGCCCACACGGGACGAATCCCGCCAGACGGAATCGGTCGCGGTACCACTCCGCGGCGCGTGGCTTGAGCGCGGCGACGTCGCCCTCGATGTCATCGTGTTTCGTGAAGAGTTCGAGCCACGCCAGACCGCTCGTGTGCAGCATGAGCTGCTCGAGCGCAGCCCCAAGTCTGCGCGTCGGGACGTAGTTCAACACGCCGCAGCAGACGACAAGGTCGAATCCTTGCGGGTATTCGGCGTGCAATGCGAGATGATCGAGCGTCTCGACGGAACCACGGCGCAGCCCGCGCCGCGATCCGAATCGCCCGACCGCGTACTCACTCGGTTCCACGCCCACGTATCGCAGATTCGGTCGCATCGCCGAGAGGATTGGCTGCCAATGCCCTTCCCCCGCGCCGACATCGAGCACGGTGCGAATCGGTCGATCGAGCACGTACTCCGCGGCCGCCAGAGTGAAGCTGACGATGCGTCGGATCTGCGCCGGCGTGCGCACGCGATGCTGACGATTGCGGTACCACTTGTCGAAATACGCCTTGTCGTACGCCATGGGCTGCGTGAGGGTGACCATTGTGGTGCTATCAGCGCGCTCGCAGATTCGCACTCGTGACTTCCGCGATAACTGAAGCTGATCGTTTGGCGCTCCGCGCGCGACTGGCGGCGACCCTGCCGGCGCAGTGGCGCACGCGATTCGCCCCTGCGCCGACGGGAATGCTGCACATGGGGCATGCGGTCAACGCGGTGTTCGTGTGGAGCATCGCACGCGCATTCGACGGTACCGTGCTGCTGCGGATCGAGGATCACGATGGACGACGCGCGCGTGACTCGTTCGACGCCGGAATCCGCACCGACCTGGCGTGGCTCGGGCTCCGCGCCGACAACGCGGCGCTCGGCTATCCCGACACACTCCGGCAGCGTGGGCACGAGTCGGCATACGAGGTCGCCATTCATGAATTGACCGCACGCCGGTTGTTGTACGCGTGTCAGTGCAGCCGGCGCGACATTGC
>JANLPZ010000094.1:0-11593 GCA_031367535.1 Gemmatimonadaceae bacterium
CGCGAGTAGAAGCCCGGACCTCTGTTGCTCCGCTGCTCTGCGTGAGACCAGCAGTTCAGCCGAGCACAAGAGACAACACGCGCTCCCACTGCGCGGACGTTGTGTACCAGTGCGGCGAGAGGCGGATGCAGCGTTCGCGGACGGAGTGGAAGACGTGGTTCGACTTGAGGCGCGCCGAGGTTGCGTCGAGTTTCGGCGGCTGGATCGCGAAGACGCCGGCGCGGTGCGGACGGTCGCGTGGTGTGACGAGACGCACTTCGGTATTGGCGTCGCAGAACTCCACCAGGCGATCACCCAGTGACGCGAGATGCTCCGCGATGTTCGCCACACCCAGCTCCTGAAACAACGCCAGGCTCGCATTCATCCCCGCAAAGTCCGGAAACGGCAACGTGATGACCTCGAACTTCCGCGCATCCTCGAACCACACCGGATCGTAGCTCAGCATGTTGAACAGGTCATCCGATCCGCGCGTGCTCATCCAGCCCACGGTTGGCGGCTCGAGCTGCGCGATACGTTCTTTGCGCACGTAGGTGAACGCCGAGCCCCACGGAGACTGCAGCCACTTCTGCGCGCCGCTGGCGAGGATGTCCACCGGCGTCTTCGACAGATCCAGCGGCACAGCGCCAAGCCCCTGAATGGCATCGACCACGAACCAGATGCCGCGCGCACGACAGGCAGTGCCCACCGCATCGAGGTCGATGCGTGCACCGCTGCAGAACGACACCCAGCTGACGGCGACCACTTTCACATTCGGTCGCGTCGCGATCGCGTGCAGCAGCGCCGCTTCATCCGGCACCTCGTTCACACACGGCAACCGCACGAGGCTCGCGCCGGTGCGCTCGGCACGTTTGATCCACGGAAATGCGTTGGCCGGAAACTCACGGTCCACCGTCAGGATCTCATCGCCCGGATTCAGCGGAATCGAAAAGGCGGCGATGTTGAGTCCGTGCGATGTGTTCGTGGTGAGCGCGATTTCCGACGCGCTGGCGCCGATCAGTTGTGCCACCAGCTCGCGCGAGCGCTGCAGCGTCGCGAAAAAGTGTTCGGGCTTGAGTGTATGCGGCATGTGGCGCAACGAGACGTACGCCGCCACCGCATCAGCCGTCGCCTTCGGATACGCACCAGTCGACGCGTGATCGAGATAGATGACATCGGAGTCCGTCATCCACGGATACTCGCGCTGCTGCAATGCCTGAAAGTCTGTCATGGGTCGGATCGGCGCGCGAGTCGGCGCGTGAGTTGGCGTGGATCGGTGGCGTCGCGCAGTGCGTCGCCGAGGAGATTGAAGGCCAGAACCGCGCACCCGATTGTGAGGCCAGGCGCCAGCGATGTCCACGGCGCGCGGCGCAGCTGCGACAGATCGCGTGCGTCTGCGATCATCCCGCCCCAACTTGGCGTCGGCGGCTGTACACCCAGTCCGAGGAAACTGAGTGAGGACTCCGCCATGATGGCGGCCGCGATACCGAGTGTGCCGACGATCACCAGCGGTGCCGTGACCGCCGGCAGCACATGCCGCAACAGGATGCGCACGTCCGTGCCACCAAGCGCGCGCGCAGCGTGCACGTATTCGAGGCCGCGCACCACCATCACCTGTCCACGCACGAGGCGCGCGACGCCGGCCCATCCCACAATGCCGATCGTCAGCGTGACCACGGTGAGACTCGGCTGAAATGCGGCAACCATGGCGATCAGCAGCAGCAGCGTCGGGAATGCCAGCGTCACATCAGCGACGCGCATCACCAGTTCATCCACCCATCGGCCGTAGAAACCGCTCACCAGTCCGAGCGTTCCGCCCACGAGCAGCGCGATCGCCTGTGCGCCAAGTCCGACTGACAACGAGATGCGCGCACCGAACAACAGGCGCGCGAACACGTCGCGCCCCTGAATGTCGGTGCCAAGCCAGTGGGCGCTCGACGGACGCAGCAGCTGCTCACCGAGGTTGATGGCCGTCGGATCGTATGAGGTGAGCAGCGGAGCCGCGATTGCGGCAGCCACCAGTGCGACGATCAGCAGCACGCCGAGCACCGCGCGCAGATCGTGGCGCATCACGAACAGCGCGCTGCGATCCATCGGTGGTCCAACGACGGCGGCAGAGACAGCCACGCTACATGCCCTCGGGCAGCGGTGGTGCACCGGCTGGTTGATACTTCCAGCGCCGATGCTGCCAGAAGTATTGCCCCGGATACTGCCGCACCCAGTACTCGAGGCGCGCGGTGTAGTACGCGACGAGTGCGATCGTGTCAGCCTCACGATCGCCAGTGTAGACAACCTCGATCGGTTCGACGATCAATCGGTACTTGCCCGACGCCTGACGCACCGCGACGGTGAACACCATTGGCACACCAAGCTTCAATGCAAACACGGCCGGTCCACGCGGTGTCTTGGCGAGGCGACTGAAGAACGGCACATATGTCGACGCCAGGCCGAGCACACCCTGATCGGAGAGAAACCCCACCACCCGATTGGCGCGCACACTGCGAGAGGTGTGGCGCACGGCGTGTTCGTCGAACACCACTTTCACGCCGAAGCGTTCACGCACACGCGTCAGGTAGCGCTCGAACACCCGATTGCTCATGTGGCGCGCGATCGCATCGATCGGCACACCACGGGCCGCGAAGTAGCTGCCGCCGAGTTCCCAGTTGCCAAGGTGTCCTGTCACCAGCAGCGCCCCCTGCCCGCCACGCACCGCCGCAGCCATGTGTTCCCATCCGTCGATGCGATCGAACAGCGCGAGCAGATCCTCAGGCGTGCGGCGTTCCATCAGCGCCGCTTCGACTGACGTGCGTCCGAGATTCTCGTACGACTGCTTGGCCACCGATCTGACCTCGGACGCCGGCATGTCCGGAAACGCAAACGCAATCTGTGCTTCCACCACGCGCGAGCGGATACCGAGGTGGTAGCCCAGCACACCAAGGCCGGCGCCAACGCTGGATCCGACGGAGAACGGCAGGCGCGACAGCAGAAAGACAATCGCTCGGACACCAGCGTACTCGAGCCGATGCTGCAACGTGGGAGGCTTGACCACCGCGACCGGCACGGCAGCGGTGGTCAGGCAGCCACCTGCGCTACAGCCGCGTCATTGAGCACCGTCATGAACGCCTCGCAGACGGCCGACAAGCCACGACGCGCGCGCACATCGGCCTGCGCCATCCCGCCGATCCGTTGCAGCTGTGATGGATCGGATTGCAGCAACGTGATCAACGCGGCGCTCGCCAATGCGTCATCCCGCTCGGCGATCAGTCCGGTCTCCTCGTTCTTCACGTATCGCTCGGCCATGGTGCCACGCGTCGTGACCACGGCGCAGCCCAGCGCCATCGCATCCAGCACGGCGATTCCACCGTCGTCGTGATCGGCTGCGACCCACACCAGATCAGCGGCCGCGAGCAACGGCGCGCGATCGATCGGATCGCCGAGGAACGTGATCGAGTCACCGAGTCCGAGCGCGGTGGCATGCACGCGTACTTCGTTCGCATCGTGCGGCGTGCCGATGAGGAGCGCGCGCAGCGGATGCCCGCGCGAACGCATCGCGGCGATCGTGCGCAGCGCCGCGGCGGTCGCACGCTGTGACTCCGGATCGGTGACGACAGCAATCGTGCTGGTGCCGATCGGCGTCGGTGCGGCGACCACGCGGTCGAACTGCATCGGGTCGATGGCGAGATCCGCTATTATACGACCGCGCAGTCTCTTGAGCGGTTCAGACGCGCGCGCTTCAGCCTGCGAGCTGTGCACGAACCACGTCGGCGCGAGACGCACGGCGAGGCGCGTCTTGACGGTGACCGGTGTCGCGATCCCCGTGCGCATGCGGCGGAACACGGCACCGCGTCCGAGGCGACGGACGGCCCAGGCGGCAGTCAACTGTGCGTCATCACCGGCCACCACGATCGCATCGCTGCCGTATTCGCGCAGCGTCGAGGACAGTCGCGAGCCATCGGCGAACCACGTGCCGCGCTCCTCGACCGGCAGGAGATCCAGCAAGCCGCACGCGTCGGCGACATCGGAGAACGGGGGACAGGCAACAGCGACAGCCACCGCGCGCGCCGCGAGTGCCTTGCCGACTTCGAGATACACGCGCGCCAGGCCATCCCACTGCGGCGCCGGGTGATAGAACACGATGCGACTCATGCGTCCACCGTGACAACGTCGGCACTGAGGTCACGGTCGCGAAATTGCATCGTGTAGAGTCGGTGATAGGCGCCACGCTGTGCGACGAGCGCGTCGTGCGTGCCGCGCTCGATGATCCGGCCGCGATCGAGCACCAGAATCTGCTGCGCGTGCTCCACGGTACTCAGGCGGTGCGCAATCACGAAGACCGTACGGCCGGCCAGCAACCGGTCGATGGCTTCCTGCACGAGGCGCTCACTCTCGGTGTCGAGCGCCGAGGTCGCCTCGTCGAGAATCAGGATCGGCGGATCGCTGAGCAACGCGCGCGCGATGGCGATGCGCTGCCGCTGCCCGCCGCTGAGGCGCGTGCCCCGTTCGCCGAGGACGGTGTCGTAGCCTTGCGGCAGCTCAGTGATGAACTGGTGTGCGTTGGCGGCGCGGGCCGCCGTTTCCACCTGCACCTGCGTGTAGACGCCCGGCGCACCGAACGCGATGTTCGCGCGCACGGTGTCATTGAAGAGCACCGTGTCCTGACTGACGATGCCGGTCAGCTTGCGCAGCGACGTGAGCGTGAGTTCCTGCAGGTCCACGCCATCGAGCAGGATCTTTCCGGACGTCGGGGCGTTGAAGCGCGGCACCAGATCCACCAGCGTGCTCTTGCCTGCACCACTCGCGCCGACCAGCGCGACGATCTCACCTTTCGGCGCGTCGAAGCTGACGTCGGTCAGCACTGGATCGTCTCCATATGTGAACGAGACATGCTCGAACCGTACGCCGTCATTCAGTGCCGAGACGTCGCGTGTGCCGCGATCCGCCTCGGCTTCCGTCGTTTCGTCGAGCACTTCGAACAGGCGTTCCGCGCTCGCGATCGACGATTGCGCGGTGGCCGGCACCTGCGAGATCTGCTTCAAGGGCTGCAGCATGCGCAGCACCACGAGCAGGAACGTGATCAGGTCCGCGCCGTCGAGTGTGCGATCCACCAGCACCTGCTGGGCGCCGATCCACAGCACCAGCACGGCGATTCCAGTGCCGGCAACTTCCGTCAACGGCTGTGACAACACACCCAGTGCGGCAACGCGTGTCATCGCCTTCGCGTAGCGACCGCTCGCGTCGGTGAAACGCCCCGTCTCATGCGGCTCGGCGCCGGTCGCCTTCACGAGGCGGATGCCACTCACCGCTTCCTGCACGATACTCGTCATCTCGCCGTATTCGTTGCTCAGGCGGCGATGACGCTTGCGCAGCTTTTTCAGGATCGGCTGCAGCAGACCCGTCAGCATCGGCGCCAGTACCAGTGACACGAGCGTCAGCTTCCAGCTCAGCGACACGAGCACCACGACGCTGACGATGATCGTCGCGCCGCTCTGCAACGAGCGCGTGACGAGTTCCGTGATCAGCGCCTTGCTCTGCGCCGTATCGGTCAGGATGCGCGCCACGACCTGCCCCGTCTTGGTGCGCTGGAAATACGACAGCGGCAACTGCAGCAGATGACGGTAGACCATGTTGCGCAGGTCGCGCGTCACGAGTTCCTGCAGACTCGCGCCAAGCTGTCCGCTGATCCACGCGAAGATGTTCTTGATCGCGATTGCGGCGAGAATCACCAGCACGACGTGCTGCAGCGATCCCATCTTGTCGCTGGCACTGAGGAAACGGCCGAGCACCTGATCGAGCATCTTCTGCACGCCGCCGGTCGCCACTTTCTGTGTCGTCGAGGCCTGCAGGCCGAACAGCGTCTGCAGAAATGGGATCAGCAGCGTAAGCGAGAAGACATCCAGCCCCGCCACGAGCAGATTGCAGGCAATCGTAGCCGCCATGCGCCACGAATGCGGGCGCAGTATTCCCAGCAGTCGGCGATACACGGTCAGCGGCGGGGCACGAGTTTGACGAGCGGCAGAATCATTTCTTCCGGGCTCACGCCACCGTGGAAGAATCCGCCGCGGTAACGACCCTGATACTCGCGCAGCTTGGTCGGATACACGAAATAGCAGTCGGTCGCGGCCAGCAGCGTGTTCTTCCCGAGGCCGCGACGCGGCAACCGCAACGCATCGGCGTTCGGAAACAACAAGGCCTGTTCGGATTTCTCCGCGCGCAGATCCTCGCCGAACTTGTAGCGCAGATTGTGCGTCGCATCACGTCGCGCGAACACCGTGGCCGGCGTTTGACAGAGAATCGAGCCGTGGTCACTGGTCAGGATCACCGTGATCTTCTTGCGCGCCGCTTCCTTGAGCACACTGAACAACGCCGAGCGTTCGAACCACTGGCGTGTGAGCCGGCGCAACGCCACTTCGTCCTTCGCCACTTCCAACAGCACCGAATTGTCCGATCGGCTGTGCGTGAGCAGATCGACGAAGTTGAATACGAACGCGCTCACACCTTCCGCCACCACCGCCGATGAGACCTTTCGCTCCAGCTCTTCCGACTCGTGCGGTGTGCTGATCTTGTGATAGCGCACCGGCACGTTGTGGCCAAGTTCCTTCAGCTGAAGCTCCAGCAGCTGTCGCTCATGTGCATTGAGCGACTCGTCTTCGCGCTCCTTCCACCAGTCGGGATACATGCCTGCCATCTCGCCCGGAAAGAGCCCGCTGAACAGCGCATTTCGCGAGTACGGTGTGGCCGTCGGCAGGATGGAGTAGTAGTGCGAACGCTCCTCGTTAAACCACTGGCCCAACAGCGGAGCCAGTCCGAGCCACTGATCGAGACGCAAGCAGTCCACCACGATGAAGCAGGCTGCTTTCTCGGTGGTCAGCAGCGGCGCGACGTGCTCGGACACGATGTCGATCGACAGCGGCGGGCGATCACCCTCCAGGTCCGCCAGCCACGACGGATACTGGCGGCGGATGAAATGCCCGAACTCGCGACGCATCGCCGGATACAGGCCCACGAGTGATTCGCGCAGCCCACCTTCACCGGCCTCGTCGAGTGCCACATCCCATCGCGTCACTTCGGCGGTGCGCTCTATCCAGCCGCGCCAGTCGCTGCTGTACCCTTCGATCTCGAACGCGCGGAAGCGCTCGACGAACTCGCGCGCCAACGCCTGCTGACGGAGCCGCGTGCCGTCGAGAATGCGCGTGATGGCAGTCAGTACCTGTCGCGGGTTGACCGGCTTCACCAAATAGTCGTGCACCGCCGCGCCGAGCGCCTCGCGTAGTGTGCCGTCCTCCTCGCTCTTCGTGATCATGACCACCGGCAGCATCGGATCGATGGCCTGCACGTCGCGCCATGTCTCGAGTCCGCGCTTGCCGGGCATCTGCTCGTCAAGCAGCAGCACATCAAATCGGCGGCGCTTCAGCAATTCGAGAGCGTCCTCCGAATTGCGGGCCATCTGTACGTCGTAGCCTTTGTCCTGCAGGAAGATGCGATGGGCCTCGAGCATCTCGGCCTCGTCATCCACCCAGAGAACCGCTTTTGCGGGTGGGGTCATGATGCGGAGAAACTACCCCATCGGGCCGCCGCAGGGTCGCGAAATCGGGCAGCGACCGGATATACCTTTGTTTCGTGCAACGCCCAGCCACCCTCCTCCCGCCGGTCGCCGCGCCGCTGAAAGCGCTGGTGATGCAGGCGGCTGCGCTCACGGTACCGCGTGAGCGCGTCACTGCTCTCGCGTGCTGGATGGTGGCCAGGCTGGCGCTCCCGCGCCTCCCGCGCGAGTCGGACTTCAGCGAGCCTGAGGCGCTGAACCTTCGCGCGGAAGCAACGCGACGGTGGCTTGCGGCGCAGTCACTGCCGATCGAAATGGCGCAGGCGACGACGCGGGCATGTGATGTGGCCGCCGAGCGTGAACCATCGCTGCTGGCCGACGCGGTGGACGCGATGCGCGACGCCGCCGATGCCGTACTCAACAACAGCGCGCGAGCCGAGCTGACGACGCTTGCCCAGCTGCTGCGGCGGTCGTCGCTGGCGGCGATGCGCTGATGCCGACCAGCCGGGAGCTTCTCACGACGGTGTTGCAGCGCCTGGCCACCGACGACACGAGTCCGTCGCCGGCGCCCGATCTGGTGACAACTGGCTATCCGTCGCTTGACCGGTTGCTTGCCGGCGGTCTCCGACGCGGCGAGCTGGCCGTTCTTCTGGGCGACGCGGGTGCCGGCAAAACTGCGCTCGCGCTCGGCATCGCCATCAGGGCGGCGGTGGCGGGCCATCACGTACTCATTCTGACGCACGAGTCGAGCATTGAGCGCTGCTGGGAGCGGCTTGTCACCGCCGAATCCGGTGTAAGCCAGATCGCGATTCGCACGGGCGTGCTCCCGGCCGGCGCCGGCGATTCCCTCAAATCGGCGGCGGATGTACTTCGGCGGCTGCCAATCACGGTGGAGCGCGCACCGTACTCAGCCACGCTGCTGGGCGAGCGGCTCGATGCCGGCTCGCTGGCGCCGCTCGTGATCATCGACGGACTCGCCGGTATCGATCAGCCGCCACGACCGCTGGTCGAGGCGCAGGCGCAGGCAATCAGGACCGCCAAGCGGGTGGCCGTGGATCAGGATGTCGCCGTTCTGTTGACGGCGTCATTCGCCACCGATCGCACACTGTCGCTTCCGCCACGACCGACGCTGTCTGACGCGCCAGGAACCGCGGCAGCCGTAGGCGATGTCGTGCTGGGGATCTTCCGCGAGGCGCTGTACGATGACGCGCCCGATGTCGCCGGCGCATTCGAAGTGCACGTGCTGAAGCACCGCGCCGCTCCAACCACCTTCGCCGACTTGTATATCGAACCCGGTGCCGGTCGCGTCGAAGACCTGATCGAGTCGTAATTGGTTAGTCGCCTTAGCTTTGGCGGCTGACCCCCAAACGCAGATCCGACGGAGTTGCAATGGCTGGCCACAGTAAGTGGAAAAACATCAAGCACGCCAAGGCGGCAACCGACGCAAAGCGCGGCGCCGTCTTCACGAAACTGATCCGCGAGATAACTGTCGCGGCCAAGAATGGCGGTGATCCTGACGGCAATCCGCGCCTGCGCACGGCCATTGATGCCGCGCGCGCGCAGTCAATGCCGAAGGACAACATCGATCGCGCCATCAAGAAAGGCACCGGCGAACTGGAAGGCGTGGAGTACGTCGAAGTGACGTACGAAGCGTACGGACCGGGCGGCGTGGCGCTGATGATTCAGGCGCTGACCGACAATCCGACGCGCACCGTGGCCGACATCCGCGCCAAGCTGACGCGCAATGGTGGCAACCTTGGCACCACCGGTTCGGTCGCGTTCATGTTTGATCGGAAGGGGCGCATTTATTTACCCGCATCAGGTGATGAAGACGCGATGATGGAAGTCGCGCTCGATGCCGGTGCGAGTGACTTTTCGCGCGAGGATGACATCTTCGCGGTCACCACTGAGTTGTCCAACTTGCATGCGGTGAAGGAAGCCCTCGAGAAGAAGGGGCTGAAGGTGCGGGAGGCCAAACTCGAATGGCTGCCGCAGAGCACCGTGCACGTCACCGGCGACGAGGCGAAGACGCTGGTGAAGCTGCTCGATATGCTCGACGATCTGGACGATGTGCAGAATGTCGAAGGCAACTTCGACATCGACGAATCGGCGCTCGACGACTGACGGGCGGGAGAACTCCTGCTCGTACTCGGACTCGATCCCGGCACCGCGATCACCGGTTTTGGTGTGGTGCGGGGCGATGGACGCGGCAGCGCGACACTGATCGAGTGTGGTGTGTTTCGCACCTCGCCGCGCGACGCGCTGGCGGAGCGACTGATGGAAATATTCGAGGGCGTCACGGAATTGATCGCGCGCCATCAGCCCGACGCCCTCGCCGTCGAATCGATCTTTTACGCTCGCAACGTGCGCACCACGGTCACACTCGGCCACGCGCGCGGCGTGCTGTTACTGGCTGGTGCGCGCGCGGGCGTCACTATTCACGAGTATCCGCCGGCCGAGATCAAGAAGGCGATCACCGGCACCGGCGGCGCCACCAAGGAACAGGTGCAGTACATGGTGAAGACATTGCTGCGTCTGAAATCGGTGCCGAGTCCCAACGATGCGGCCGATGGTGTGGCGGCGGCGCTCACCTGTCTGCTTTCGGCGCGCACGACGGCCATGCTGTCGGCGGCGGAGCGCGGGCGATGATCACCCTGCTGACTGGAACACTGCTGGAGCGCGACCTGTCGGGCGTCGAGGTGCTGACGTCGGGCGGCGTCGGCTACACGCTGGCAATTCCGCTCTCGACGTACGAATTGCTGCCGAAGGTGGGTGATCCGGTGCGGTTGCACACGCATCTTGTGGTGAAGGAAGACGGCTGGCAGCTGTTCGGGTTCGGGACGACGTATGAGCGTAACGTCTTCATGCGGCTGCTCAATGCGAAAGGATTCGGTCCGCAACTGTCGCTCAACATGCTGTCCGCGCTGAGTGCCGAGCGACTGGTGCGCGCGATTCGCGAACGGGATGTCGCGACGCTGCAGCAGGTGAAAGGGCTCGGAAAGAAAAAAGCCGACCAGCTGATTCTCGATCTCGCCGACAAGCTCGATGACCTCCAGCGCGGCGCAACGAGCATCGTGAGTACGGGCGGCGTTGGTGTGGACGATGCGGTGCGCGCATTGCAATCGCTGGGCTACGGTGCGGCCGAGGCGGAATCTGGAATCCGGGCGGCGCTGGATGCTGGCGAAGGAAAGGAGAGCACCGCGGCGCTGGTGCGGGCGGCGCTGGCTCGCATCGGCACGCGCTGACGGCGATGGCGTTCCGGTGTTTCTTCGGGTAGAATCGGAGCATGACGCGGACCGAGATCACCACACCGGAAGCGATGGACGACGACTCCCTGGTGGAACTGTCGTTGCGGCCGCAGAAGCTGTCCGAATTCATTGGACAGCCAAAGGTGAAGGACTCACTTCGCATCTACATCGATGCGGCACATCAGCGGAAGGAACCGCTCGATCACGTGCTGTTCTTCGGCCCGCCGGGCTTGGGCAAAACGACGCTGGCAGAGTTGATCGCGCGCGAGATGGGTGTGAACATCCGCACCACGGCGGGGCCGGCGCTGGAGAAGCCGGGTGATCTGGTCGGCACGCTCACCAATCTGCGTGAGGGCGACATTCTCTTCATCGACGAAATCCATCGCCTGCGACCGGTGATCGAGGAGTTTCTGTATCCGGCCATGGAAGACTTCAAGGTCGACATCCGGCTGTCGGACGGCCCGAAGGCGCAGACGATCACGATGCCGGTGGAGAAATTCACGCTCATCGGCGCAACGACGCGGCTGGGCATGCTGACGCCGCCGATGCGCGCACGGTTCGGGATCGAGCAGCGTCTGAATTATTACCCCACCGCGGATCTCGAGCAGGTGGTGAAACGCACCGCGTTCGTGCTCGATTGCAAGATCACGCCCGATGGTGCGCATGAACTGGCGAAACGCGCGCGCGGCACACCGCGCGTGGCCAATCGCTTGCTGCGCCGCGTGCGCGATTACGCGCAGGTGAAGGCGAACGGTGTGATCGACAAGGCGGTGGCCGATGCTGCGCTGGAGCTGCTGGAAGTGGATTCGTTCGGGCTCGATGACATGGA
>JANLPZ010000131.1:0-33377 GCA_031367535.1 Gemmatimonadaceae bacterium
AAAGCTATACAACGTGTAAGAAAAAATTTTCACGCGGGGCTCGGGGGGACTGCGGGGAAGTGCAACTGCAAATGGCTTTTGGAACAGCGTCTCGCGAGCGCAGTTCCGCCAGCATTTGTTTTTCCCCGCGTTCTCCGCGAGCCCCGCGTGAAATTTTTTTCTTCCACGTTGTAGAGCTTTCGGATCCTCTGTTGCTCCGCTGCTCGGCGTGAGACCAGCAGTTCAGCGGTGCGATGATTTCGTGGCGTTGCGGGGCTTGTTGGAAAGAATGGGCGCGAGGAATTGGCCGGTGTAACTGCGCGGCTCGGCGGCGACTTGTTCGGGGGTTCCGCTGGCGACGAGCTGCCCGCCACCGACACCGCCGTCGGGGCCGAGGTCGACGATCCAGTCCGCCGTCTTGATCACATCGAGGTTGTGCTCGATGACCAGCACCGTGTTGCCCTTGTCGACGAGTTTGTGCAGCACTTCGAGCAGCACACGCACGTCCTCGAAATGCAGACCCGTGGTGGGTTCATCGAGGATGTAGAGTGTGCGGCCAGTGTCGCGCTTGCTCAGTTCCGTCGCGAGTTTCACGCGCTGCGCTTCGCCGCCTGAGAGCGTCGTCGCACTCTGGCCGAGGTGCACGTAGCCAAGTCCGACATCCGCCAGCGTGATCAGCTTCTGCGCGATGCGCGGCTGGTTCTCGAACACCGCGACCGCATCCTCCACGGTCAGGTCCAGCACATCCGCGATGCTCATGCCGCGGAAGCGCACTTCGAGCGTTTCACGGTTGAATCGTTTGCCCTTGCACACGTCACACGGCACGAACACGTCGGGCAGGAAATGCATCTCGATCTTCACGAGACCATCACCCTGACACGCCTCGCATCGCCCGCCTTTCACATTGAAGCTGAAGCGCCCGGGCCCGTAGCCGCGGATCTTTGCTTCCGGCATCTCGGCGAACAGTTCGCGGATCGGTGTGAACAGGCCCGTGTAGGTGGCCGGATTGCTGCGCGGAGTGCGACCGATCGGGCTCTGGTCGATGTCGATCAGCTTGTCGAGATGCTGCAGACCCGTGATGCGATCGTGCATGCCGGGAATCACGCGTGCGCGGAAGAAGTGTCGCGACAGCGCGCGCTGGAGGATGTCGCTCACGAGCGTCGACTTGCCTGACCCCGAGACACCAGTCACCGCCACGAACACACCGAGCGGAATCTCCACATCGATGTTCCGCAGGTTGTGTTCGCGCGCGTTGTCGACGCGAATCGTGCGGGACGCATCCACCGGTCGACGCACTGCCGGCACCGGCACACTGCGCTTGCCCGACAGATACTCGCCCGTCAGCGATCCGGGCGTGTTGCGGATATCGTCGACGGTGCCCTGTGCAATCAGCAGACCGCCATGTTTGCCCGCACCCGGACCCATGTCGAGCACATGATCGGCGAGGCGCATCGTTTCCTCGTCATGTTCGACGACGATCACCGTGTTTCCGAGGTCGCGCAGCTGCGTGAGCGTGTGCAGCAGGCGCTCGTTGTCGCGCGAATGCAACCCGATGCTCGGCTCATCGAGGATGTACAACACGCCGCACAACTTCGAGCCGATCTGCGTCGCGAGCCGGATACGCTGAGCTTCACCACCGCTCAGGCTTTCCGCACTGCGATTCATCGTCAGATAATCGAGGCCGACGTCCACCAGAAAGCCAAGTCGTTCGGTGACTTCCTTGAGGATCGGGCCAGCGATTTCAGCGTCGAGTCCGCGCGGCTTGCCCGGCGCGCGCACCGGCACGCTGCGGAAGAACGCCAGGGATTCCGACACCGACATCGCAACCACTTCACCGAGGTTGCGCTGCTCGATGGTGACGGCGAGCGACTCCGGCTTGAGGCGTGTGCCGTGACAACTCGGGCACGGCGTGGCCAGCATGAACGCTTCCAGCTCGACCCGGATCGAATCGCTGTCCGTTTCATCGAAGCGGCGCTGGATCGTGGCGAGGATTCCGTCCCACTTGAGCAGTGGCTTGACGGCCGCCCTCGCGGGTGATTTCGCGGACGCCTTCACCGCCGTCTTCGCGGCCGCCTTTTTCACGGCGGTCGCCCGGACACTCTTCACCGCTTCGGCCGGCGCTGTCAGCGAATCGAGGCCGTGCAGCAGCGCGTGTCGCACGTACTGCGGCAGCTCGCCCCACGACGTCTTGAGATCGAACTGCAGCGCCTCGGCGAGGCCCGGCAGGATCACCTTGCGCAGGTACCCGTCCGGTTCGCCCCACGGCAGCACGACGCCTTCGAGCAGCGTCAGCGACGGATCACCGAGAATCAGCTCCTCGTTCACCATCCGCTTCACACCGAGGCCGCTGCATGTTGGGCAGGCACCGAACGGCGAGTTGAACGAGAAATGGCGCGGCTCCATTTCTGGTAGCGAAATGCCACAATGTGGACAGCCATATCGTTCGCTGAACATCGCGCTTTCGCGCGCACCGCTCACCAGCGACACCACCTCGACCATCCCGTCGGCCAGCTTGAGCGCGGTCTCGATGGAATCGGCGAGGCGCCCGCGATCGTCGGGCTTGAGCACGAGACGATCGACGATCACGCTCACATCGTGATTCATGCGGCGGTTGAGCTTCGGCGGATCCGCCAGCTCGATCACGTCACCATCGACCCAGGCGCGGACAAACCCCTGTTTGCGCGCAGCTTCGAAGAGCTCACGGAATTCACCCTTGCGACCGCGCACCAGCGGCGCGAGCACTTCGATCTTCGTACCCGGATGGCCGAGCAGCACGACGTCGGTGATCTGCGCGGCGCTCTGGCGCTGCACCGGTCGACCGCAATTCGGGCAGTGTGGCACCCCAGCACGCGCCCACAACAGCCGGAGGTAGTCGTAGACCTCGGTGACGGTCCCGACCGTGGACCTGGGGTTGTGCCCCGCTGTCTTCTGCTCGATGGAAATGGCGGGACTCAATCCTTCGATTGAGTCAACGTCCGGCTTCTCCATCAGGCCGAGAAATTGCCGTGCATAGGCCGACAGGCTTTCGACGTAGCGTCGCTGCCCTTCGGCGTAGATGGTGTCGAACGCCAGTGACGATTTGCCCGAGCCTGACAGGCCAGTGATGACCGTCAGTTTGTTTCTGGGGATCGTGACGTCGATGTTCCGGAGATTGTGCTCCCGGGCCCCGCGTATGATCAGTGACTCTTCCGCCATAAGCTTGGCAAGTTCGCGGGTCCGGTCAGCGCATTCAACCCGGCCGGTCAGGGAGGGCCGTCCCCATTCGCGGGCGGGCAGCATTGGACCGGCAGTCCGATCGTTCTCGACCGCTGCGGTTGGCATGAGCTTAAGTGACCGGCAGGTCTGCTGAGCAGTCTTCGGGTACGTGATTTCGGGGGCGGTGCTGACGCCGTGCTCCACCCAACTCACCTGAGCGCGGCGCATGATCGAATTGCAGGGCGTCACCAAGCGGTACGGCGACTTCACCGCGGTGGAAGGACTCGACCTCACCGTGCAATCGGGCGAGGTGTTCGGTTTCCTCGGCGCCAATGGTGCCGGCAAGACGACGACCCTCAAGATGCTGGCCGGGATTCTGCGCGCCGACGCGGGCACGGTGCGCGTGGGCGGCATCGACATGCGCACACATCCGGTGGAAGCGAAGCGACATCTCGCCTTCGTGCCTGACCGGCCGTACGTCTACGACAAACTGACCGGCAGCGAGTTCCTGCGATTCTCGGCGTCGCTGTACGGATTGCAGTGGAAGGCCGTCGAAGCGCGCGCGGCCGAACTGCTGGAGATGTTCGAGCTGATCTCGTGGCAGCATGAACTGGTCGAGCAATACAGCCACGGCATGCGCCAGAAGCTGCTGCTGTCGGCCGCCGTGTTGCATCGGCCGAAGGTGCTGATGGTGGATGAACCGCTGGTCGGTCTCGATCCGCGCGGTGCGCGTCTGCTGAAAGACATGCTGCGGGCCTATGCCGCGCGTGGCAACTCGGTGCTGATGTCCACCCACACGCTCGAGACGGTGGAAGGCACCTGTGATCGCATCGGCATCATGAAACGTGGCAAGCTGGTGGCATCCGGCACGGTGCCGGAACTGCGCACCTGGTTGCGCATGCCCGACGCGCCGCTGGAACAGCTGTTCCTGCATCTGACAGGCGAACCGGCCTCGCGAGACGTGGCCGAGGTGCTGAGTGTCTGAGTTCGTCGTCGTGCCGGAGACGCCGACACCGACATCGTTCCGCGCCGTCTCGCTGTCGATGCTGATCAAGCCGCTGTGGCGTCAGCGGCAGGTACAGGGTGCAGTGGGACCACTCGGCGTGCTGACCGCGTTGTTCGTGACGTGGGCTGGCGGCACGGTGATCGTGATGCTGGTGCTCAACTATCTGATGAGCGTCGATTCGATCGGCACGGCGATCGCGGGTCGCGTGCTGGCGATGTCGCTGCTGAGCATCGGGTCGGTGCTGATCCTGAGCTGCATCGTGACGGCACTGCCGGCGTTCTTCCTGTCGAAGGATCTGGAGTTGCTGGCGAGCGCGCCGATTCCTCCTCTGACGTTTTTCACGTCGCGGTTTCTGCAGGTCGTGGCTGAAGGCGGTGCGATTGCGCTGCTGCTGGTGGTACCACTGCTGGCGGGATACGGATTGTCATTCGGCGGCGGTGTGTTGTGGCCGCTGGTGGCATTTGCGGCGTGGTTGCCGCTGTGGCTGACGGCAACGGCACTCGGTTGCATCGCAGTGTATCTGCTGGTCGCATTCGTGCCGCCGACGCGTGCGCAGCTGGCGTTCCGTGTGATTGGCCTCGGCATGTGCGTCGCGGCGATCTACGTGATGCAGCGCGTGGAACCGACGCATCTGACGCAGCTCGGCACGAAAGCGATCGGCGAAGTGGTGAAGATGCTCGACGTGCCGTTGTCGCCGTGGCTGCCGACGGAATGGGCGGCGCGTGTGCTCAAGAACTGGCTCGATGGTTTCTGGGATCCGCAGCCGCTGGCGTGGCTCTGGCTGCTGGCGACCGTGGCGCTGGCCGCAGCATACGGAAGTTTTCGGCTGCTGTATGCGCGCGGTATTGCCGCGGTGCGATCGGCTGGGCGCAGCGATCATCCGCCGTCGATCATCACGAAGCCGTTCCACTGGCTGTTGTCGCCAATGTCACCGGCGCGTCGCGAACTGCTGCTCAAGGAAATGCGGTTGCTGGGTCGCGATGCGGCGCTCTGGTCGCAGTTCGTGCTGCTGATTCCACTGGTGCTGGTGTACGTGGTTGGTGTGAGCGTGTTGCCGACCGGTGGCGGCGCGATGCCGCAACTGGTGACGAGCATTCTGCCGGTGGTGAACTGTGGTCTGGCCGGCATGGTACTGGCGGCGGTGACGTCGCGGCTCGTGTTGCCGACAATTGCGGCAGAAGGCACGATGTGGTGGTTGTTGCGTGCCGCACCGGTGCGTGTGCGTGACATCATCTTCGCGAAGTACTGGGCCGCCACGGGACCGCTGGCGCTCGTCGCAGTGGGTATCGTCGGCTTGACCTCGTTGCTGCTCGGCACGGCACCGATCGTGATGGCGTTGTCGATGGCGGCGGTAGGATCGTTGATGTTTGCGCAGGCCGCGCTGGCGCTCTACATCGGATCGATCGATCCACGGTTCGATGCGGAAACGGCGGTCAACCAGACGGTGACCTGGCAAGGCATTCTTTTTCTGCTGTCTGCCGGCGTGCTGACGATGATCGTGGCGCTGTCACTCGCGCCAGCGATGTACTGGTACGCCCGCAGCGTCGCGTACCACGAGCCGCTGGTCTGGTGGCGCTTCCTGCGCGGGGCGCTGTTCGGCATTGCGCTGTGTGGTGGCCTGACGGTGTTCTGGCTGCTCAAGGCCGAGAAACGGGTGGCGGCGCTGGACGGGTGAGGCCGGAACGCGCTCAACGGCTGCCTTGCGTCGGGCGTTAGCATCCAGCGTGCAGCAATCGTCGGCACCCGTGTCTTCTGACGTCCCTACAGACCGCTCGCTGATTCCCGTGGCATCCCGCTCACGACTGTTCCGCAGTATCGCCCTGTTCTTCGCCATGCTGCAGATGGCGATGCCGGGTATTGCGTCGGTGGCGGACGCATGGCGTGCGCAGGCCATGCGGGATGTGACGCCGATTCACGTCGAAGCACATTCGGAACAGCACTGCGTCCCGGTGCATCCGGAGATCTGCGCGCTGTGCGCGTTCGCAGCCAACTGTGTGCCGCAGCTCGGTGTGCCGGCACCCGCACATGTACTGCGCACCGCGGGCACAACGGCGCACGCGAGCGACGAGCGTGAATACCGCGCCATCGCGAGTGTCACCGCCCGACCACGCGGTCCACCGCTGACCTGAGTCGTCGCAGGACGTTGCGCGCACATACGCGCGCAACGCGTCGACTTCCAGTTCGCAGCACGCGCGCCATGCCCCGCATCCACGATGCGGCGTGCCGAGCCGTGGCTGCGTCGTTACCACATCCATCATGAAATTCTTCATGTTGCGCCGCCTGGTTCTCGTGGCGTTCGGCCTTACCGTGAGCAGTACCACAGCCTCGGCGCTCACGAGTGGCGATATCTTCGGCACCGTTACTGACAGTCTGCATGGCGCCCCTGTCGCCTCCGCGCAGGTCACCGTGCAGAGCGGCGATCGCGTCGTGATCAGCACACTGACCGACGCATTCGGTCACTTTCGCGCGCATCATCTGCAGGCTGGCACTTACACCGTGCGCGTCCGCGTGCTCGGCTTTCGTCCGTTCGAGCGCTCGGTGGCCGTCACCGATCGCGATATCGAAATTCCCGTGAGGCTGGCGGCGGTGGCGCTCGAGCTGACAGGGGTGTCAGTCACCGCCGGCGCACCGATTGCCATCGACACGCGCACGGGCGAACAGTCGTTCGATCAGAATCGGTCGCACTCATCACCGACCACCACATCATCGCAGCTGATTCAGCAATCGGTGGCCGGCGCGGTGCGGGCGCCGACCGGCGAAGTGCATATCCGCGGGCAGCATGCGGAGTACACGTATTTCCTCGACGGCGTACCGGTGCCAAGTGGTGTGTCGGGCAGCCTGAATGAGCTGTTCGACCCGGCGATCGTGAACTCGATCAACTTCAAGACCGGTGGCTGGGATGCGGAATTCGGCAACAAGAACGCCGCCGTGATCGACGTCACCACAAAAATTCCCGTCGGCGACTTTCACCTGAACGCATCGGGATTCGGCGGCAGCTTCAACACCAACGGGCAGTCGGTGAACGCCAGCGCGAACAAGGGCACCGTCGGATTTTTCGGCGCGCTGTCACGGCAGGTCACGGACATGCGCCGTGAACCCATTGCGTTCGATACCACGACGTTCCGCCCGTACAATTTCCACAATCACGGCGAAGACCTGTTCGGATTCGGCAAGGTGCAGTGGAATCCGTCGGGTACCGACGTCGTGAATCTCGAGGGAAACTGGACGCGCACGAAGTTTCAGGTGCCGTTCGATTCGGCGGGTGGCAACAACGCGGACGATCGCCAGACCGACGTCAACACGTTTCTGAACCTCGGCTGGCGCCATCATTTCGCCGAGACCACCGATGCGAACGGCAAGACGCACCACGGCGGCGAGTTCTTCGCCAGCGCGTTCTACCGCTACGGCAGCCTGAAGTACGTGCCGGGACTGACCAACGATCCACAGTTTGTGTTCTTCCCCGACACGAACCGCTACAATCTGAGTGAGAACCGGAATTTCACGACGGCCGGCGTGAAGATCGATTACACCACGCGCATGAGCGAGAAGGTGGAATTTCGCACCGGCGTGCTGACGCAATTCACGTCAGGCGCGGAAGATTTCCTGACGTCGAATGCACAGGGGCAATTCGGACCGGCGTCGAATTCGAATCTCACCGGCAGTGACGTCGGCGTCTACGCACAGACGGCGCTGGCACCGAACGAACATGTGGAGTTGCGCACCGGCGTTCGATACGATGCCCACACGGCACCGTTCGCGGGCACGACGTCACAGGTCAGCCCGCGCGTGCGCCTCAATCTGTTCTTTGATCCGGCGAACACGTTGTACCTGTTCTACGGTCGCCTCTTCGTGCCGACGAATGTGGAGGACCTGCGCGCGATCACCAGTGTCGCGCAGGCCGGCGTGACGGCGCTGCCGACGTTGCCCGAGCGCGATCACTTCTACGAGATGGGTTACATCCATCGCTTTCCGATCGGTGTCGTGACGAAGCTGTCGGGTTATTACAAGCAGAGTTCACCTGGCATCGACGACAACACCGTGCCGGGCTCCGCGATCGTGACCGCGGTGAACATCGAGCAGGTGCGCATCAGCGGACTCGAGGCGGTGATCGAGATCCGGCCGAAAGGACCGCTCACCGGCAACGTCAACCTCGCGATCAATCACGCCTACGGGTATGGCACGATCACCGGCGGCTTCTTTCCGACCGATTCGCCGGACGGCAAGTTCGATCTCGATCATGACCAGCGCATCTCGATCAGTGCCAACGCTGTCTATTCCGTGGGTGCATTCTACCTGAGCGCGTCGGAGACCTACGGCAGCGGACTGACGAACGGCGTCGATCCGGCCGATTGCAACTGCTCGTTCGGCACCGGTCTGTTCTCCTTCAACCAGGGCATCAAGGTGAAGCCCAACTACATCACGAGCCTGAGCACAGGCTACAGCTTCACGACCGGCGGCGTGACACTGCGGCCGGAGCTGTTCGTGGACAACCTGTTCGATTCCCGCTACCTGCTGAAGGGCACGTTCTTCAGCGGCGCCTCGGTGGGGCGGCCGCGCAGCGTGCAGCTGCGAGTGAACGTGGGCATCTGAATTCCCCGCTGGATAACTTCCCGGCTCGCGTCCGATCTGACCCGCGAGCCGGGAGTCGTTCATGAGAGGTATCGTTGCCGCTGTGGTGGCTGCGCTCGTTGTCGTGCCGAGCATACTGGCTGCGCAACGTGCGGGCCGGCCGAATATTCTGTACATCATGACCGACGATCACGCGGCGCACGCCATCAGCGCCTACGGGTCACGCGTCAACTCCACACCGAACATCGATCGCATCGCGCGCGAAGGCGCAATCTTCACCAGCGTCTTCGCGACGAACTCGATCTGCACACCGAGTCGCGCCGCCATTCTCACGGGCCAGTATTCACACCTGAACGGTGTGACGGTGTTCAACCGGTTCGACAGTTCGCGGATGACCGTCGCCCGCCTGATGCAACAGGGTGGCTACTACACCGGCATGATCGGCAAGTGGCACCTCGGCAGCGATCCTGTCGGCTTCGACAGATGGGAAATCCTGCCCGGCCAGGGTGTGTATGTGAATCCGGTGTTCTACACGGCGGAGCGCGAGACGACGTACACCGGTCGCTACGCCACCGACGTGATCACCGATCGTGCGCTCGATTTTCTCCGCACTCGCCCGCGCAGCAAACCGTTCTTCCTGATGGTGCATCACAAGGCGCCGCATCGTCCGTGGGAGCCGGATTCGTCACATGCGCAACACTTCGCTGGCGCGCACATTCCGGAGCCGGTGACACTCTGGGACGACTACGCCACACGCACCGATGCGCTACACGAAAACCAGCAGCGTATCGCCAATGATCTCACCAACCGCGACCTCAAGATCACGCGGCCACCAGGCCTGACCGGTGCGCTGCTCGCGCAGTGGCTCGCACTGCGTCCCGATTCGGTCGTAACAGTGGTCGATGGCAGGACCGTGGTGCTGCGCGGCGAGAATCTCACGCGCTGGAAGTATCAGCGCTACATGCAGGACTATCTCGCCACCGTGCAATCGGTCGACGACAACATCGGCCGGTTGCTGGCCTATCTCGACTCCACCGGCCTCGCACGGAACACGATGGTCGTCTACACCAGCGATCAGGGCTTCTTCCTTGGCGATCACGGCATGTTCGACAAACGCTTCATGTATGAAGAGTCGATCCGGATGCCGTTCGTCGTGCGCTGGCCGGCGGGCATTGCGCCACGCACGCGGGCCGACGCGATGGCGCTCAACATCGACTTCGCACCGACATTCCTCGACGTGGCCGGGCTGCCTCCAGCGCCCGACATGCAGGGACGCAGTCTGCTGCCGCTGATGCGCAAACGCACGCCGACAAACTGGCGCACGTCGATGTACTACCGCTACTACCACGATCCCGGCGACCACAACACGCGGGTGCACTACGGTGTGCGCACGCGCACGCACAAGCTGATCTACTTCTGGAAGAAGGAACAGTGGGAGCTGTTCGATCTCGGCAACGATCCATACGAGCTGCACAACCTGTACGGCCAGCCTGGCATGGGACCGCTGACGGCGACACTGAAGGCGGAGTTGCGGCGCCTGAAGCGCGACGTCCGCGATGACGATCAACTGGCGGACGTGCAGTTGCCGGACAGTGTCGATGGAACGGTCGCGCAGCTGCGCGGCAAGTAGAGCCCGCGTCGCGCCGCTGTGCGACTATCGCCGTAGCTCGTGCAACACGTGCTGGAGTTCAGGCAGCAGGATCTTCCTGATCGCCAGATCGACAGCGGCCTTCGACCCCGGCAGCGACACGATGAACTTCCCGTTCACGCCACCGGCGAGCGCGCGTGTGAGAATGGCGCTGGTGCCGATCTGTTCCTGATAGGAGATGAATCGGAACAGTTCCCCGAAACCGGGCAGCTCCTTCTCGAGCAATGGGCGGATCGCTTCAACGGTGCGATCCTTCGCGCCGAGGCCAGTGCCGCCGCAGAGCAACACGACGTCGACATCATCGCGCGCGATCAGTGCGGCGACATGCGCACGTGTGCCCTCTTCGTTGTTTGGCAGGAGTGCAAAGCCCGTGATCGTGTGACCGGCTTCCGTGAACAGCCAGCGCGCCAGCGGACCTGATTCGTCCGTCTCCGCGGTGCGTTTATCGGTCACCACAACGATCGCGATCTGAGCGGCGGAGCGCGTCGCGGCGGCGGCGCGGTGTTCGGTAGTACCGTCGGGGATGTGCATGTGAAGAATCTACAATGTGGCCGGAACGCTTGCGGCGGCCTTCGCGTAACTTCGCCAACTGGCTTCCACCCACACCGACCGATGCGCCGACTCCTCGCCTGGTCCATCCTGCTCCTCCCCGCCCTTGTCGGTGCGCAGGGTTTCGATCTCTCCATCCGCAACATCATGCGTGGGCCGGAGGTGTACGGTCGCGAACCCACGAACGTGCGATGGACGCCCGACGGCCAGTGGATCTACTTCAACTGGCTGCCGGCAGGCACCGATTTCCGCGAGCAGCTGAAGCCGTACCGCGTGCGCGCGGTGGCGGGCGCGAAGCCGGAGGTCATCACCGATGCGCAGATGGATTCTGTCGGTCCGCTGGTCGTTACCGGCAGCGTGTCTCCGGATCGCATGCGCCGTGTCGTGGAATACCGCGGTGACCTCTTCGTCACTGATCTGCGTCGCTCAGCGACACGACCACTGACACAGACGCTGCCGACGGAGTCGGCGCCGCGCTGGTCCGCGGATGGTCAGAAGGTGTTGTTCATCCGTGAGAATAATTCATTCTCGATCGATCTGAGCTCCGGCTTCGAACGCCAGCTGACGGATATTCGCACGGCCGATGCGGGCAACGCGCCGGCGGTTGCAGCGCGCGGTCCCGGCGCACACGTCCCCGTCGGAGGCGCCACCGGCACACCGCCGCGCGGCGACACACAACGCGGTGCACTCGAGCGCGATCAGCGCGACCTGCTCGCAGCGACATCCGGCGCCGTCAAGTCAATCGACGTGCTGACGGACACGGCGTGGGTCGGTGGTCCGTGCGGTTTTGGCTGCGCCGGATTCGCGAACGACGACCAGCGCGTGTACTGGGTCGGCGAAGCCACCGGCTACGCACAGCTCTGGTCGGCCAGCATCGATGGCAGCGACAAGCAGCAACTGACGAGCGGCAACTTCGAGATATACGACGTACGCCTGTCGAATGATCGTCGCACGTTCCTGTTCCACTCCAGCGAAACGTCGGCGTTCGATCGCGATCTGTGGAGCATGGCAGTCACGGGTGGCGCGCGCGCGAAACTGACGCCCGACGCCGGTGGGCATCAGGTAATGCTGTCGCCTGATGAACAGTCGATGGCGGACGTCTGGTCGCGCACCAATCGTCCACCCGAACTCTATCTCGTGAAGCGTGGCGCGAATCTGATGCCGTCTCCGCTCACCACGTCACCGACAGCCGAATTCCTCTCGTACGGATGGAAGAATCCGGAGATCGTGATGATTCCGGCATCCGATGGAGTGAAGGTGCCGGCGCACATCTACAGGCCCGCTGATTTCGGTGCCACACCAAACGGTGCGGCGGTGATCTTCGTGCACGGCGCCGGCTACATGCACAACATCCACCACTACTGGAAGAGTTCATACCCGCGCGAGTACATGTTCAATCACTTCCTCGCGACGAAGGGCTACGTCGTGCTGGACATCGATTATCGCGGCAGTGCCGGATACGGACGTGACTGGCGCACGGCGATCTATCGCTTCATGGGCGGCCGTGATCTGCAGGATCAGATGGACGGCTCGAAGTATCTCGCGTCGACATTCGGCGTGAACCCTGAACGCATCGGCATGTACGGTGGCAGCTACGGCGGGTTCATGACGCTGATGGCGCTCTTCACCGAGCCGAAACACTTTGGCGCCGGTGCGGCGCTGCGATCCGTCACCGACTGGGCGCACTACAATCATCAATACACGGGCCAGATCCTGAATCTGCCACAGGATGACAGCGTTGCGTATCATCGCTCGTCACCGATCTTCCACGCCGAGGGCCTCGAAGACCCACTGCTGATGCTGCACGGCATGGTGGACCAGAACGTGAACTTCCAGGACATCGTGCGTCTCAACGAACGCCTGATCGAACTCGGCAAGATCAACAGGGATCTGGCGGTGTTCCCCGTCGAGGATCACGGCTTCGTGCGTCCCGCCAGCTGGACCGACGAGTATCGACGCATCTTCGATTTGTTCGAGCGCACGATCGGGCCGACCGGCTCGAAGGTCGCGGCACCGCGTTGATCGCGTCGCCAGCATGACCAACAACTGGCGGGTGGTTTCGCTGCTCTGCCTCGCGTCTGGTGTCGCGTATCTCGTGCGCGCGGATGTCGCGGTGGCGCAGGAGCGCATGGCACCAGCGCTCCATTTGTCGATGGCCGACATGGGCGTGATTACGGCGTGGGGATTTCAGCTCAGCTACGCGTTGCTGCAGGTACCGGCGGGCTTGTTCGGCGAACGCTTCGGTGCGCGAACAACGCTCGCGCTGGCACTGCTCGGCTGCTGCATCGCGTCACTCACGACGGGCTTCATGCCGGAATCCGGCGCGTCGGTGACGCTGGTCGCGACGCGCATCCTGCTCGGCGTCTCACAGGCGGCCGTCTTCCCGGTCGCCGCGATGGCAGTCAGTCAATACATCGCCAGTGAACACCGCACGCGCGCCAATGCGTTCTACATCTCGTCATCATCACTCGGCGCGGCCATTGCACCGCTCCTGATGGCGCCAGTGATGGTGCAGTTCGGATGGCGAGCGGTCTTCATCCTGAGTGGCGTGCTCGGCGGCGCCGCTGCCGTGATCTGCTTGCTGCTGCTGCCGCGACCTGCAGGGGTGCCAACCGGCACGTCGTCGCCCACACTCGCCTCTCAGCTGCGAGCGACGCAGGTGCTGATGCGCGCGCCGAGTCTGCAGCGACTCTCGCTCGCATACCTGCTGCACAGTGCCGTCTACTTCGTCTTCGTGTTCTGGTTCTTTCGCTACCTGACAGAAGGCCGGAGCTTCACGGTGCTGGCCAGCGGCGTGTGGGCGAGCCTGCCGAGCATCGCCGGCTTCGTGTGTGCGCCGTTGATCGGCGCGGCAGCGGATCGACTCGGTCGCAGAATCGGCGGCAGCGTCGCGCGACGTCGAGTGGCGATGGCGTGTCTGCTCGGCTCCGCGATGTTCGCACTGACAGGCGCCGCGGTACCGAGTGCATTCCTCGCGATTGCGGCATTGAGCCTGTCATCCGCGTGCCTCAACGGCGCTGAGTCACCGTTCTTCACGACGGCCGCCGAGATTGGTGCGTCGAATCCCGGCGCTGCCGCAGGATTTCTCAACCTGATGGGGAATCTTGGCGGTGTGTTGTCGATCTGGCTCGTGCCGCGGATGTCCGCGGCGTGGGGTTGGAACGGCACGCTCTCATTCTGGGCGGCGGTCGCGTTTGTGGCTGCCCTGCTCTGGCTGTCCGTGCGCGTCGCGGACACGCCGCGCGTGCAGACCGCATAGCGTCGGAACCGCGCAGCCGCTATCGCAGCAACTCACGAATTGCGACGAGCGCCGCGTGCCATGCATCGGTCCACGGCGCGACGACGTCGAAGTGTCCGCCGGGCTGCTCGATGACATGCGTCTTCGGGAAACGCGACAGATACGCATCGGCCTGCGCGCGCGGCACGATGCGATCATCGGTTGCCACGACGAGCGTGACCTTGCCGTCCGCCCTCGGCCGCGCGACGGGTGAACGCGCCCCGTAGGCTTCTGCACGTTCCACCGGCGTTCCACCGAGCAGGCGCGTGATGCCGGCACCACATCCCGTCGGCTTCGCATACGCTGCGATATCGGTGATCGCAGCGAGGCCGACCGTGCCGCGCACTTTCACGCCACGTTCAGCGGCCAGCCAGAGTGCGAGATGACCGCCGGCGGAATGTCCCGCGAGCACGATGCGCGTCTTGTCGAGACCACGCGCCTTGCTCTGCGCGATCAACGAATCATACGCGGCACGAATGTCGTCAAAGGTGCCGGGATCGCCCGCACCGTCGTCGCCCACACGGCGGAACTCGATTGTCCACGTGGCGATGCCGGCCTCCCGCAGTGACTCGGCGATGCCGGCGACGTGCGCGAGATCATACTCGGCCAGCCAGCATCCGCCATGAATCAGCATCACTACCGGATGTTGTCCGCGGCCTTGAGGCACACGAAGTTCGGCGAACTGCTGCGGACCGCTGCCGTAGGGAATACGCGCATCAGCCGCCGGCGCGGTTCGCGCGGTGTCGGCGACTGCAGCGTACGCAACTTGTGATGTCACGCGCGCCGGGAAAAGTGTCGTGAGAAATGCAGCCAGCACGTGCAGACGAAATTCACGCAGCATCCCTCGCTGCCATCGCGAGACACGCCGCGCGCGCGTATTCACGCCGCCAGCACGTGCCCGCATTCCGTGCAGAAGTGCGCGCCGGACGCCGTCACCGGCGCACCGCACTGCTCGCACTTGCCCGGTAGAAACGATCCGCACTCCGAGCAGAACAACGCATCTGGTTCAGGACGCAGGCCGTGCGTGTGACAGATGGTCGAACCGGGCCGATACTTCTTCACCAGCCGCTCGGCCAGGTCCGCCGGAGCCGTCGCGACACTGCCGCGCGATACGCTGCCACGTGATGCATCCTGTTCGCGCAATTCGACCAGCGCCTGCACGGTGTAGCGTGCCTTCATGCCGTCGTAATCATCCTCCGACAGCTTGCCTGTCGCACGATCGAACTCGATCTCACGCAATGCTTCGATGGCTGAACCGGGCACCGGGTCATCGTCGATTTCGAGCTTCGGTGTCTTGCGATGTTCCGCGCGGATTTCGGCTGGTGCCTCGTCGCTGAACACCGGCGCCAGCACGATGGCGAGTGCGATCAGGGCGAGCGCGATACCGACGATGAACGGAGCGCTGGCACTCGACAGCAGATCACTCATCGGTCCGACTCTCCGCGCACTGCCGCCTGCAGACGACGCATTTCATCGTCCGTGGCCGCTGGCACGCCGCCGCCAATCGGCAGCACGGACTTGGCCGCCACCGCCGGTGCCGCGCTCTCGGTTTCATGCTTCCAGCGTCGCAGCAGTGCGACCAACATCGTGGCGCCGATGCCGAGCGTGATGAACGGCACGACGTAGCCGGCGATGTTGAAGCCTTCCTTCACCGGCGCCATCAGCACGCGTTCACCATACACCGTCGTGAACGCCGCCACGATTTCATCGGCGCTGTAGCCTCCTTCGACCAGACGCACGACGTCCGAGTGCATGGCCGGACTGATGCCACACTGGAAGTCGGTGGTGCGACAGGTGAACACGTCGAGCTTGCACGGGCAGGCGCACTTGAGGCCGCGTTCCAGTTCATCGCGCTGCAACTGGGCGACGAGCGGTTTCGCATTCGGCTTCTTCGGCAGCGACACCGGCTTGTAGGCCGTCTGCGGCATCTCGATGTTGGCCGCACCCTGCTGTCCGGCGCCGGCAGACTGTGCGTCCTGCGCGCGCAGGCGAGGTGCAATCAGCGTGACAGCCGTCAGCGCCGCACTCGCCCGCAGAAAATCACGCCTCGAGGACTCGCGCTGATTCATGTGGCCGCAGCTCCCACCGGCTCGAGCACTTCCGAACCCGGCGTCAGCACCGTCACGTAACCACCCTGCCGCTTCTTCTCGGCCTGCGGCCACATCACGATCAATCCGCCGATCGCCATCACCATGCCGCCATACCACACCCACCAGACGAGTGGATTGAAACTCAGGCGCATCTCCGCCTGATCCGGCCCGATCATGCCACTGAAGACGAGATACACATCCTGCATCGTGGTCTCGTACAACCCGACTTCCGTGCTCGGCTCGAACGTCGGTTGATCGTTGCTGTCGACGTGCTGGCGCTTCTCGCTGCTCAGGAGCGGCATCGGCTTGCCATCACGCGTGACCGCGAGACCGACAGCGGTGACGTAGCGATTGAGGCGCTTGAATTCACTCACGCCCTGGCTGGTGAAGGTCCAGGCATGGCCGAACGGGTCGGTCGCCTTGAACACTTCGCCGGACTTGAGCGAGATGTCGAATTCCTTCTTGAACGCGAAGCCGGCAAATGCGGCGAAGATCATCGCCACGCCGAGGTGCACGATGTAGCCGCCATACCGCCGCCGATTGTTGCCGATCAGCCGAAGGCCGGCCAGCAGCGCGTTCTCCGCATACATGCGCATGCGGGCCCGAGTGCCCTTCCAGAATTCCTGCGTGATCGTGCCGACCACGAATCCGACGAGGATGTACGCCACGATCGGATAAAACGCGCGCATGCCGAGCGCCATCAGGATTGCACCCGTTGCAATGCCGGCGGCGACCGGGAACATGAACTGCCGACGCACGTTGGCGACACTCGCGCGACGCCATGCGATCAGCGGTCCGATACCGGTCAGCGCCAGAAGGCCGAGGCCGAGCGGCACATTCACCGAATTGAAGAACGGCGGACCGACCGTGATCTTCGTGCCGCGTACCGCTTCACTGATGATCGGAAACAGCGTGCCCCAGAGCACACTGAACGCGATACCGACCAGGACGAGATTGTTATACAGGAACGCTGCTTCGCGACTCACCATGCTCTCGAGCTGCGCTTTCGCTTCCATGTCCTTGAGGCGCGTGAACACGAGAATGGTCGTGCACACGAAGATCGCGATCAGGAACGTCGAGAAGTAATTGCCAATCGGGCTCTGTGCGAAGCTGTGCACGCTCTCGATCACACCGCTGCGCGTGAGGAACGTGCCGAGAATGCTGAGCAGGAACGCCGCGACGACCAGCGTCACGTTCCACTTGCGTAGCATGCCGCGCTTTTCCTGGATCATGATCGAATGCAGGAACGCGGTCTGGCACAACCACGACGTGAGCGGGGCATTCTCGACCGGATCCCACGCCCAGTAGCCGCCCCATCCCAGCTCCACGTACGCCCACCACATGCCGAGTACGAGACCAATGGTGAGGAAGAACCAGCTGATCAGGCTCCAGCGACGGATCGCAGCCAGCCACTCGGTGTCGAGTCGACGTGTGACCAATGCACCGATCGCGAATGCAAACGGAATCGCCGTGCCGACCCAGCCGAGGTACAGCATCGGCGGATGAATCGCCATGCCCGGATTCTGCAGCTGCGGATTCATGCCGCGGCCATCGGGCGGCACCCACTCCATCCGCTCGTACGGATTGGCCGCGAAGATGATCGTGCCGAGGAAGAAAATCAGGATGATGCCGAGTGTGCCGGTCACCCACGGCATCAGTTCGCGATTGCGCGCACGATTCGCGAAGACCGCGATCGCGCTATACACCGCGAGAATCAGGCACCAGAACAACAGCGAGCCGGACTGACCGGCCCAGAATGCGCTGAAGAGGTAAACCTTCGGCAGGTTCGCGCTGGTGTAACTGGCGACAAACTTGAGTGAGAAATCGTGGCTGAACAGTGCGGTCCAGAGGCCGATGCTGGCCATCACCACGAAGAAGAGCGTGGCATACGTCGCACGCTGTCCGCTCATCACCAGCTCACCGCGGCGTGTCGCACCACCCGCATAGCTCACTGTCGTCATCCAGATGGCCATCAACAGCGCGACCCAGAGCGACAACTCTCCGAGAAGAATCACGTTTGTGGCGCCGCGCTCGGTCCCTTCGGAACGTCCGCCGGATGTCCGCCCTGCTCACCAGGCTTGTAGCCCGGCTTGCCCGGTGCGTTCTCGTAGCGTGAGGCGCACTTCGCGAGCAGTACGGTCGCCTGAAAGGTGTTGCCGGCGTCGAGCTTTCCTTCGACGACGACATCCACGCTGTCGGTGAACGTGTCGGGGATGATGCCTTTGTAGACCACCGTAAAGCGCGCGTCGCTGTTGGCGATCGTATCACGCATCACGAAGCGCACTTCCTTGTTGCCGGCGGACTTCACGATCGAGCCCGGCACGACGCGTCCACCAACCTTCATTCCATTCTCGCGGAACGAATCGTCGGCCTTCAATCGCTCGGCCAGTTCATGCGGCGTGAGGTAGAACTGCGCAGTCGCGGCCGTACTCTTGGCGGCCAGAAAGCTGGCCGTGCCAAGAATCAGGAGTCCGCCGAGCAGAAACTTCGAGCGCGTGTTCATGAGGCCAACCGTGCTGCTGAAATGGAACGTGCGGCGCGCCAATCGCACCGCGCTCTGGATGAATGATCGGTGCTACGACTGCTGATCACGTAACGCTGCATACCGACGCACGCGTGCCATGATCGACTCCAGCTCCGCCTCAGCGCGCGAACGCTCGTCGGTGGTCATCGTGGACGGGCTGGCGTTCAGCCCGCGAACCCGTTCCAGCATCTCGTCGATGAGCGCTCGCAGGACAAGATTCGCCCTCCGGTCGCCGGCCTGTTCGGGGTTCGAAATGACCAGATCTCCGCTGACGGTCGCGTACCTGAGCCGGGCGACAAGGGTTCCGCCCGCTGGGGGAGAATATACCCCGGTTCTCCCCCCGGGCGAGCGGACGAACGCGGTGGACGCCGGTCATGCCGAGCGAGCCGAGCATTGCCCACCGCCGTACCCCCTGCTAGCTAGCACGTCAGCCCATAACTGGAACAGCACCCCATGGCGATCGACGCATCGAAGTTCACTGCGGCCACACCGCAGAACAGCGGCGTCGTTGACGCGCACCTCGGGGCGATTCACAGCGCCTGCCGCGACTCGAACAGCTTCCTGTTGCTGCGACCGTCGACCGTGCCGACGATGCGCCTGATCGCGGCGGGTTTCGCGACGAAGAGCATGGACGTGCACGACAAGAGCTCCGACTTCGGACTGATGGCGGGCCTCGTGCCCTGCGATCAGGCGTTCTGCAAGGCGCCCAAGGGCGCACCGAATGCACAGCCGCACTACCACGCGCACGGGCAGGCCCAGGTCATTCACCTGTCGCTCGGCGGCGGACTGTTCGACCGGTTGAACGGCCAGGGACACTTCGAGCAGATGTCGGAGTTGCTCACGCCGCCGTCGAACGTGGACTCGGCCACGGCGTATCGCCACTTCCAGAGCCCGAAGAGCCCTACGGTCTACTTCGCGATGGAGAAGACGAGCGGCATGGTGTTCTGGTACTCGCGCACGCTCGCGTCGTCGCTGGGAGAAGGGACGGCGGTGCCGCTCTACGTCTGGGGCTACAAGGGCACGCCGGTGACGGGCGACTATGACATGTGGATGGCCGTGCCGCACATCTCGACACTCGGCGGCAAGACGGACATCAACTCCGTCAAGGACGCACACGGTCGCAGCGCGGCATCGGGCTTCGTGTCGGCCTTCGTTCCGAAGCTCAACAAGGCCTGCGGTCGCGAAGAAAAACCGGTCTTCAATCATGGCGCCGAAGCACAGAACGTCAGCTTCACGCAGGCCATGGATCGCTATCTGGTGATGTTCTTTCCCGGCAGCCTGCCGCCCGTCATGATGCCGCGCATGCTGCTGCCTGGCGTGCTGCACGACATGCTGCTGCACGGCTATCTCGCGGTGCGCAATCCGAAGTGGATCAACGGCAGCACGCTCGGCATCGAGGACATGGCGGATGCCGCTGAGCAGTTTCCCGATGACGCGGCGGTGAAGGGCGGTGTGGCAGCGCGCAAGCAGCTCGAACTGAACGCCGCGAAGCACATACAGAATGTGTTCAAGAACGGTCCGCTGACGGTCGATGAGAAAGGAAAGCGTGTGGTGGGCATCAGCGAAGGTTGGCTGCAGCGCTACGAACAGTTGCGCCACTTCCGCGCCCTGGCCGGGACGGCGGATGTGCAGGAGATCAAGGAGTGCCTGGTCCTGCCGCCAACATCATTTCCGCGCTGGGGCGCCGGCAGCGACGCCGATCTCCGTGCCGACGCGCAGCGCATGGCACACGAAGCGGAGCGGAAGTTCGGGCGCACCGGCTTCGTGAAGGAAGGCGGTCATGTGTCGCCGGTGGACCAGTCGAAGGTCGGGCCGAGCGTGGCGAAGCTGCGTGAGATGTTCGAGCCGACGAAGGGGCGGTAGGGCGGCGCAGCGTTCAAGGGGTCAGAGCACTTGAACCCGTTCAAGGGGTCAGAGCACTTGAACCCGTTCGAGGGGTCAGAGCACTTGAACCGATGATTTTGCGGCGCTCGATGGGTCAGAATTCGTGATCGTGACCTGCCCTGGGCGTTCGCTCAGCGCCGCAATGCGCCATTCCATGCGCACACACAAATCCTGACCAGGAGATCCGGATGACCGCCAAGAACATCGTTTGTATCTGGTACGACCGCGCTGCCGAAGAGGCCGCCAACTTCTACGCCTCGACGTTTCCTGGGAGCAGCGTCACCGCGGTCCATCGCGCCCCGTCTGACTATCCCAGTGGGAAGGCGGGCGACGTGCTCACCGTCGAGTTCACGGTGGCGGGCATTCCCTGCGTCGGGCTCAACGGCGGACCCGCATTCAAGCACAGCGAGGCCTTTTCATTCCAGATCGCGACCGACGATCAGGCGGAAACCGACCGGTACTGGGACGCCATCGTCTCGAACGGCGGCCAGGAGAGCCAGTGCGGATGGTGTCGCGACAAATGGGGCATCTCGTGGCAGATCACGCCTCGTGTGCTGACCGATGCGATGGCGGCCGGCGGGGACGCAGCGAAGCGCGCGTTCGACGCGATGATGCCGATGAAGAAGCTCAACGTCGCCATGATCGAGGCGGCCGTTCAGGGATAGCCAGTGTGGTGTTGTCGCGCTGACCGATCAAGGGGACGACTGATCGAGGGGACGGAGATCTTGATTCCGGGAACCAAGATCTCCGTCCCCTTGATTCCGCCCACGGATTTTCAAGTGCTCTGGCCCCTTGAACGGTTTCAAGTGCTCTGACCCCTTGAACGATTTCAAGTGCTCTGACCCCTTGAACGGTTTCAAGTGCTCTGACCCCTTGAACGGTTTCAAGTGCTCTGACCCCTTGATCGCCGATTGATCCGAACCGCGCCTTCACCCCCCGTCCCGCGCCCACCCCAGCGCCGCACGCACCGCACGCTGCCAGCCCACATACGCCGCACGCGCATTGACCGCGCCCTTCCCCGGCGTCACCACCGACACCCGCTGCGCGCTGCGGAATTCCGTTACGGACGTCCACACACCGGTGTGCAGGCCCGCCAATCCGGCGGCGCCCAGTGCCGTCGTCTCGACCATCGCCGGCTTCTCCACCGGCACGCCAAGCACATCGGCCTGGAATTGCATCAGCCATCCGTTGTTCGCGGCCCCACCGTCCACACGCAGCGCGTCCAGCACGACACCGCTGCGCGTCTGCATCGACTGCATCACGTCCGCGGTGCCGAACGCCATTGCTTCCAGCGCCGCGCGAACGATGTGCGCGCGCGTCGTGCCGCGTGTGAGGCCGACGAGTGTGCCACGCGCTTCGGCTTCCCAGTGCGGCGCGCCCAGACCCGTCAGCGCGGGCACGAAATACACGCCGTCGTTCGACGCCAGCCCGCTCGCCAGCGCTTCCGTTTCCGATGCAGTCGCGATCAATCCAAGCCCGTCACGAATCCACTGCACCGCCGCACCAGCGATGAAGATGGCCGCTTCCAGCGCATAACACGGCCCACCGTCCGCGTCACACGCAATCGTCGTCAACAGGCCGTCACCGAGGCTGGGCCGCTTCGTGCCGGTGTTCATCAGCATGAACGCGCCGGTGCCGTAGGTGTTCTTCGCTTCGCCGGGTGCGACACACCCCTGTCCGAACAGCGCGGACTGCTGATCACCCGCCACGCCGGTGATCGGTAACGCCACGCCGAGATGGCGTGCGTTGGCGACGCCGAAATCGCCACGTGAGGTGCGCACTTCAGGCAACATCGCCCGCGGCACGCCGAACAGCTCGCACAACTCAGCACTCCACGCATGTGTGTCGATGTCGTAGAGCATCGTGCGACTCGCGTTCGTCGGATCGGTGGCGTGCACGGCGCCATCGGTCAGCTGCCCGATCAGCCACGTGTCGACGGTGCCGGCCAGCAGTTCGCCGTTGATGGCGCGTTTCATGAGGCCACCATTGCTGCGCAGCAGCCATTCGATTTTTGTCGCGCTGAAGTACGCATCGAGCACGAGGCCTGTGCGCTGCGCGATGAACTCCTTCGAGCCGGCCAGCGCCACACACCGGTCGGCGGTGCGACGATCCTGCCAGACGATCGCACGATGCACCGGCACGCCGGTCGCCTTGTCCCACACGACGACTGTTTCGCGCTGATTCGTGATGCCGATGCATTCCGGCGTCACCGCGGCCGCCGCCAATGCTTCACGCGCCGCATCGAGCGTGGCGCGCAACAGGTCGGCGGGCTCGTGCTCGACCCAGCCGGGCGTTGGAAAATGCTGCGCGAATTCGCGGTAGCCGCGACCGAGGACGCGACCATCAGCCGCAATCACGAGCGCCGTGGAACCAGTGGTTCCCTGATCGAGAGCAAGGACGGAGCGCATCAGATGGAGAAGTGATATGGTGGATGAAACACGCCGCTGTCAGTCACGATTGCAGTGACGAGTGCCGCCGGCGTCACATCGAACGCCGGATTGTGCACGGTCACGTTCCCCGGCGCCGTCGCGACGCCGCCCAGCGATCGCACCTCACTGCCATCGCGCATTTCGATGATCATCGCCTCACCGTCGGGCGTGGCTGGATCGAGTGTCGAGCGTGGCGCCAGCACGTAGAACGGAATGCCATGGTGTCGCGCCAGAACCGCCACGCCATATGTGCCGATCTTGTTCGCGACGTCACCATTGGCCGCGATGCGATCAGCGCCCACCAGCACCGCGTCGATGACACCGGACCGCATCACACTTGCCGCCATGCCGTCGGTGAGCAGCGTCACGGACACGCCGGCGCGATCCAGTTCCCACGCCGTCAAACGCGCACCCTGCAACAGCGGGCGCGTTTCGTCGGCAAACACGCGAATGGTTTCGCCACGCGTGTGCATCGTGTACACCGGCGCCAGCGCCGTGCCGATGCCCGCCGTTGCCAGGGCGCCGGCATTGCAATGCGTCAACACGGTCATCCCGTCGCGCAGCAGCGTCGCACCATGCGCGCCGATGCTCGCGCACATCGCGATGTCGTCGGCCAGAATCGTTGCTGCCTGTACGCGCATCGCCGTCGCGCGCACACTCGGCGACCCGCCACCCACCTGCCCCGCTGCGAGCACCTGATCCACGGCCCACGCCAGATTCACGGCTGTCGGTCGTGCCGACCGCAGCGCGGCGGCCGCGGCGGCAATGTCCGCATCGAACGTCGCCGGTCTCTCCAGCGCCGCACGCTCGGCGAGCACTGCCAATCCCACCGCGCCCGCCACACCGATCGCCGGCGCACCGCGCACACGCAGCGACTGAATCGCGTCCACCATCTCCGGCAATGTCGTCAGTGCGAGTTCGACCAGCGCGCCGGGCAGGCGCGTCTGGTCGATGATCCGCAGCTCGCAGCCGTCATCCGGAAAGGTGACGGCCGGCAGCGGGGCCATTCGGTGACAGTGCATTCAATCACGCCCAAGCGTGATTGAATGCACTGTCACCGAATGGCATGCATTGCACGCGATATGCACGTGTGTCAGCGGAAACACTGCGGATACGACGGATCGGCGCCTGTGATCGCCGGCCGATCCGTGCGCGTCGCGATCGCCATCATCACGTCGTGAATGAAGCGCGCGAGTCGTGCCGAGTGATCGTACTCGATGTACTGCGGCTCGTCGGTCAGCTGGTGATAATCCTGCGCATAGCCGAGCGAGAAGTACGTGACGGGAATGTCCTTGCGGACGTAGTTCACCTGATCGCTGCGACAGAAGCGGTTGAGCGGATTCGCCGTCACATCCCACGACTTGTCGAGCGCCATCACCTCGGTGCGCGTCGCGTTCACCGAGTCGATGATGTCGCCGAATTCGCGTGACAGTCGACGTGCGCCAAGGGTCTGCACCGACGCCGGTCCACCGAACTTCACCTGGTCCACGCGGCCTTTGCCGAGCATGTCCATGTTGTGCGCAGCGACGATCTGCGTCAGCGGCACGGTCGGATGATCGACAAACCACGATGAGCCGAGCAGCCCCGCCTCTTCACCCTGATGTGATACGAAGATGATCGAGCGCTTCGGCTTCTCAGCCGCGAACTGCTCTGCGATCTCGAGCAACACCACCGTGCCCGAGCCGTCGTCATCGGCGCCGTTGAAGATCGAATCGCGACGTGCCGGTCGCACGCGACGCGCCACCGCAATCAGTGAATCGATCTGCTTCTGCTGGGCAGCCGTCGGTGCGCAGGCACCATCGTTCGCCCCCTGCTTGCGCGTGACCGTGTTCACGGCGCGCAGTGAATCGTGATCGAGCGCGACGGGGCTCGTCCCGACGTGATCGTTGTGCGCGCCGACGAGCACGTATTCGGTGGCAAGCGTCGGATCGGAGCCCGGCAGCACCGCAATGACGTTGCGCGCTGGCGCCGCGGACGGCTTCCACGCGTACGTCCACGAACCGGACACCGGAGCGCCCGCCGTCCCGACTGAGAGTTGATCGAGATTTCCACTGAATAGTTGCGCTGCCACCGCCGCCGAGATCGTCGCCGCACCGACGCCATTCGTGACCGCCGTCGGCCGCATCGTCGGGCGTGGCGCGAACGCGCCCGCGACTGTCGCCGGTGACATCCCATCGAGACCCACGATCAGGATGCCAACCGCTCCCGCATCCTGTGCGCGCATGTCACGCACAGGCGGCGTACCGGTCGCGCGACGCACCGGCGCGCGACCCGATGCTTCCGCTGCAATCACCGCGGCGGCACCGAACATGTCGGGCCGTGCATCACAGCTGAGGAACGACGCCGGCGCACCACTCGCGGCACCGACGGCTGCCACCGATGGCGCCGCACGGAACACCGCGACCTTGCCGCGAAACATCGCGGCCTCGAGCGCCACCGTCGTGTCACCCCAACGTCCAGCGAACACCGTCGGCACGTTGTCGATCGTCGCTTGCGTCGCGATACGTGTCGCGGCGGATGGCGTCATCGGAATCCAGTCGGCTTTCGCACGCAATGCTGCGCCACGCACGATGAGTCGCGATGCAGCGCTGTCGAAACCAACGGGGCCAAACGGGAGCATCTGGAAATACGTGCCGCTGTCACCAGCCGGCTTCAGGCCAAGTCGCTTGAACTCCCGTGCGATGTAGTCGGTGCCTTTCGCGTTGCCGATTTCACCGATGCGTCGGCCCTGCATCGAATCGTCTGCGAACTGATAGAGACGCGTGCGCAGATCATTGGCGGTGATCGCGCCCACGGTCGGACGCGGTGCCCAGGTGCGCGGTCCCTCGTCGGGCCACACGGTAGCCGGCGCTGAAGGTTGCGTCGACCCGGCACGCCGCGCCGACTGAGCAGGCAGCACACGAGGCGCGAGCAGCACAGCGGCAACCGTGCCGAGAGAGATGGCAGAGACCAGCGACGATGCACGAAGCACGATGCGTTGACCGGAGGGCGGCGACAGGGAGTAGCGCACACGGCGGCTGCAGCCGTGCACCACGAGAGGTGCACCGACTACGGCCAATCCGTTGCGATCGATGGGCCAGAAACTACTGCGGGGCCGCTACGGTACGATCGGGGCGCGCGAGACCTTGAAGACGAAGGTCTGCTCGACGTGCTGCGAGACCCGCTTCTCACCAATCGACGCCGGACGGAACTTCATCCGCGGCAGCGCCATGCGAACGGCTTCGGAAAACGCCGACTCGTTGGACGTGATCACATCGAACGACGCCACGTCCGCATGGCCCGTCGAGTCCACCACGAAGCGCACATGCGTTTCCCCTTCCACGTGCGCCTTCAGCAACGAGTCGGGATAGGTCGGACCTTCGCTGGTCGGGTCGCGCTCGACCGCCAGGTCGACTTCGATCTCGCTGAAGATGCCGTCCGGCGCCCCAGTCGGTTCTTCAGGAGGCGGCGCAATTGCGACTTCCGCCGCCACCACCGGACCTTCCGCCGGCGCCGCCTTCCTTGGCGCAGCTGGCTTGGATGAACCATCACCCAGCAACCCGACGTAGCTGATGTGCTCCTGCACCGGACGAGGAGACGGCTGCATCAGCGGATACAGGAATCGCGTGGCCACGAGCGGATCGTCTTTCGCCAGCGGCAGCGACGGTGGCGGCACGATGAGCGCGAACCATGTGACGAGGGCGTGTGCCGCAACGCTGATCGCGACGCTCGAGAGCGAGAACACAGCGCCCGCGCTGCCCGCCGACGGGTTGGCCATCGCACGTGTGATCCGACGGACGGCGATCCGGCGGTGAACATTTACATGACGAGTCGTGAATCGCATCGGCATCGGGACCTCCTCCCGTAGCCTGGCCCGGGCCTATGGCCCACCCTGCGGAGTGACCAGTGACTCAAAGTATTGCCGGTAGTACAGAAGAGGGCCAGTGTGTCACGAAGGCACGCCCAGACCGCACCGTCCCCCCTGCCCCACCGACGCGCACCTTCCACGGCGGCAACCGCGACTGCGGTAGCTTTCGCTGCTGGCATCCCGGCTCCGGGATTTCTGAACTCACTGCAGCCACACCCGGCATGTCCTACGAACTGCTGCTCTATTCCGTGTCCGACCGGATCGCGACGATCACAGTCAATCGACCCGATAAACTGAACGCCCTCAGCGCTGCCCTGATCGGCGAATTGGGCACCGCAATCGACGAAGCGGTTGCCGACCCGTCCGTGGGTGGCGTGATCCTCACCGGCGCCGGCCGTGCTTTCGTCGCTGGCGCCGACATCAGCGAACTTGCCGGCCAGACACCCATGAGCGCCGTCGCCCGTGCGCGCCGCGGCCAGGAGATCTTCAGCCGCTTCGAGCGCAGCCCCAAGCCGACGATCGCCGCGGTGAACGGCTTCGCCCTCGGCGGCGGCTGTGAACTGGCGATGGCGTGCCATCTCCGGATTGCGTCGGAATTCGCGAAGTTCGGACAACCGGAAGTGAAACTCGGCATCATCCCCGGCTATGGCGGGACGCAACGCCTGCCGCGCCTCGTCGGAACCGGCCGCGCGCTGCAACTGCTGATGACGGCCGAAGTCATCGACGCCGCCGAGGCCTACCGCATCGGCCTCGCGAACAAGGTGGTGCCGAGTGCCGATCTGCTGTCGACCGCCACGGCAATGCTGACGACAATGATGGCGAATGGCCCGCTGGCCGTGCGCGCATGCATCGATGCCGTCGTGCGTGGCCAAGATATGTCGCTGGGCGATGCGCTGGCGTACGAAGCCGCGCACTTCGGCACGCTCTCGTCCACCGGCGACATGGCCGAAGGCATGAAAGCGTTTCTCGAGAAGCGCGCACCTGCGTTCTCAGGCGCGTGAGCATGACCGTGGTTGCGGAGGCGGCGCACACCGGTGCGCCTCACGCCGCGTCGGTGCGTGTGACGCAGCTCACCCTCACCAGTTTCCGCAACTATGAACGTGCCGCATTGGCGATGCCGTCGGATGGCGTCGCGCTCCTCGGCGACAACGGCCACGGCAAGACGAACCTGCTCGAGGCGATCTACTACCTCGAACTGTTCCGCAGCGCGCGCGGCGCGCGGGACAAGGATCTGGTGCGCTTCGGCGATGCGGGATTTCACGTCTCCGCATCGCTCGACGGTTCACCGCGCGGCGCGCTCAGTGTGTCGGCAGGTTTCGACGCCAGCACGCAGAAAAAGAAGGTCACGCTCGACGGTGTCGAAGTCCTGCGACTGAGTGACGCAATCGGCGCGGCGCCGGCCGTGCTGTTCTCACCAGCCGACGTGGCACTCGTGCGTGGCGCACCGGCGGAGCGGCGTCGGTTTCTCGACGTGATGCTGGCGCTCGCCGATCGACAGTACCTGCTGGCCTTGCAACGGTATCGCCACGCACTCGCACAGCGCAACGCCGCGCTGCGTGCACTCAATGGTCACGCACGCGACGCTGAAGCGATGGACGCGGTCGCCGCATTCGAGCCGGCACTGGCCGACGCCGGTGCCACCATGCTCGTGAAGCGACACGCCTGGTCGGTTGACGCGGCACCGGTGTACGCCGATGTGCTCGACGCCATCGGCGAACGCACCAGCGTCTCGCTGACACTCAAGCGCGGCGGTGGCGCGCGCGTGGCGGAAGCTGATCTTGCCGAGTGGCTGCGCACCACGCTCGCCGCGCAACGTGTGCACGATGTCCGGCGCGGTACCACACACACCGGCCCGCATCGCGACGAAGTACAGCTGCTGCTCGATGGTCGCGACCTGCGCAGTTTTGGCAGCAACGGACAGCAGCGCAGCGCCGCCATCGCGCTCCGCATGCTCGAAGCACGTACCCTGCACACCGCACTCGGCACCGCGCCGCTGCTGCTCCTCGATGATCCGTTCGCGGAACTGGATGCGGATCGCAGTGCGCGGATTCTCGCACTGCTGGGGAGTCGCGGACTGGGGCAGGTCGCGTTGGCGGTGCCACGCAGCGAGGACATTCCGCGCGCGCTCACCGGGCTGCAGACCGTGCGCGTGCAGCACGGCACACTGGCGCCTGATGCATGAGTGATCCGAAGCGGAAGGGTCAGCCGGTCAGCATCGCCGATGTGATGGCGCAGGTCCTCGCGCAGAAAGGCATGACCGAACGCATCGCGCAGGTCGGCGCGATGGACGACTGGGCAACGGCGGTGGGCGCGCAGATCGCGTCAGTCACCGAACCGCTCTCCGTCACTGCGGATGGCGTGTTGTGGGTGCGTGTGACGACGGCGGCGTGGATGAATGAACTCAGTCTGCTGGCGCCAACGCTGCTGCAGCGTCTCAACGCCGTTCCCGGCCGCGCGCCCGTCAAGCAACTGCGATTCCGACTCGGTCGCGGGTGACGCAACAGTCGACTGCGTGACAGTCGCCGACGCGTCGAGTCGACGCTCGTATGGCACCGAGCCGCCCGTCTCGACCCAGAGCATGACCAGGCGCAGATACATGGCCCAGCAGACACTTGACGCGCGATAGTGGTCGCTCGGTCCGCGCCAGTTCGTGCGCGTGTAACTGAAGTTGGATTAGCACAAAGTCGGGCGGGGCGCCTGTCTGGCAGGGCGGAAAACGCAGCAATAGCAGCGCCATTGCGAAGATTTCCAACGCCGCCAGGCAGGATGCCTCGAGCGACGACAGCACCCCGAACTTGAGTTACACGCCACTAGGACACCGAATCGAAGATGCGAACCTGCGTCCAGAACGTGCCGCACTCAGCGCGGAACCGATCGTGCTCCGGATGCACCTGATACGCCGCTTCATCGGCCGCCGTCTCGAACACGAGCACGAGTGCGTGTGTGTAATCGCGATCGATCACCGAACGATCCGTTGCCGCCGGCACACCGGTGTATCCGTGATGCACACTCGGCAGCGCGACCAGCTTCGTCTGCCACGAAAGGAACAGGTCACGATCGGCAGCAGGAAGATCTGCGCGCAGTGAGAAATACACAGCGTGAACGAACATGATGGACCGCTCGGTGAGTGAGAGTGAATTCGCGACAGTTCGCGGTGCGCTTCCGCTAGACTGCGCACGCGACGCATTGACAAGCGGACGCATTGACAAGCTAATGAATCCCGAGTGCAACTGATTGCGAAATCCCGTTCGCAGCCAGCGAAAAACCGCTGATGAACATCACTCACATCTGCGTGTACCAGCGCCCGCTCCGGCCCTGCGCCGGCGCACCTGTACTTTCCCCGATTCACCGCTCTCCGGAGATCGCCATGATCCGCACTCCCTCCCGCTCGCTGCTGTCGCTCGCCGCTGTCCTGCTGTTCCCCGTGCTTGCATCCGCACAGGCGACACACGTAACGACACCAACCACCGCACCCGCCGCGAAGCCCGCCGTTGCTGCACACGCGGCGACGCCGCCGGCTGGCAAATCCGCCGCGGCGACTGCGACCGCTCCCGCGCACGTAATGACCACAGCCGCACCGACCACAGCCAAGGCTGCCGTCGCCGCACCGACGACAGCAGCGTCGGCGACACCTGCTCCTGCCAAGCCGGCTAACGCTGCGGCCGGTCCCGCGCGCGACGCGCGCGGTCGTTTCATCGCCAAGAGCGCGACGCCTGCCGCCGGCAACCACGCCACCTGCAAGGACGGTTCGGCCTGGACTGGCGCGCAACGCTCCGGGGCCTGCGCACGCCACGGCGGTGTAAAGGCCTGGAACTGATTGCTGCCGGAGACGCAATAGCTTGAACTCGTTTCCTGTTGCACCCATCACCGTTCGCCCACTCCATGCGAGGGTTGCCCGATGCTTGAAGGCCTGGCCAAGTCACTGAAGGATCTCCTGCCCGATGCCGCCGACGGGTTGGTTGATCAGGCAATGGGAGTGATCAACGATCCCGCACACGGTGGCCTGACCGGTGTGGTGGAAAAGTTCCGCGCCAACGGCATGGGTGACACCGTCAACTCATGGATCGCGACCGGAACGGCCAACCTGCCGATCACCGCCGAGCAGGTGCGCGCGGCGCTCGGCAATGAACACGTGACGGCCATCGCGGCGAAGCTTGGCATCGATCCCTCGGCCGCGGCAGAAAAGCTGGCGGCGATGCTGCCGCACGCCGTCGACGCGGCGACACCGAACGGTACGCTACCCGTCGCACCGACGCCGGCGGCCTGACGGTCTCGCCGGTGGCAAGTCGAACGCCCGGTCGCGCTGCGCGGCCGGGCGTTTGCCATTAGTGTGACGCACATGGAGACGCGGGAGACGATCACACTCGTAACATTTCGCGACGAATTCGCCGGCGACTTCGATCGGCTCAATCGCGAATGGCTCGTGCGCGGCAACTTTCTTGAGCCTGCCGATGAAGTGTATCTCGCAGCGCCACGCGCGAAAATCGTCGATGTCGGCGGAGAAGTCTTCTTCGCATTGCTCGGTGGCGACGTCGTCGGCACTGCGGCCGCCATTCCACACAGCGCGGACGTGATCGAACTCGGCAAGTTGAGTGTCGCGCCCGAAGCGCAGGGGCGTGGCCTCGGGCGACAGCTGACGGAAGCAGTGATTGCGTTTGCGCGCGAGCGATGCGCGGTGCGCGTGGTCCTCACATCCAACACCCGACTCACGGCCGCGGTGTCGCTCTACAAGAGCCTTGGCTTCGAGGAGCGTGACTGTCCGGCGGGCTTCGGCTACGAAACTGCGGACGTCTACATGGAACTCACGCTCTGAATATTGTGGTTCAGGGCGGCGTGAAGTAATCGAGCGGTGCCGTCGGAGGCGCCATCGTCGATGGCACCCACGACACGAGCAGCGCCTCGAACGCATCGCGATCGAGCGGGCGAGAAAAGAGATAGCCCTGCCCCAGCGAACAGCCGATGTTCCGCAGCCGCTCCAGCTGCTCGACGGTCTCCACGCCTTCGGCGATCGTGCGCATGCCAAGGCTCTGTCCGATCGATACGATCGCCTTCGCGACACCATCGTTGGCGGCGTTCTCGCGGTCGTGCGACACAAAACTCTTGTCGACTTTCAGCACATCGATCGGGAAGCGCCGCAGATACGCGAGTGACGAATAGCCGGTGCCGAAGTCGTCGAGCGCAATGCGCACGCCCAGATCGCGCAGCCCCCGCAGGCGTGCCGCCACCACCGGCTCGTTCGAGGCCAGGACCGACTCGGTGAGCTCCACTGCCATCGCCGCGCCGGACACGCCCGCGAGGGACAGCGCGTCGGACACATCGTCCAGCAGTTCCGGTGACAGCACGTGGCGCGCTGAGAGATTGACCGCGACTCGCAACCGACGCGCGGCGTCGCACGCTGACCGGAACCGCGCCGCATCGATTGCCGCGCGACGGATCACGAAACGGCCGATGTCGATGATCAGCTCCGACTCCTCAGCCACCGGGATGAAACGACCCGGCAGCACCATGCCGTGCTCCGGATGTGTCCAGCGGATCAGCGCTTCGGCACCGCTGATGCACCCGTTCTCGAGATCGACGACCGGCTGGTAGACGAGATCCAGCTCACCACGCTCCAGCGCAAAACGCAGATCGGCTTCGAGGTCCATGCGTTCCGCCACGCTCGCGCGCATCTCGTTTGAAAAGCGCTCCACACGACCGCGACCGGCGTTCTTGGCGCCGTACATCGCCGCATCGGCGTCGGCGATCAGTGCGTCGACATCCTGTCCATCGGTGGCCAACGCCACACCGATGCTGGCGCGCACGAAAACTTCCTCGCGGTCGTCGAGTCGGAACGGGCGGTCGAGCGCCTCCTGAATGCGCAGGGCCGTGGCGTCCGCCTCCTCGTCACTCGACAGATCTTCGAGCAGCACCGCGAATTCATCGCCGCCGAGACGCGCGACCGTGTCACCCGTGCGCAACACACACTGCAATCGCTCGGAGACCGCGATCAGCAGCGCGTCACCCTTGGCATGGCCGAGCGTGTCGTTCACGAGTTTGAAGTGATCGAGATCCAGCAGCAGCAACGCCACACGTGACCCGCGCCGCACACGACGCTGCAGGGCGTGCTCCACACGATCACTCAGCAGTCGTCGGTTCCCGAGCCCGGTGAGTGGGTCGCGCAACGCCAGTTCGGTCAGCTGTGCCTCGAGTTGTTTGCGCTCCGAGATATCGCGGCTGTTGAGGACGAGACCCGCGATCGACGGTTCGTGCAGAAGATTCGTGCCAACCGCTTCGATCCAGCGCCAGGTGCCGCTGCTGTCGCGCAGGCGAACGACAAGTGATTCCTGCAGCGAGACGCCGGTGCTCAGGCGCTCGAACCCCGGGCCGGCCTGCGCCATGTC
>JANLPZ010000138.1:0-2113 GCA_031367535.1 Gemmatimonadaceae bacterium
GGGACCTTCGCGTAGGATGGTCGGGGACATGCTCGGAAGCTAGCGAGCCCGGAGGTTGTCGAGCACGACCACCGCATTCCGCTGCAGCCCTCGCAGCTTCGCCCGCTTCATCGGCGACTTCCGGAACGCCGCACTGAACGCGTCCTGATCCAGCGCCAGGATGTCCGTCGCGAGCGTCACCGCGTCCTTCCCCGCAATGAACTCCCGCGCTGTGAACGGCGAGTCCTCCGCCAGCGCCTGCGAGAACTTCACGTTCCACGGGCACACGCTCTGACAGATGTCACACCCATACACCAACTCCCCCATCTCCCCGCGCAATTCGTCCGGAATCTCCCCCTTCAACTCAATCGTCAGATACGAAATGCACTGCGTCGCATCGAGCACCCGCGGCGACACGAACGCATCCGTCGGACACGCGTCCAGACACCGCGTGCACGTCCCGCTGTGATCACTCACAAACGGCGCATCGACTTCAAGCTCAAGATCAAGTAACAACACGCCAATAAAAAAGAACGACCCGTGTTTCGGTGAAATCAGCATCGTGTTCTTCCCGAACCACCCGAGCCCCGCTTTACGCGCCAGATCGCGCTCCAAAATCGGCCCGGTGTCCGTATACGCCTTCCCGGCCACGGAATGCCCAAGTTCGGCGGAGATCCAGTCCTGAATGCCGCGCAGCATCGGCACCAGCACCTCGTGATAGTCGTCGCCACGCGCATACCGCGCGATCGGACCATCCGGCTCTGTGCCGCCGTAATTCACGCCGATCACCAGTGCACTCACCGCACCCGGCACCGGCAACCGCGAATCCCGCCGCTTCTCGGCACCACGTGCCAGATACGCCATCTCGCCGGCATACCCTTTCGCAATCCAGTCGTCGAACGCGCGCGCTGTGTCCATCGGCCCAAGCGTCGTGACACCGGCCAGCATCGCGCCGCGTGCATACGCTTCCGCCTTCAGGCGATGCGCGAAGCCGGCGGGCGCGACGACTGTCATGTCATGTCACGTCAGGTCGGCAGGCGCCAGGTCCAGCGCGCGTAATTCGCGATGTCGTCCACCGGCGGTACGGCGTGGTGATCGCCATACGCTGTGTGCATGCGCCACTGCACGTACTCCCACGCCGGCAGCGGCAGGAACGGCGCGCGCGTCAGCCAGTGCCGGCGGCGGAACCGCCACGCCACCAGCAGCAGCGGACCGATCAGCGACGGTTCGCGCACGCAGCGCCACATCAGCGCCATCGCGAGGGCAGGCCAAGACATGCGCTGAATCTAGCCAAACTCGACTGCATCCACACGGCGTGTTGAGGGCGCCGGCCTCGAACGTTCCGCCCAATTGCGTTCAACTCGGCGGCATTGAGCGTACGGCAACACATGGCCGGTCACAGCGGCGTCAGCCGATGCATCTCTTGCTTCCTGAGCATCGTACGCCGAACGTCTGAGCGTCCCCGCGAGTAGGACACCAGCACGCTTCGATTCACATTCACACGGAATGGTGGCGCAGATGTCCGAAGAACTTGATCGTGCCATGCTGGAAGCGACGACGCGGCTCAAGGATCGCGGCGTGTTCGTGTCGTTACATGATGACTCAGATGTCGTGGCGCAGGTGCTCGAAGCCGTCGAACGCTTCGAGAAGGAAGTCGAGAAACAGGGCGGGGACCTGATGGTCGATACCGGTGACGCCGAGCAGCCGGATGATCCGCGATTTCTGCTGCCGAAACGCAGGTCGGGTGAATCGCTGCCTGACTATCGCGCCCGCATCGACGCAGCGACCCGACAGCTCAAGAAAGCCGCGAAATGACCGGACTCCCGATTCTCACGCCCGGCTCACCGGCTCCCGAGTCTCATTGGTGACGACGTCGAGCGCGTCGCTCCGAACGTCAGAATTGGCGTCTGCTCTGGCGTGAACAGGACGCCGACGTTTTTTGCCACCGATGTACGTTACGACGGTGACTGGTCAAACTTCGAGGTGTTTCAGCGCGATCTGACGCCGGATTGAATCATCGTACTGCCCCGCATGCCCGAGCTCACGAACGCACCATTTGCACCACCAGTATCACGAACGCTCTCCGCGCAACACGTCAGTCATCGCTACCGCAGCGTTCCGGCGCTTCGAGATG
>JANLPZ010000098.1:0-2256 GCA_031367535.1 Gemmatimonadaceae bacterium
CGCTCGCCACGAACAGCACTGCGATGAGGTTCAGAATCGCTGGCCAGTTAGCCTAGATCAGTCAATCAACAGTCGCGACTACCCCGAGCTATGGCAGCTGAATCGCGAGCGAGGCCAATCGTCCGACACGACGCGTCTTTATGCCGCGATGGCAGTCGAAGGATTCATAAACTTCTATGGCGTTCTTCGATTTGGTGCGGCAGTCTACGAGGAGCATTTCGAGCGACGCCCGATTGTGCCAAAGCTGAAATTGCTCCTGCTCCTTTCGGAGGGTATCGACGTTCCGAATTCGGATCCGCTCCTTATAGCCCTGAGAGCAGTTTCCGAAAGCCGAAACAGACTCGTGCACCCGACCGCGGTCGAATACCACGGTGACGAAGCCGACCGTGTAAAGCGAATGACACGAGTCCCAGGCGAAGCACAGGACTCGATTGCGAATATGGAGAGGTTCTTCAAGCTCTTCGAAGAAGTAGTTCCGGCGATGGCCTTTCATCTGGACCACGAGCCGGACGTCTGAAGTCAACTTTGAACCGCAACGAAATCAGGCGAGACCGATATGAAGCTCCTGATCCCGCTGGCGATTCTTCCGGTGCTCGCGCTGACGTTGCGTGCCGCGATGGACGCGCCGGCGCACGGTGTTGAACGAGCGCGCTGCACGTTGGCGCCCGGCAGCGTGAAGGCCGTGGTGCGCGTCGAGCAGGATACGATGCTGCCGCTCGTGAACAGTCGGCTGCAGGCGATGTCGTTCTCGACACCACCCGCGCGTCCCGGTGCACCACCGGTTGCCGGATCGGACACTCCGATGCCGTCGGCCCGCGTCCGTCTCACTCGACTCGATTCCGCCACGCGTGCCGAGTTTGCAGCTGCGGGCATCCGTGACCGTGAACCAACCGCGTACATCCAGGCGCGGCCCTACGGCGCCGACTGTCGCGCGCTGGTGTGGAACGACACCGTCGCCTGGGTGCGCCGCGGCGACATCGGCTACATCGTCGCGACACTGGCGCCGCGCGAGGCGTGGCTCAACAATGTCCCGGTGCTCGTGATCCCGGATACTTGGAACTATCCCTATCCGCGTAAACAGGGACTGCTGATGCGCTTCGCGCCGGCCGCGTCAGGAGAACTGGTGTCCTCGCCGGAGGCGTTGTTCGATTTCACCGTGTCGAATCCCGGCGCGAATCCTGACGACTTCGGGCCGGGGCTGGCCGACTCCGTGTCGGATGCGAACATGCTCGCATGGGCTCGCGCCAACGCTGAGCAGAGCGAGCGTGAGCCGATCCGGCGACTGCTTCGCTCAGCGATCCTGAAGCATGACATGGAACGAATCGCGATACGGCCCAGCCGATTGCGGGGCAGCTATCGCGTCATCATGACTGCCGATGATTCCACGGTAACGTGGTGGTTTCGTACCGTTGACAAGCCCGCGTACCGGTGGGAAGGGCCGGACAGTGTGCGCAGCACCGCGGAGCTCGTGCGCGCACCGCATGCCGCGTACAACCTCGTCGGATACGCTGCTGACGATCGCATGTCGCTGGCTGCTACGGCGACGAACGCGACGCGCGAGAATCCGGCGAGACTCGTTTGGCTCGCGTCAACCGATCGGCCGGGAATGCCCGCCAATGAAGGCGTGCGCGTGTTGCAGGCGGAGCTCACCTTCAGGCTGCGATCTGCGCCCGCTTCGATCTGGCCAGCGCTCGAGGCCTACATACCGCCGCGATCCGCGCTGGACAGCGCCATGATGGCACGGATTCGTCTCGTGATTCCACGCGCGGATGGTCAGCCGACGATACCACTCACGCTTCGCCTCGACGACGCGGGCGTATGGTCCGCTGACACGATACTGGTGCGGAGCGGAAAATCGCTGCGGATCAGGCTGACGCGAGCCGATACGGTGAGTGTGCCGCGATCGTGGTGAGGTACGGCGGTGACGCGGTATCAGTCAGGGGCGACGAATCGCTTTCGCATCGGGCAGTGGGAAGTGGACACCGCGCTCGGGCATAAGCCCCGCTACAAATTCCGCTTCTTGAGTTGCTGCATCAGGTAGTCCGTAGACCGCACAGCCATCGCCATGATGGTGAGCGTCGGGTTCTGACACGCGCCCGACGGGAAGCCGGCGGCATCCATCACGAACAGGTTCTTCACGTCGTGTGACTGCTGGAACTGATTGAGCACCGATTGCCCCGAATCCTTGCCCATGCGCGCCGAACCCATCTCGTGGATGCCATAGCCGGGCACGCGGTCCTGATAGGCGAAGGTGCG
>JANLPZ010000197.1:0-6486 GCA_031367535.1 Gemmatimonadaceae bacterium
GGAGACACGCGTACATCCCACCATCGATCCTCGTTGCGCAGCGTTCGGAAATATCCGACGAAGCGACCTTCATCGCCAGCCACGGCGCGCGCCAACGCGTCGATTGCGGCCTGTCGGTGATTGCCATTCCAGAATTCAACCCATGGGCGATGCAGATGCGGAGATAGATCGTCGATGCCGAGCAGCGTCTCGCCGTTGTACAGCGCAAGAAGATTCCCCTCGAGATCGAGGACTTTGATGCAGTCAGGACTACTCTCGATGATGCTGCGATTGAATGCGTCACGCTCGCGAGCGACTGCTTCAGCATGCTTTCGATCGGTAACGTCGCGCGTGAAACATCGCGAGTGCACGAAGACGTCGCTCTCGAACACGCCATTGGACGTGATGAGAACTTGTCTGATCAATCCGTCCTTTCCCTTCAGGCGTGCACCGTAATCGTGGACAGTCTCACCCGCCGCCAGGCGCGACAGGATATCCTTGATGACCGGCTGATCGGCGTGGAAATCGGCAATATGCCGACCGACATACTCCTCTCGGTCGAAGCCGAGCATGTCGAGCTCAGTTTGATTCGCCCACAGAATTGTGCCATCCGCGCCCAACCAGTTCAAGCCGATGGTCGCGTTCTCGACAAAATCTCGGAACTCACCTTCTCCGCGCTGCACAGCTGATTCGCTGGCGCGAAGTTCCGCCTGCAGCGACGCGATCGCGACGCGCGACCGGACCGCCGCATCACCCTGCGATAGTTCACGTTCGCGCACGCCGTGCGCCTGATAGACGGCCGAGGCGAACGCGCCGAGGCTTTCCAGCTGCCGAAGGTCCTCGGCGTCGAACATCCGCAACTCGTCATGCGAGATGGCCCAGATCGCGCCGACCACGTCTCCATGCAATCGGAAGGGGACCAGCAGGCACTCCACCACGGGCGGCTTCGCCGAACGGAGATACGAATATCGTCGTTCTGGGTGCCGAAACAGTATCGGCGCGTTGCAATCGAGTACGTCGCCGCATGGCCCGAAGTTACGCGGCGCACCGCCACCGACATGATCTCGCCATTGGCCCGCGACGGCAGGCCAATGAAAGCGCGTCGCGTCGTCAGAGAGAAGACTGACCCCAGCCGAATGGCAGTTCAGCACCGTCAGGATTTCGGCGGTGAGCGATTTGAGCACACCGTCCGGAGCATCGGCCAGCGCCTGCGCGAGCGTCAGCAGGGCGCGAGACTGCCGTTCGTAGTCCGGCCACCGAATCGGCCTTTGATACAGTTCCGCTGTGCACACGACTGAGTCGAGCGTACCGCAGTCCTTGGCCGAACGTTGCGCCGCCGCACGATGCGGGTCGATCAACGCGCCATCGGATTCCAACATGAATTTGCGTCCAGAGTGTGGCCTGATCTCGACAGGTGAAGTCGAGGGCCACGTATGACGCGTAGCGTCTTCGAAGCGAAATGCTTCGTGCCACGTGATCGTCGAGGTGTCGGGCTGGCGCGAATTCACTCTGCGCGCAGGCGCATCAGCGAACCGGAGTATGGGTAAACACAAATGGCGCCTGGATCACCAAGGGTGATCAAAGCGCCATCTGCAAAGGACCAAACCTTCCTTCACAACAGCAAGTATGACGTGTCTCGTGCCACTTTCTGTGACTCAGTATAGCGTGTGTGCTTCAATTGGTCAGCGATTCGTTCGCTAGTCTTCGCGTGGCGTTGGGGCGTGGAGCCTATTCACCTGTTCGCTATCGGCTCTTGCGCGGATATGCGCTCCCACCTAGCGTGGCAGTAGCACGATGACATGCGTGATGTTCACGCCAGCCGGATCGGACGAGTGAACGTGGCTCGACAGATGATGGAGCGAGTGGCCCAGCACGAGGCCGCCCGCGCTTTTTTGCGTTCTGGATCACCCTTTCACGACCACCGCGGCGCAGCGGTGACCGGAGACCTGCATGTACAGGCACTCACGCAACCATGAGGACCACGCCGACACGATGCCACCATTTTTCGTCAGCGATGGTGGCGCGAGCTCGGCCATTCGCCGCACTTCCGCACCCAACCGCACGCTCGATCAGACACTCGAACAGTGCCTGCTGGACACGCAGCGGCAGGTCTGTCGACTGGAAGCGATTGTGCATAGGCTCGGTGCAGTCAGCAGGGAGAGCAGTTCCGCACCGGCTGGCGGCCTGACGCTGATGCGGGAGGGCAATAGTCGGCTGTAGCGCGAGGTGGACGAGTTCACTCTTGATTCGCACACAGTGCTCACGATGGTCGCAGCACCATCCGTTGCACTGTTGATCCTCGCGCAGCACGGACGCGACATCGACACTTGTGCGCGCCATGTGATCGCGCCCTGCACACGAAGAGTCGAACCTCGGCCTGCTCGACGTCAACGCGACGTGGCATTCTGGTGTTGTGCTTGGTGGTGTTGTGCTTGGTGGTGTTGTGCTTGGTGGTGTTGTGCTTGGTGGAATTGTGCTTGGTGGAATTGTGCTTGGTGGTGTTGTGCTTGGTGGTGTTGTGCTTGGTGGTGTTGTGCTCGAACGGCAACAGTGTGGTTTCTGATCTTCGGAACGCAGTGCAATAGTTCCGGACTCATGCACGAATCGTCAGAGCGATGCTTTCGTAGCCTGCCGCGTGTCTTCGCGGGTGCGACGAACAGATCGGATTGCTGAAAGCGAATGATGCGCAAATGCGAAGGTGATGCGCGTGCCGTTTTTCGACGGCACCGTTTGTGTTGCCACGCTCGACGAGCCACACTCACAATTTCCGCCGTCTACTCGTGAACAGTGGTGCCAGGATCTGTGCTGCAATGGTAGTGCGCTTTGTGGTACTGAGATGCGATCAGAGCGCGGACGACGCTGGCGTACAAGTTGCCAACAGATGGACATCCGCGCGAAAACCTTTCGCGCGGCCTTGACATCTTTCGCCGAGTATGCCGATGTCGTCGATATCACCGCAGTCGTTCGGTCGGTTGTGCACAGCGCTCGCGCTCGTGTTCACCGCCGCCGTTGCCGCACCAGTGGGTGCGCAAGTCACCACCACCGTCACCTTCAACACGCTGACGGAGAGTTCTCCTGGCGCCGGGACACGCTACATCGGGAACTGCTATGCCGAGAGCGGATTCCTGTTCACCGCCGTTGGCCTTCCCTGCACTGGTGCGACCGCCGCGAATGCATTCGTCGCCGGCAGTGCCAACAGTCCGCTGTTCGGCGGCGGTACATCCCCGTCACTCTTGCTCAACAGCGGTGACGCGTCGCTGATCAGTGTGGCACGCGTGGATGGTGCCTTCTTCAACTTCACGGGCATCGCGCTGGCTCCATTCGGCGGCGCCGCGACAACGGTCGTCTTCAGCGGAGTGCGTGGCGCCACGACCGTGAGTCGCTCCGTCACCGTCAGTGGCAGCCTGACCGGATTTCAGCTGTTCTCGTTCGCCGACTTCTTTGCCGGGGTGAGTTCGATTCAGATCGCAGCCAGCAACGAGTTTGGTGAGCCGCTGGTCAAGTTCGACGATTTCACGGCCGTCTCCGCCGCAGTCGGCGTCGTTCCTGAACCTGCCAGTCTGGTGCTGTTCGCCACCGGGCTGTTCGGCATCGGCATGGTTGTCATTCGGCGGAGGAATCGCGCATGACCCCATCACTTCGAACCCTCACACCCGGTGCCGCTCGCGATACCGACGATGTGTCGATTGCACGTCGCAGCTTTCTCCGGAACGCCGGTCTTGCCGGAGCGGCCATCGCATTTGCTGGCTGCGCTGGTACAACCACCGAGCTGACGGCTCCAGCAAAGAGCGGCGAGCCGCGAGGCGCCGTGGTCGGGCCGAATGGAGACATCACACTCGATTTCTCCTCCGACATCGATGTGCTCAACTATGCCTACGCGCTGGAGCAACTCGAGGCGGCGTTCTATGTCACGGCCGCGAGTAATGCCGCGTTCAGCTCGATTTTCGCGGCCAACGAGCAGCGTGTGCTGCTTGACATTCGCGACCACGAAGTCGCACATCGTGATTTCTTCGCGGCCGCACTTGGCAGCGCGAAGATCCCGAACCTGACGCCAGTCTTCACGGCGATCAATTTTGCCAACCGCACCAGTGTGCTGCAGACCGCCAGAACCTTCGAGGATCTCGGCGTCAGCGCGTACAACGGTGCCGCGCGTTTCATCAAGGACGCAGGCTACCTTGGCCTCGCCGGAAAGATTGTCTCCGTCGAAGCACGCCATGCCTCAACCATTCGTGACCTCCTCAACAACCGCAGCGGTGACTTCGCGCCGAACGCGTTCGATGCCGGCAATACTCCGCAGGTCGTGCTGACGGCAGCCAAACCGTTCATCGTCCAGTCCATCACCGTCATTAACGCCTAGGAGACACGACACATGTCCACACAACTACGGGCTGACGGTTTGCTCGCGACGATCGAACCGGACATCGCCTCGCGTCTGGTAACCCGACGTGATGCCATAGCGAAGGGCGCCGCAACATCTGGCCTCGTCATGGCCGGCCTTCGACTCGGGACGGTACCGGCGGCGCTGGCCGCACTTTCGACGTCCGCATTCGGGCAATCACGACTGCCGACGACGGTGATCGGCGTGCTCAATTTTGCACTCGTCCTCGAATACCTGGAAGCCGAGTTCTACAATCGGGGCGTTGCGGCAACGGGCCTCATCCCGGCGGCCGATCGGACCATCTTCACCACGATCCAGGGTCACGAGAACACCCACGTCGACTATCTCAAGACGACGCTCGGCTCCTCTGCGCGGCCGAAGCCGACCTTTGACTACAGTTACGGCAATGGCAGCGGTACTGGGCCGTTCGCCGACGTGTTCACGAACTACAACACGTTCAAGGCCGTCGCACAGGCGTTCGAAGACACCGGCGTGAGGGCCTACAAAGGCCAGGCAGCAACACTGTTGCCCTACAAGGACGTGCTGCAGGCGGCGCTCACCATTCACTCTGTCGAGGCACGTCATGCGGCGGAAATTCGCCGTCTGCGCGGCAACTTCGGCGACAACGAACCGAATCAGGGTTGGATCACGCGTGCCATCACCGACATTCCCGGCACCGAAGCCGTGTATGCCGGGGAAGACAATCTGATTCAGGGTGGCGTCGATGTGTCGACGATCACGCCTGTGGCGCCGAAGGAGCTCACGGAAGCGTTCGATGAGCCGCTGACGATGGCGCAGGTTCTCGCGATCGTGGATCCGTTTATCGTGTGATTGACACGTGAACGGGACCGGCAGTGTCGCGGGCATGGCGCGACATTGCCGGGGTTCACACGATCACGGCATCAGTTGCTTGCGCAGTCCTCCGGCCGCATATGCGACAGCTTCGCGCGCTGTTGGAACGACCGCGCCCTGCCCAAAGAACTCGTGTGACACGCCATTGAAGTTCCGGATCTCGACATCGACACCAGCGGCCTTGAGGCGCTCAGCCAGCATGTCACCGTCCGAGCGGAGCGGATCGAATTGCGCAGTGATGATGGTGGTCGGCGGAAGACCCTTCAGGTCAGCCGAGAGCAGATTCAATCGCGGGTCCTTTGCATCGGCCGGTGAGCGCGTGTACTGCGTGAAGAACCAGCTCATCATGGCGCGATTGAGCGGCTTCGCCATCGCATTCTGCGTATAGCTCGGCGTCGTGGTGTCACCCTGAGTCACCGGATACACAGCGAGAATCGCCACGGGCACAGCGAGGCCCAATGTCTTCGCCGAGACGGCCGTTGCGATGGCAAGGTTGCCTCCCGCACTTTCGCCGGCAATCGCGATGTGCGCTGTATCGCCGCGCAACGTCGATGCGTTCGCTATCACCCACTTCCAGGCGGCAAGTGCGTCGTCATGCGCGGCAGGAAACTTGTGCTCCGGCGCCTTGCGGTATTCCACCGAGACGAGGATGGCCTTGGTCGCATTCGTCAGCGCACGCGCCGAGCCGTCGTACGTGTCGTTGGTGGCAATCACAAAACCGCCGCCATGGAAATACACGATCACGGGGAATGGACCGGTGCCCGCCGGCGTGTAGATGCGAATCGGCAGTGCGCCGCCGGGGCCAGGGATGGTGCGATTGACTACCGAACCCACTGCTTCCGGCGTGGTCGGCTTGCCATCCTTTATCAGCACCGCCATCACGGCGTCGGTCGGCGACGGCTGCTTGCGTGCCTCGACCGCGCTCAGCATTTCGATCGGTTTGCCATGCAGCGATTCGAGTGCATCGAGCACCTGCTGCTGCTCGGTGGTCATCATCACGCCCGTTGCGGCCTTCGATCGCCCACCGGCGCTGTCGACCGTCATTCCCGAGTCAGTTCCCATTGCGCGAGAGGCGACCGTCGAATCGGCAACCGTCGCATCGGACCGGCCACAGGCTGCCAGCAGCACCGCGAGTGCGCCGGCCGTCAGCAGCGGCACGGCACGCGGGACATGGCGGGAAATGCTTCGTACACGGTAGTGCGGAACGGTGTGCATCTGGTGAACCGGTAAGAGTAAAAACAAACACGGCGCCTGCACACCGCGTCGGTGATGCAGGC
>JANLPZ010000010.1:0-7561 GCA_031367535.1 Gemmatimonadaceae bacterium
CTTTTGCCTTGAAGAAGATGCCGCCAATGCCCGTGACTCGCTTCATGAATTCTCCGCCGTCGACTGATGGTGATGGAACGTGTATGTGAGGCAGGCGCCCGCTAAAGTACGCGGAACATCACGAGCGCATCGATATACCCCTGCGCCGGGTGCAGGAAGGCTTCCGGAAGACGGGCAACGATGGCGAACCCCAACGATGATGCCGTCCTTTTCGGCCACCAACGTCGTCTTGTCCGCCCACATCCAGGAGTTGAGCGCGTCGACGTCGCTCATGTCCCGGTCGAGCGCATACGTCGTCCGGTCGCGAATGACCGGCATGATGATCAGCGATCGTGCTCGCGTCGCTGGCAGTGACTCGTCCGATATCGAATGGCATCGCCGAAATCACTCGAACGGGAAGAGCAATTCGTTGCCATCCGGGTCGTCGATCTGGATCACGTCGTATCCCCACCACGCAGACTTGCTCAGAACCGAACGCGCAGCAATTTCCCGACGAAGCTCGTCGAGCGCTTGCGGTGTCAGCTCGATGAACAATCGGGCCCTGTCCCGTCGCGTGGCATCTGCGCAGAGAATCAGCTCGCATTGATTGCGATGCACCTGGCACACCGTACCTGCGCCATTGCCTTCATGCCACTGCATTTCGAAGCCAAGCTGATTGATGTAGAAATCCAGCGCGCGCGTGACGTCACTCACGAAGAGCACTGGCCGCGTGTACCAGCGATGGACGATCGGATTCGGCGCAGCTGCGTCTTCCATGTTGTCTTCCATTTCGACCCTGTCGCCGCAGCTCATACCGCTGCGTCAAATGATGGAGTAGCGAAGGGATCGCATGATACCAAATGAATGTCACGCCTGTGATCTTGGAAACGTGTGCATTGAGCGCCGGTGCGTCATCGAAGAACGTCTCGAAATCCGTCCTGTCTTCGAGGTGTGCCATGAGCGCCTGCGCGTTGTAGCCGTCAGCCAGCAGATGATTTCGTCCAACTCTTCCTTCCTGCGCCCTTTCTTGGTCGCCTTCAGGAGATAGTGCGGATACACACCGGCAACGGCTGTCGTGAAGATCCGATGTTTCTGCATGCGTCACCAGATGTGGTGATGGTCGTTCGTCCTACCGCTGTTGCCGGACGCGATCCTGCATCGGATCGTGCGCATTCGCTGCATCAATTCGAGCACTGCCACAACGGCGCCGACGGTCAGGAACAGATTCGCGAGACGACGCATCGTATTCCGCCAGCGCTGGGCTATTGGAATGGCTCACACAGGCCAGACGCCGGCTGCAGTGCGATTCCATGAAAGGTATTCCCGGTCACACTGCACGGTGTTCCGAGTCCTCGACTACTCGCATCAGTCGATCACCGGCGGCTCGTCGCCGAGCGGCATCGGCGGCAACGGCGGCTGATCCGGACGCCACCACTTGTCCGGCGCGACGGGCAACGGTTGCGCCGCGCTCAGGTTCGATACGCGCACGTCCGCCTGAATGAAGTTCTCCGACGGCACGGGCGATCCCGCCAATCGGCGCAACAGCGCAAGCTGGCCCGCGTGTGTCATCGCATCGGCCAGCGGTCCCTGAAGAAACTGCGCATCGGAGAGGGACGATTCGCGCGCCGCATCAGCGAAGTCCTGCGCCAGCAGCTCCAGTGTATCGTGAAAGCGCGCGGTCTCCGCGCTGAACGTTTCGAGACGCGGCGGCGCGAACGTTCCACCATGCAGAAATGTGCGCGCGTAACCGATCACTCCCGTCATGTGCCAGAGCAGTTCGTGCGGCGTACGTACGTGTGGGCCGGCACGAAACTCGCCGAAGTCGGGTGGACAGCCACGCAGCGCCTTCTGCGTGCGGTACGCGAGTGCCGCGAGGAAGTGACGGAGAAGGTCGCGATCTGAGGTCATACGTGCCGGACATGAGTGTCGGTGATGAGCATCCGCGGTGTCAGATTCTCGTGCGCCGTCGTTTCCTGATCCCGCCCAGCAACCAGCGGCCGCAGTGTCAACAGCAACGCTCAGGCGCTTGTCTGTTTGATCGCATCTCGCATGGCTGCTTCGAGCACTGGCACGTTGATCTCGCTCAGTGTCTTGAACTTGATGCAGTACCCCGTCACCGTCGCCTTGCCGAGTGTCTTGCCGTATGTGTCGGGCAGGTACGTCTTGTCCTTGAGGCCCATGATGTAGACGGAGACGCCGGTTGTATTGCCACTGATGCCAATCTGATAGAACGCCTTGGTACCTCCATCGGCGTACGTCATCGTCTGAACGCCATATCCGATGCTTGGGTTCGAGACCGTTCGCCCATTCTCGTCCTTGCCATCGAGGAACCACAATCGGCAGTCCGGCATCAGCTTTCGCACGATGCCGTGCAGCGCCTGCATATCACTGCGCTTGCGCTCCGGTTGCGCGGCAATGTGGTCTGCGATCTGCTTCTGCACATTCATGTCGCGCTCCGTTTCGTGAGACACCCGCAACTCGATGCTGTTGTGCGTCGTGCGCCGCGATAGCCCGCATCAGTCTCCCTGTGAATGCTATTCATGCGCCGCAGCCGCTGATCAGCCGACTGACCGCGCAAAGATGGCGTCGAATCCTGCGCGGCGGCGCGTGCCAACGTACCGCTCGACGCCGATCCTGAGGCCGCGATCAGGCGTGATGCACGGCCCACCAGCACGCGCTGCCAGCCAGTATCCAGTACGTGAGGCCGACGGCCCGATACCACGGCAGGAGGCGCCGTCCGAGCGGATCGTAGTTTGCCGCGTTCCGCCGTGCCGATGCCGCATCCAGAGTGAACGCCATCGCCCGACTCGGGTCCGGATGGTCGATGCGGTGTTCGACCATCTTCGACGTGAATACGATGCGCGCCATTCCGAAGACGAACCACGCCACGACGAGGCCGAAGTCATTTGCCGTTGTCATACTCGAATCCCGGTGTGCGGCGAACGCTCGCGCGCAGCTGCGACGGTTGGTCAGGCCTCGGCGATTGCCGCAATGGAGACTTTCATGCCCGCGATTTTCGCAGGCAGCTTTGCTCCCTGTCGAGCAGGCGGGTCAATTGGAAACCATTTGACCCATTCCTCGTTCATGCCCGCGAAGTCGTCCTCGTCAGCCATGACCACGGTGACGCTGACGATTTTGCCCATGGAGCTTCCGGCTGCTTCAAGGATGGCTTGGATGTTTGTCAGACACTGTCGCGTTTGCTCCTGAATGGTTTCCCCCTTCAGCGATCCGGTGGCAGGGTCGGTCGGTGCAGTTCCAGAGACGAAGACCAGGCCAGCGGCTTTGACAGCCTGGCTGTACATCGGCGGCGGTTTGGCAGCCTTGTCGGTGAAAACGATGTGACGCGCCATGTTCTGTCCTTCCTCAGAAGTTGATTGAAATTGCCAGGGGCTGACGAGAGACGCCAGCTCCTCGGCACCGGCGACACCAAACCTGTTCCTGCTCACCGACAATCGGCCGCAGTGTCAGCAGCAAGCCGCATCGTGTGTGCCGTACACCTGAAGCGGTCCGGCTTCAACAAACTCAGCGCCCATGCACAACAGACAAATCAGATGTGCCGCGTGCTTGACGTCGTACTGATAGCGGCGCACCATGGTCTGCCGCTTCTCGCCCATGTACCCGCTGAAATGTTCGCGATGCAGTTGCCGAAATCGCTGCAGGACCGGTAGTTCAATCGACCAGTGCCGCGAAATGTGCGCCATCTTCTCGGTGTCCGCCTCGAGGACTTCCTTGACGGGCCCGGCGCCGGTGATCCGTGAGGTCAGTGACTCGTATTCGGCAACGCGGTCGAAATCAAACGCTTCCATGCGCTTCAATTGATCGAGCGCGTATCCCGAGAACGCCGTTGCGGCTGAAAGCGCGGCGAAGATGTGGCGCTGCGCATGAATTTCGGTGAACATCGCGTGGCGATTCACGTACTCGTCGTCGCGCAGCCACAGCAGCCCGTCGATGTGCGGATTGCCCTTCAGGAGCAGCCGAGTCGCCTTCTCGAGGCTGTAGAGCACCACGTCAAGCTCATCGATTTGCGCGGTCCAGTGAGACCAGCGAGCGAGGCCGAGATGATTTCGGATCGGTGGCACCACAAATCCCATCAGATCGATGTCATCGACGGCGCTCGGGTCTTCAGGCGGCAAGTACGTGCCGTGACTGTGTGATCGCATGAGCGCGAGCACGACGAGGTTCGGCTCCAACGGAAACCCGTTCGCCGCCTCGAAGGCTTCAGTGATGCGAGCATCAATGCGCATGCGTCACACAAGTGATGGCTGCGGTTTGGAGAGGCATGGTTCCGCTGCGGTGCGACCACACTACCGTCGATTCTACTTACGGACAATTGATCGCATTGTCAGCACAACACGCGTCAGGCCGCTGCTCGCTGGATGTCGTCGCGGAGTGACCAGCGCGACCCGCGAAGCGAGAGCACCGACGGCGTCCGATGACTGACTGGACACTGCGGCGTTGATCGTGATTCAGACGAGCCGACGACGACCCAGCAGTCGCTCAAGCGGCCCCTTGCAGGTGCTTGCGCCGTCTGATACACTGAACCACATGGTTCAGTATGCGAAGGCCACCTTCGATGTCTCGTTCGGAGCACTCTCGGACGCCACCCGGCGCGGTGTTCTGGACGAACTCGGGCGTGCGGACGCGTCGATCACGGCGCTCGCCCAGCGGTTCGACATGACCCTCACGGGGATGAAGAAACATGTTGACGTGCTGGAGCAGGCTGGGTTCGTCACCACGGAGAAGGTCGGACGCGTGCGTACCTGCAGGCTCGGCCGACGCGGTCTGCACGAAGAGGCGGAGTGGATCGAACGGTACCGCCAGCTCTGGAGCGCACGCTTTGACGAGTTGGACACGGTTGTCGAGAACCTGAAACGACAGGAGAGAATCGATGGACGAAAGAACAGCAAGCGAAGGCGCCCTCGTGAAGAACCACACGGCGGTTGAACGGAGGTCCGAGCGCGAGCTCGTCGTCACACGCACTGTCAACGGTCCGGCGCGCCTCGTGTTCGCGGCGTGGACCAGGGCCGATCTCTTCACGCAGTGGTGGGTGCCACGATCGTATGGTCTGACCCTGCTGTCCTGCGAGATGGATGCTCGTGTCGGAGGCGGGTACCGCTTGGTCTTTCCCCACCAGGATTCGACCATGGAGTTCTTCGGCACGTACCTGGAAGTGACACCCCATTCGCGTCTCGTTTGGACGAACGAGGAGGGCGATGGCGGCGTGACCGTCACCACCGTGACCTTCGATGAAATCGACGGCAGAACGGTGGTCGCGGTTCACGATCTCTATCCCTCGAAGGAAGCGGCTGACGTCTCCGCCGGATCATCCGGTGCGATGCCTGAGTCGCTCGACCAACTCGACGAACTTCTCGCCAGCCTGGGAGCAACAACGCCAAACTGACGCGGCCAACCAATCACCACTGAAGCGTGTAGCCGGGCCGACGGCGCGACGGGACTCGTGGGCGCGCACTCGGCCTGGCACAGCGCATGGGCGATCTGTTCTACCGAGAGCTTCAATTGCTTCATCGGCCGGTCTCCTCGCCGAGTCGGTGGTGCAGACCGCGAACAGGCCGCTCGAGCTTCTTCGTTTCGACCAGCCCAGGTTTTGGGGGGTGACATCAGTATCCACGACCACCTTCATTGGCCGCGCGGGACTGTGCTCGCCGCCCTCAGTACATCGGCGCACGCCGACTCCGCGCACTTAACGCCGCGAGAGACACTGCGCGCGCCGCGTCGAGATTCATCAGGAGGATTGCGATTCCTGCCAGAATGTCCGGCCTCAGAGCTGAGCCGCGTGTTACCGATGTTGCCGGACCAAAGTGTTGACCATGTTCCCGATCATTCACGACGTGCGCGCCGGGCTTTCCACGCTGACAAGACCTCAGCACGCGTGGCCCCGGGATGCTCCCGAGCGTACGTCTGCATATGCCGATTGTATTCCAACTGCGGCAGTAACGCCGGCTTTACTGCGCCCGGCGCCACGCTCGCGTGATAGCAGGCGATGATCGCAGAGACAGGCGCGCCGACCTGCGTGTGCACGAATGCCCGCACCGGCGCGTTGAAGCGAAAGCTGCGGCCTGCGTGCGTGCGGAGGAATTGCCCAAGCGCTGGATTGCAGCGCCAACCTTCACCGATGCGGGTATCGAGCGTGAAGCGTGTGGGCATTGCGCCGGGGGGCCGACGGGGAGCAATGCTGGGCACCGCCGTGCCCGACAATGCAGCCGCGATTCGCGCGGTGAGCTCCGGCTTCGATCCCGTCGGCGATACACGTAGCTGCCGGCACGCCGCGACCAACTCCGATTTGAGCCAGTACCACCGCCCGAACTCGATTGCCGATAGCGCGTGCGAAAATGCGGGACGCTCCACCAAATCTTCCTCAGTCCTGCGGGCTCGTACCTTGCACGATCGGTTTGCCGCCAGCGATGTCGGGCGTCGTGGTGATGTGGGGCTGCCAGTTCATCGGGGCTCCGGTGTGGGACGTCCGGAAGCATACCGCTCGCCCTCGGGCTTAGCGATGGCACCGTTGCGGGACCACCGATGGGTGATCGGTGCCGACACGGCACGGATGGCGGATTCGCCCGCTAACGAAAATGGGTGCTGCTGCAATGCGACCACACAAAAACTACTCCTGCTCACCGACGTTAGGTCGCATTGTCAGCAGCAACCCGTGTTAGGCACGGCGAATTCACATACTAAGTGCAACGCTGCGTCGGCAGAGTGAGGCGACCTGGGGTACGCTTGGCTTCCATCCTCCGCCAAGAGAAAGGTTGCCATGACGCCGTACACCCAGATCACCTCCGAAGAAAGGTATGCCCTGTCGGTGCTGCGCAAGCAAGGGTGCACGCAGGCGGAGATCGCGCGCGCGCTCGACCGACACCCGAGCACGATCAGCCGTGAGCTGCGTCGCAATGTGTGGCGCTGCAACGGACGCGCGTACGTACCGTCGCGCGCGCAGTCGTACACCAATGAGCGCCGCCGCCGGTCGCGCCGCAATTCGCAGTTCAGCACCGCGCAGTGGGCGCTCGTGGAGTCGGTGCTGCGCGAGGACTTCAGCCCCGCGCAGGTCGTCGGGTGGTTCGCACGGTTCAACATCCTCGTCATCAGTCATGCGACGATTTACCGCCACCTCTGGCAAGACAAGAAGGCGGGCGGGACCCTGCACGTGCACCTGCGTCGCGCGAACAAGCGCGTTCGCAAACGCTACGGGTCGTATGACAGTCGCGGGCGGCTCGCCGGGAAACGGCACATCTCAACGCGGCCGGCTGGCGCGACCAATCGCTCACGCATCGGGCATTGGGAAGTAGACACCGAGCTCGGGGACAGCCAAGGCGGCGCGTGCATCGTGACGCTGGTCGAGCGCAAGGTCGGCTACGTCGTGATCGGGAAACTCAAGCGTCGCGCCGCCGCCGACCTGAACACGCGCCTTGAACGCCTGGTGCGCCGCCAGCCGCGCGTGGTGCGCACGATCACGGCGGACAATGGGACGGAGTTCCATAGCTACAAGGCCCTCGAAGCACGCGTCCCGCTCAGGTTCTACTTCGCGACACCACATCACTCATGGGAGCGCGGCTCCAACGAGAAC